>NC_015276.1:3653076-3957500 GCF_000192865.1 Marinomonas mediterranea MMB-1
ACGACATCAAACGCAGCGTTGGCAGAATATAGCGACCTCCTCGCTTGGTCTCGGTCGCGCCCATAATATGGTCGATGGTGCAGGCTAAGACAGGAGAATATAAAAAGGCTTTGTCGCGAGTTTGCGTCAGAACCGTTGCTAACCCTTCTTCTGGGATCGCGCAATCATAGTCAATATGCCCACTGAGAAGCGTTTCTTGCGATTCTGAACCACTTATCTCATAAGCGTTTTCGTCCAGCTTGTCTTTCTGTGCGTTACGCTGATCCAATTCAATCACAGCACGAGAGCCAATCTGTACTGCAAGTTCACTTTCATCCAATCCTACCCGCTCACGATATTCGTGACCAGTCTGCAATGTGAGAGAACGCAACCCTAACGCCAAAATGAAACGCAGGCTTTTTTGATCTTTCGACAAGGCTCGCATGACTTTGGCATTAGCGAAGGTTTTACCACAACCTGTACTTGCCATGTTTATTGCAAAAAAACCACAGTGCTTTTTGTCTCGTTGTTTTTCAGCACTCCAAGATTGAATTTTCTGAACCGCTTTATCCTGCCATTTAAAGCCAGCTGGACTAGGCTTTCGCAAGCTTTGCACCGCTTCGGCAACGGGCGGTTCTTTTTCAAATGCGGGCAATAAATGCGCTGTTTGTGTCGCATGATGCGCTACGCCCACGAGATGTTCATCGAGTTTTTGCTTTAGTGTTTTGGTTTTTCTGTCCGTATTGGCGAATAGACCCGTTTTGTCTTGCCAATTTTTTGCCGCATCTTGTGACGAATAATAATGATCGCCCAGCATGAGGCACAATCTGGCATGGGTGAGCACCAGTCGAAAGCTGCCATTTTCAATACAGGTTTGCGCTTGCATTTGATGTTCGAGAAGCTGCTTTGACCAGCGTTTTAACTTGGAAAGCCATTTGCTTGATTGACCTAGTCGCCCCTTGGGAAACTGAAAACACTTTTTAACGCGCTGAGCGTATTCGGCCTCATCGTAGCGATTTTCATAACCCCATGTTTGCTGAATGCGGTTGAGCATCTGCTCTATGCTTTCTGCCTTTTCCGCTTTAAAGTCATTTTGATTAGGGGGCAGCGGTAATCTATGGTGCGATACAACTAACCACGCAACCAATTGAGCAAGAGGAGGCAAGGAACCAAGTGGTGAGGTGATATTCACTAACGGTTGTTTCGGTTCATTTTCATTAAGGCTGCCGTTACTTAACTGTGTTAGCCAGCCTTCATCTGTACCATCTGAGCTTTTTACTAAAGCATGCAGCAATAAAACGGAAATCCATTCATGGCGTATTGGGTCGCCTTTAAAGGTGTTTTTGCTATTAGGTGTCAACTTTTCTTGAAAAAGCGCGCTCGCTTTGCCCCAATCATGCAACAAGGCAGCGACGGCAGTTAAGCTTTTGATTAAGGGCAGATAATGCCAATCGTTTTCTATCTCACTTTTTAGAAGGTTTCGCCTTGTGGTATTAACTGGCACGACACCTTCGTCATTAAATTTCTTACGATTCCCCACCACCCAAAGTAACTGACTTCTTGATCTTGACCGTATCCAATGACAACTCACGGCGGTATTTTTACTGGCGGTTTTGCGCAGCATTTTTTTGACGGTGAGCAATCCGTCTTCTGTGATGAGGGTTTGCCATGTGTTGTCGCCGATTCGGTTGGCGAAGGCATCAAGTACTCGGCGCGTCTTTTTGAGGGCGTTTTTTTCGCACTGAGAAACCAAGGTCACCATCATAGGTTTTGTTCCTCAATTTGCGCTGAGGAGTAATCCTGTAGAGCGATGGTTTTAACCGTATCGAACATAAAGTCCATTGCTTTATGGTCAGTGAATTTTTGCAGGATCTGTTGCCGAAATTCTTGTTCAGTGGCGTTTTCTGCCGCGCAGACAAACGCCCAAGGCAGCACAATGGCGTCTTTAATTAAGTCGGCTAAATCAAACACCAAAGCGCCTCGACGAGTTTTACCATGCATAACGGCAAAGCCGTGAGGAATGCCCAGTACCCACAAACAGCTTGCGGCCAGTCCATAGGCTAAATAGTTACCATGATTGAGAAAGTCATTGGCTATGTCGGTCGATTGATGCTGACGCGTAAAGTCTTCTATTTTCATGGTGTTGGCTGCGAATTTATAAAGCACCTTGGTAAGCTGCGCTTCGGTTAACAATAAGTCAGACTGCTTTTTGGCATCTTCGGTACGTTGATGAAAGGTTTCGAACGCCTTCAATAGCATGCTGTCTTGAGTGGTAAAACCTTCGCTTTTTAGATCTTTGTCTTTGTTCCAGATCTTGTCTAAAAAGTCGATTCGAGCGTTTTGAAAGCACTTGGCTGCTGCAAGTCTTTTGTCGTCGTCGAACCAGAATTGCAGCCAACCATGTAGATATTCAGTTGGTCGATATTCGCTTTGCGGTGTCAGCCATTCAATCTCACTGGCCATATGAAGCGGTGTGCCACCACCTCCGCAAAAGCCCACCAGCACTCCCGCTTGTGACAGCATTCGCATTGCCGCTTGCGTAATGGAGGTTCCGGTTCCTAATAGAAGGACAGTCGTATTGGCAATCGGTATGTTGTAGTACTGATTTTCTTTTTTGGCTTCGGTTAAGTAGAGAACACGCCCGTCTTTTTGCATGACGCGACAGTATTCTAGGTAGTACATATTGGCTCGCTTTGAGTGCAATATGGTTTTCATGTCCGATGGCGAAAACTGCTCCATTCTCTACTCCTTTTAATCCTTAACTCGATGGCGTGTATTCACTCTCTCACGCTCCCCTTCTCTCCCACAACACTGTAAATTTACACATGTAAGGCAACCTTACAGGTCTGATTCTGTTTTACCTGAATTCAGTCGTAGAGCCATTGTTTTATGTCAGGGTAGTTAACACATATCAGTTGCTGGGCCTGTGGGTCGGCTTCGAGCATTTTGGTTTTTATCTGTAAATCGTCGAGGGTGTATTTGACGAGTGCTGCGCGTGTTTTGATGATGAGCTGGCCGTTTTCCATGCCGTAATCTTGCTCGATAACGCGCTTTTGTTTGTCGTTCAGCCGTGAATCGGGCGCGAGTATCAGTTCTATTTCTGCATTCCAATGGGTGTCGTCGTGATGAGAATTTTGGGCGGGTTTTCCATCGTATTCGACGCTCTGAAAGCGGCTTATCACGAAATCGAGGTAGTTTTTGCGGTATTCACAATAAGCGCGAATGTGCCAGCGATTGGCGGCTTTTACGAACGAATGTGGGTAGATGAGCCTGCCAATCGGGTCAGCGCTTTTAACGGATAAATATTCGCAATCGACGGCGGTTTTATTGCGTATGGCTTTGATCAATGGCCGTATTACGAGGGGTGAAACAAACCGATTAGGCGGTCTGATTTTATAAATATGTGAGCGCTCACTTCCAGTCAATGATTCAGAAGGAAAGGAACCCAGCTCAAGCCAGTTTAAATATTCATCGATGGTTTGATTGATATAACGAGGGGTAAAGTCTTGTGTGATGACCTGCGCTTTTGCCGTGGCGCTGTATTTCAGCGTGTTGTTGGTGTCGTCTTGGTATTGTTTGAGCCACTGGCTAGCGGTTTGGCGGGTGATGCCGAACGTTTCTATCAGGCGTGTGGCGTTGATCTGCCCTTCCCAAAAGACAATCAGTTCAATCAGCCAATGGTGTTGGTGACCTTCGCGTTGTTTTAAATGTCCTGCCGCTTTGTCTTCCATTTACGCTCCTTTTTAGTCGCCGCCTCTTATTTGACGACTTCTGTAAACGCTTCCTGTATTTAGGCTGCCCTTTAACGCTTTTTAGGTGTTTTCTTTAAAGTGTCTTCTTTAAAGTACCTTCTTTAAGGAGACAACACTGTAAAGGATGCGTTATACGGAACTCAAGTTCGGATTTGTAAAATGGAAGAGAAAAGAGGTCGTTTGTTGATGTCTATCGAGGCTCGCTCATTTTGTCGCTCGAATCAATAGATTACGAGGGGTGATGCTTTTATCGCAGAACTCCCCTATTTCAACACGGTAACCCGATTCTTCAAGACGCAGTGCGCGATCAAGTACAAGCCAAAGTTCAAGCGGCCTTCTAAAGTACTGAGTGATTGCTTCCACCTTGAGTACCCGGCGCTTTCGTATGTCACCTATTTGTTCGTACTCAGAAAAGGATTCAAGAGAATGTAAAGTAAGTTGTTTTTGCGTGGCAGCCCATTGGCAGTAGGCGTCGAAGCCTTGTTTCATTATGGCGTCAGGTGCTTTTGAGACGGGTAAGTATTCGTCAATTTGCCTGTGTTGTCTTTGCCATGCATCAAAGCCCAATCGATAGGTCAGCTCTCGATCACGTTGCTTTTGCTCTCTCTTTCCGGCGGTAGCTATTTCTTTTACCGCTAGCCTTAGGTCATGTTTGCTTAACTTGAGTGTCGATTGTTGCGCGGTTTTTGAAAGCGGTGTGTAGGTGTCTTCTTGGGTCAGGTGGTAGCAACAAGGCGACAGGGTAACGGCATCGAGCTGGTTTGCCAGACTTTGTTCGATGAGTATACGATGCAAATCGCCGCAAGCGTGAAGCGCCACTGCGCTTTTTACCTGTTGTAATGCGTCATTCGCTTCGCCTTTTAGCACATCGGCACACACGAACGTTTGGTTGAGCGCTAGCTTTTGGGCGTCTTGTTCACCCGCGTCACACAGTGCTTGTTGCCATTCTAAGCTGACCACTCTGGTTGGAGTTCGGTAAGCAATGGCTTTGCCTAGGTGGCCTTTTCCGGCGCACCACTCAAGGGTTGAGTCAGCAATAGGAACAAGTTTCGAAAATGATTCGATTTGTGCCCACTTGCGCCCTTTTATTCCTGATTTAAAGTAGCTCGGCAATTCTCGCTTTTGCGATGCTTCAAGCTCATTTAGCGATATGAATGGCGCTGGCTGAAAGCCGTCTACGTGTTCGATCAAGACCTTTTCGATATCACTAAGGACGTCTTCTAGCGGCAGATCATCATGCTGCTTTAAATACGCAACCAATTTCGGGTAGTCGTGTTGCCACGGCCAATGGGTCTGGGCGAAGGTTGCCACTTGCCATAGAGGTTGAGTCGCTGTCAGCCATTGGTCTAACGCTTTAAATTTGTCAGTTAAGGATAAGTTTTGCATCAACACGTGCATCAGTCTTGAGGTGTGTAAAGAATTATATACAGCTGTATTTCAATTTAGCCAGATAAAGATTTGTATTTTAGCGTTATTGGGGCAAAATAATGGTCTCTTTTCTGTCGTTGAATCGTCTCATTTTTCGATTCAACGACGCGGCACTGCGCGAACACGAACATTAAGGAATCTATTAAACCATGTTTAAACATCTAAAGGCTGTTCCAGGCGATCCACTTTTGGCATTAATCGTTGCTCACCAACAAGATACGAACCCTAAAAAAATCGATTTGGGTGTGGGTGTCTATAAGAACGATTCCGGCCAAACTCCTATTTTGGAAAGTGTTAAGAAAGCCGAAGCCTTTATGGTGGAAAATGAGATTACCAAAAGCTATTTGGGAGTATACGGCGCACCTGAGTTTTCGCCGATTATTCAGGATCTGTTGTTAGGAAAAGACAGCAATGTGATTAAGCAAGGTCGTATTCAATCGACTCAAACACCGGGCGGCACTGGCGCGCTTAAAGTCGCGGCCGATTTTATCAGCGCGAACCTTGACGGCGCACGTTTGTGGGTAAGCGACCCAACATGGGGGAACCACCAATCCATCTTTAACTCTGCTGGTGTTGAGGTCATTACCTACCCTTACTACGATGCCGTCACAAATGGCGTTCGTTTTGAAGAAATGATGGCGACGCTTGAAGCAGAAACCACTGAAGGCGACGTGTTGTTGTTGCACGCTTGCTGCCACAACCCAACGGGCGTAGATCTTAACCTTGAGCACTGGGAAGCGCTGACTGAGTTGGTGAATAAGCGCAACTTGTTGCCGCTTATTGATGCGGCTTATCAGGGGTTCGGCGACGGCCTTGAAGAAGATATGGCAGGGCTTCGCTATATGGCTGAACGCGTACCTAGTTTGTTAGTTGCGAACTCGTTCTCGAAGAACTTTGGTATTTATCGTGATCGTTGCGGTGGTTTGAGCGTTATTGCTGAAACCGCTGAGGAAGCGAAGAACGCATTTTCGATCATAGGACAAGCGATTCGTGCGAACTACTCAATGCCACCAGCACACGGTGCGACTCTAGTACACACAATTATGACGGACCCAGATCTTAAAGCACTGTGGGAAACGGAAGTCACGCAGATGCGTGATCGTATTAATGACTTGCGTTCTAAGCTTGTGCAAAAGCTTGCTGCATCTGGGGCAAGCAAAGATTTCAGCTTTATTGAGCAACAACGCGGTATGTTTTCCTATTCTGGTTTATCTTTAGAACAAGTACGTCAGCTTCGTTCTGAGTACTCTATCTACATTGCTGACTCTGGCCGTATGAGTATTGCAGGCATCAGTGATCAAAATATTGATTACTTGTCTGAAAGCATCGCGAAAGTCGTTGGTTAGCGATTAGTTGTTGATAAAAAAGATATAAAACACTAATGCAAAGTAGAGAAAAAGCTCGTCTAAGACTCATCGACGGGCTTTTTTATTCCTGTCTCTTGAGTCGTGTCATTATTAAGCTGTCCGTCGTAAATCAACAGCAAGCCGTCGAACCGAAACTGTTTGAGTCACATTGCTCTAGCCATGCTTTAATCGTACTATTCTGATGTCTTATGTTTTCATCAAGGAAGTAACGTGTTTCTCTCTAGCTCATCTAAAAGTGCTTATCACCACACTGTTAATATTCTGTCGAGACTGATCACTTATACCTCTATTGCGATTATGAGCAGTAGCATGGCATTTGCATTCCCGAATACGTCTTATTTTCATGATAGAAGCACGACGTTGGAGACGTTTGCAAAATCAAGCTCGTTGAACATTGATCAAACCGTTAACCAAACAGACAGCCAAGAAAACAATCAATCACACAAGTTGGTCAAAGCGGATTCAACTCGTCCACTTAGTGGTGATTTTAATGATTTGAAGCAGTATCTTCTTGATACCAGCTTAAGCGAATATCGTATTGATCTACCGCTTCCTGATGGTCAATCGATTGAATATATTTTAGCGCCTACGCATGTTATGAGTGAGTCAGTTGCTGAACAGTTTCCCGACATGCGTCAATTCAAAGGCTATGCCGTTGATAATACAGGACTCAGTGGTCGTTTCGATGTATCTGAACTTGGCTTTCGAGGGTTATTTGATACACAAAACGGACAAGTGACACTTGATCCAACTCATGTTGGAGAAACAAACAACTATGCGAGCTACTATGCACGTAGCAGTAACGGGTTAGACTCTAATTTTAACGAAACAGTGCTTCAGGGCGACACTGAAAGCGCAGCAGTGCAACAGCGAACCGCTTCTTATACGCCGACACTAAAAACCTATCGTTTGGCAGTCTCTGCATCGTATCAGTTTACCGAATTTTATGGCGGACAATCCCAAGCACTCGCGGGCATTGTGACTATGGTGAACAGATTAAATGAGGTATACGAAAAAGATCTAGGCATCACCTTCACCTTGGTATCAGGTACAAACACAATCGTGAACAGTGCTAACGCTGGCCCCTTTGATAACAGCAGTAACGACATCAGTTATAATAAAGCCTTTCTTGATTCAATTGTTGGCAACGAGAACTATGATATTGGGCACATCGTAAATACTGGCGGCGGCGGACTTGCTACACTTGGCTCGGTTTGTGATAACGAAAAAAAAGCACAAGGCGTTACAGGGATCCCCTCCCCTACTGGCGATGCCTTCTATATTAATTTCGTTGCTCATGAAGTCGGACATCAATTTGGTGCCAATCATACATTTAATGGGACAACAGGTAATTGTTCTGGAAATAGAAACGAAGACTCGGCCGTAGAACCCGGCAGCGGCTCAACCATAATGGCATATGCAGGAATATGCGGAATACTAAACCTACAAAACAACTCAACGCCACATTTTCATGCATACAGTATCAACGAAATTAATAACTATTTAGCAACGACGATAGGCTCAAGCTGTGGCACGGTCACCTCGCAAGCCAATACTGCACCCGCTGTCGACGCTGGTGACGACATAACTATCCCTGCAAACACACCCTTCATGCTCATAGGCAGTGCGACAGACACTGAGAATGACAACCTAACCTATATCTGGGAGGAAATGGATACAGGTAACGCCTCTACCTCAGTTACAACCATGGCTGACGATGGAACTCGAACTCTTTTCAGGTCGTGGGAGACTGTAACTAGTGCAACGCGCTACCTACCACGATTAGAAGACCTCGTTGATGGAGAACTATCCCTAGGGGAGACCTACCCAGCAAGTAGCCGAAATTTAAATTTCAGATTAACAGTGAGACAAACCGATAGTAACGGAAACAGTCTAGCGGGGAGTAACTACGACGATAAGGTGGTGACGGTTGACTCAAATTCTGGCCCTTTTTATATCACATCACCAAACTCTAATGTCACTGCAGACACAGGAGAAACCGTTACTCTTAACTGGAATGTTGCCAATACATCCTCATCTCCTGTGAATTGTTCGAATGTCGATGTACTCATCGCAGATGAAGGAAACACCGCTTTCTCTGGAGCAGGTGAAAAAATACTGGCGGAGAATATACAAAACACGGGGCAAACTACAATTTTGGTACCTAACCTGAACATTGCTAATCGCTATATTATGCTTCGCTGCAGTAACAAAAGCTTTTTCGCGTTATCGCCCTGTCACTTTACGTTTAATGGATCCGAAACATCGCCCTCTCAATCCTGTACGCCACGTAGCGTCCCTTCAGTTATTAACAGCAGCAATAGCAATAACACCACCAGCATTAGCAATTCGAGTTCAGGGAGCTCTTTCCTATCTGGCTCAACCTCCTTCCTTTTTTATATACCGTTAATCTTGTTAACACTAAGCAGCTCTTTAGTAAAAGGGAGAAAATTTACCAAACTTACATTAACAGGGGCACTGATAGGCATGATAACAACGGGTTGTACGACGGTAGACGCTCAACCGGAAAAATCTAGCTGGCTTAAAGGCGAGCTAGAACGAGTAAAAAATACTGAGGATTACCGTCTCATTACCCAAGGAGGGCGAGGCGAACCGCTACCGGGGCTGGATGCTAAAGAGTTTGCTCAAGCCAAGCAGCTTTGTGGAATGATTAATGTATCGTTAAGCGATGTGATCCGCTCTGATGATGAAATGAACGAGAGAGTAAACATGATCAATGATATCGCTCGCTTCAACAAAACGGTTTGGCCGCTTTGCCAAAAACACAATCAACCCTAGGTAATTCGTTAGGCGTTCACTACTTTTACGCCTTTATCACGTTTGTGGTTGTCATGATGTTGCCATTCGAGGATGGATGGCAACATCACTGGAGGCTGTCGAGTGCAGCCTTTTTCTCAGAGCCTTGGCGCTTAATCAGTGCGCATTTCACCCATTTAAATTACATGCATGCGTTTACGAACTGTATTGGAATGGTATGTATTTTTGTTGTATCACATAAGCAAGTTTCTCTGAAAAGCTGGAGCGTGATTAGCGTTTATCTTATTGCTCTTATCGACTGTTCGCTTTATTTGAGAAGCGATAACTGGTTCTATTCTGGCTCATCAAGCTTAGTGATCGGCTGGTGTAGCTTCGGGATTTTAGTGGTCTCTCAATACTCGAGATTGATTCAAGTGGTCACGCTTATTTGTCTTGGTGTGGCATTGCTGTTCACGAAAACGCCAGACTATTTAATACAGTATAGTGGCGCGACAACGCAGCATTGGGTGGCGTTTACAGGGGGAATATTAGGCGCTATAGTTTTGCTCGCTATTAGGCATTGGAATGCAAAGCACGTTAAAATTGCTTAGACACTAGTGAACAATACGCGACCCTGTCGGCACGACTTCGATTTCAGGATGATGAAACTGCGCCAAACGCATGATCGACTCTTCCAACGTGCTACGCCAAAACTGTCGCTCTTCTTCCGTCATACCTTCAAGTTTCTGCCAGCCTTTTTCCGTTCCGTATAAACGAACACAGGCCATAACTTCATCGATAAACGCTTTATCCGCAGAGTAGTTTAAGCCTAGAAGATGCGCGCCGCGCATAAAACCGACGCACCAGTCCTCAATCATTATATTTACTTTGCCGTCTGGCGCGGTGTGTTCGAGGTAAACAGGATGCAAGTCCCCTTGAATTAAGCCATTTACAGATTCCATGTACATGATCATGACCAAACCGAGAAACTCTTCTTCCTGCTCTTTGGACTCCCAGTTTGGTTGTTCGTCTTCTGGCCCCCAAATGGCCCAGAGCCAATCGCCAGGGATATGCGAATCCGGCGCGCAACCGACTGCCGTCAAAAAGCCATCGAGTTCGGATACCCCCATAATGGAACGGTCCGATCCCAAGGTCGAAAGGTAGTGATCAAGGCGCGAATATAACGCCTCAACACTTTCATTATTATTGCTTTCGTCTGACATAATCACTCTTGTAAGAATCCTTTTCGATCCTATATCACCTTAAGTATAGCAAGAGAAACGCATTGCTCATGATTTTTGAACGCGGCTCTCTATACTCACTAGTCAATAATGGCTAAGTTTCCGTATGTTTCCAACCAATCTTTTCGATCGGCTGCTCGCTTTTTCGAAAGCAGCTTATCGAGCACCTCACCGGTTTCCAAAGGGTCGTCCATTGTCAACTGAATCAAGCGTCGTGTATCTGGCGCCATGGTGGTTTCACGCAGTTGAGGCGGGTTCATCTCACCCAGACCTTTGAAACGCTGTACGTCGAGTTTACCGCGCTTTTTCTCTGCCTCAATTTTATGAATGATGATGTCTTTTTCCTCATCATCCAGCGCATAATGCACTTCTTTACCAATATCGATACGATATAGCGGCGGCATCGCCACGAAGACATGACCAGAGTTCACAAGTGTGGGGAAATGCTTTACAAAAAGCGCACACAGCAATGTGGCGATGTGCAAACCATCGGAGTCGGCATCGGCTAAAATGCAGACTTTTCCATAGCGCAAACCGGATAAGTCCTCTTGCCCTGGGTCAACGCCTAGCGCGACGGAAATGTCGTGAATTTCCTGAGAAGCCAGCACTTGTGATTGATCCACTTCCCATGAGTTTAGGATTTTACCTCGCAACGGCATTATCGCTTGGAACTCTTTGTCTCGAGCCTGTTTTGCAGAGCCGCCCGCAGAGTCCCCTTCCACTAAGAAGAGCTCACTTCGACTTGAATCTTGACCCGCACAATCAGCCAGCTTTCCGGGTAAAGCAGGGCCTTGAGTCACTTTCTTACGCACTACTTTTTTGCTGGCGCGCATGCGTTTTTGCGCACTCGAAATAATAACGTCGGCTATTTTTTGTGCGTCTTCAACGTGTTTGTTCAACCACAGACTAAACGCGTCTTTTACTGTCGCTGTAATAAACGGTACGATTTGGCGTGACGAAAGGCGTTCTTTGGTTTGACCTGAGAATTGAGGTTCTTGCAGCTTTGCAGACAACACATAGCTACATCGCTCCCACACGTCTTCTGCGGTCAGCTTGACGCCGCGTGGAAGTAAGTTATGGAAATCACAAAACTCTCGTATCGCTTCCAACAAGCCTGTGCGCAGCCCATTTACGTGAGTACCGCCTTGGGCTGTTGGAATAAGGTTTACATAACTTTCGGTAATTAGCTCTCCGCCTTCTGGCAACCACTGTACCGCCCAATCAACACCCTGTGTGGTTTCTATCAAGGAGCCGATGAACGGCTCTTCAGGTAGAAGTTCGTAGCCTTTATTTGCAAGTGCGAGATAGTCTTTTAAGCCATCTTGGTAGAACCATTCTTCTCGAGTCTCTTCACTGCCGGATTGATCCACAAAAACGACGTGTAAACCAGAACACAATACCGCTTTTGCTTTCAATAAGTGGCGAAGACGTGACAGCGAAAATTTAGCTGAGTCAAAGTACTTTGGGTCTGCTTTGAACTTTACTTTTGTTCCGGTATTTTTTTTGCCTACCGTACCAACCTCTGCCAATTCAGAAGTTTTAAAACCATCGGCAAAAGCAATGTGATACTGCTTACCATCTCGCTTAACCCAAACGTCCAGCTGATTGGATAAAGCGTTTACAACGGATACACCCACGCCGTGAAGACCACCTGAAAACTGGTAGCTGTCACCTGAGAACTTACCGCCCGCATGCAGTTTGGTTAAGATCAGCTCTACCCCTGAGACACCTTCTTCAGGGTGAATATCAACAGGCATACCACGACCATTATCCTCTACGCTCAGTGAGCCATCTTTGTAGAGCGTTACTTCTATTTTATCCGCATGCCCCGCAAGCGCTTCGTCGACAGAGTTGTCTATAACTTCTTGACCTAAGTGATTTGGTCGCGTGGTTTCTGTATACATGCCAGGGCGCTTTTGCACTGGCTCCAGACCACTTAATACTTCTATCGATCCTGCGTTGTATTCTTTTACTGACATACGGTTAGTTACTTCCAAAAAAATTTGCTAGGAGGGAGTCTATCAAAGGTGTCATTTTGAATAAATGACTATGTCGTAGGAAAAGGTAATGAGTACAGCTATTCCCTTCTCGCTGGCACAAGACGTTTTACTCAAAACATGCAAGTGGCGTCAATTAACGACACGTTCGATCAATAACGCCCGTGAACTCTAAAATGGTTTCGGCAAAACGATCGAAGTCTACAAAGCTGTGGTCTCCGCCTTTTTCATGAGTAAGACGCTCAACTTGCTTAAACCGATTGAGCGCAGCTTGATAGTCCAGCACTTCATCGCCTTCTTGAAGCATAAGCCATATGTTGTTCCCTGTAGGCTTTGTGACATCTATCGTTTGTAACTCTTCGATATGTGTTTGCGTCAGAGTATAGCGCTCATTTGTATAAGGGTTTTCCTGAACACCAAGTAAATCTTGTAACAAGATCGGCGCTTCGACAGCAGGGTTAATCAGCACGGCTTTAAGGTTATATTTTTCAGATAAGTATAGACTGTAAAAACCACCAAGTGAGCTTCCAACTAACGCGACATTCTGACCAGATGCGAGTTTACCTTCGATCAATACTTCTAATTGCTGAATAGCCAAATAGGGCTGCCAATGTAATCTAGGGCAATAAAAATCAGCCTCTTTTCCAATAGAGGCCATCGCTTGCTTTATAAGTTGAGATTTAAATGAGCGTTCTGAGCTGTTAAAACCATGTACGTAGATTAGTGTCATAGCGGGTACTTTTAAGGGCATACCTGGAATTTAAGGAGTATTTGGAAACTGCTTATTTAAGAATCTAGCGGTGCCTAAGCCATCTGAATAAAAGACACATCATCCAGACGGTGACCGTGCTTCAAGCACAGTTCTAGCAAGTCGGCGAGCTGTTGATTCAAACGGAACTTCTCATCCTTATGGCGCATTTCATCATTGGGGTACGGGTAACTGCCACGAAATTGCCGATGGCCGTCGGTAATCTCAGCTAACCCAACATCATGATACAACCGAATGATCATTTTAAGCTTGGCATCAAACATTAACTCGCTTTGGGTTTCTGGCATGAACTCCAAAAGCAATTCGGACGTAAATCGACTCTCGTCTTTTAAAGATAGACTTAGACAGCTTCGTTGATGACCAGACGTATCGATCGCAAAGTGCCACTCACGCTCCTCTTCTTTTGTGCGCAGCACTTTACCTATCCGGCGATAATTTAATTCGCCCAATAGCTGAAGCTCTGCAAGATTTGGAACATAGTGTTGTTTTGTCATCGCCTATCCAGTGTAAAGTTATAATGATTGAAGCATGCTGGGCATTACTTCATCGCAGAACTTTCCCTAGTTTGGCTGCGTTTCTCTCGCGCTAGCTCCTGTTCCCAGGTTTTTATTTCAGCGTCTAGTCTACGATCTTTCTCATACCAATATTGATTAAACCAACTAAAAAACGCTTCTCGGTCTCGGCCTAGCGGATCGGTATCCGGCTCTTTAAGAAACGCGGGGATCGCAATATTTCGTACTGATACTTTCGCTGCTGCAAGCCTGCCACATAGCAAATCCCAAAAACTGTTCTGCTTATGAGGGTATACGACATTAATATCAATAATGTCTTCAAATTTACCGGGCATCGCTTTGAGAACAAAACCTATGCCACCCGCTTTTGGTTTTAATAACCGTCCATAGGGCGAGCTTTGCTGACGGTGCTTTCGTTCAGTATAGCGAGTTCCTTCAACAAAGCTTAGTACGGTATTGGGCGTTTTGGCGAATCGTTTACACGAACGCCGTGTTGTTTCTAAATCTTCTCCCGCTAATTCGGGACGCTTGATAAGCTTTTCTTTGCTATGACGCTTCATAAATGGAAAGCCCATAATCCGCGTCGCGGTCCCAATTAACGGAATCCAAAACAAGGCCTGCTTCATGAAGACGCGAGGTGGCACGACGCGCCCTTCAAGCTGAGACAATATAATAAAGACATCGACCCAACTTTGATGATTTGCGATGGACAAATGCCATGAAGCGGAATCACGTTTCATACCGTCATCAAACTGCCACTCTACGCCGAGTACTTTGTTAAACCACCAGTAACTCGTGCGAATCCAACCCGCAAAACATTGGTTACAAGTCTCATTGACCTTCGACTCGTTAAAACGGCGAGGAAATAAAAAGCCAATGGCGATAATATGAAGCCCGCCCGCCCAAAACAATACGTTGAAACACATGAACAAAAAGGAAATCAACCCAACAAGCGGCCTCAGTAAAGGAAAACGGCCCAGCACATTTTGTACGATACAACTAAACTTCATCAACCCACTTTTTCATTAACTTATTCTTATTGAGAGCAAACCACTGTAATCCCATTATAGTACTTGCGTTTTCAATGTCTTCCTCCAACAGGGCAATGGCCTCCTGACTGGAAAAAAGATGCAACTTGATATCTTCATTTTCTGAATCGAGTCCATGAGATCGATTAAGGTCAACTTTTGAGGCATCAAATTCCGCTGCATACATGCGAAGATATTCTACTAGGCCACCTGGTGAAGGGACAAATTTGAACATATATTCTAAACGCTTCACTTCTACGCCCGCTTCCTCAAAAGATTCACGACGAGCAACCTCTTCGTCATTCTCGCCTTCTTCTACCATGCCAGCAACCAGTTCAATTAACCACGGAGACTCGCTTTTAGGGAGGCAAGGCCTAAACTGCTCAATCAGAAGAATTTTATCTCGTATTGGGTCAAATAGAAGCACGCACACTGCATCGTCTCGCACCATCATTTCACGGGTAAAGATTTCGCTCCACTCGCCGTTAAACTTTTTATGGCGAAGATTTTGCTTATGCATTTTAAAGAAACCGTCGTAAACACATTCGTCATTTACAACTTCAACATCTTGTTGAGAGTATGTTCGCATGATTGGCATTGCGGGGGCTCTGTGAAGTCGGTGAAATATTTGCATAAGTCTATCATGCAATATTAACAACGAAAATATTAATGCCCACTAAGTCAAGAATTGGGACTATTTCATATACTAAGTTGATGATTTTTATTATAAAGTACATATCTGTTTTATTGTTCTTGGGATAGAAGTTTTAGAGAAGCTGCACCTATGACACCTTGTATTTGGATAACAGGCCTTTCTGCGTCAGGTAAATCTACTTTTGCACAGGCACTAAAAGAAAAACTCGATAAACAAAGCGTTAGTAGCTATATACTTGATGGTGATGAACTAAGAAAGGGGCTATGCAGCGACTTATCCTTGACGCCAGAAGACAGAAGCGAAAATATAAGACGGATGGCTCACGTTGCCAAAATTGTCAGCAATACTGGAACCATTCCGATCTGTGCCATTATTTCGCCGTATATTAATGATAGAGAAAATGCTCGAAAATTGTTTGAAGAGAGCAATTTTATTGAAATTTACCTATCAACTAAAATCGAAGTTTGCGCAGCTCGTGACCCCAAAGGCCTATACATGAAGGCCAAACAAGGAAAGATAAAAGGAATGACAGGCATAGATGCCCCTTACGAGGCACCTATAAATCCAGAACTAACCTTCGATACGGCGATTGAAGAACTTGATGAGATGGTAAATCAACTTCTAGAGGTTTTATTAAGAAAGAAACAACTTAGCACTAATACCAATGCTGGCGCTCTAAATCACATACTCTAAATAGTACGTTACTTTGCTGTCCAGCCGCCGTCGATAGCAATATCCTGACCAGTAATATAACTTCCTGCGTCGCTTGCTAATAACATAAAAGTTCCGACCAAATCCTCTTCCTTTGCCATTCGTCCAGTTGTAGTTTTTTCGCAATAACGGGCTTTAAAATGAATATCTTGACCTCTTTCTACGCCTCCTGGAGTAATAGTATTAACTCGGAATTTAGACGGCAAGGATGTGCATAACCATCGAGTTAACTGAGCTAAACCAGCCTTACTTGCCCCATATGCGGCCGGGTTACCCATATCCGTTCCATGGTATAGACTCATATCAGGACCTACCTGTCCATAGATCGAGCTAACATTAATTATACTAGGTGATTTTGCATTATTCATCAGGTGAAACACACCTTGAATTAAGGTAAATGGGGCTGTGAGATTCACCTCGAGACAACGTCGCCAAGTATCAACAGATTGTTCAAGAAATGGTACAGCCCACCCATCCAAGTCTCTGGAGCCAACAAATGCAGCCGCATTTATAAGCACATCAAGCGTACTATATCCATCATTTATTTCTTGTAAAAACCGGCTTACCTCAGACCCATTTTCTAAATCAACTCTTGAAATATAGATATGCTGCTCATCAGTGCCAGCCTTAAGTAAGTCATCCTTAGCCTCACGTAGAGCATCCTCATTTTGGTCAATGAGAATCAAATTTGCTCCACAAGAGTAAAACGCTCGAGCGACAGTTTTGGCAATATGACCAGAACCACCCGTTATTAAGATATTTTTGCCCTGTAAACTAAATAATGTTTTTACAACGCTCATACCATCTCCTGCAATAAGAATTCAGCCAGCCTAAAATCTTGTTCGGTATCTATATCTAGTGCGGAACGTTGGCTTACACTATGCAACTCTACTTTACCGTCTAAGACGCCCTTCGCACTTTGTATATGTTTAAAACTCGTAACATAGCACACTGTCGTAATGTCATAACATTCGGGAGCATCTTGACGGCGAGAAACGTCGGATGGAATAACAAGCCCATAACCTGAATCTCCCTTTTTAAGCATATTGAAATACGGGTTTCTATGAGACAAAACACCTGTAACGACAATATCAGAGTCTACTTCAACATATTTTTGATAAGCCCCATTTATATCATCATACGTTCTAAGGGGGGATGTGGCAGGTAAAGAAATAAAAATATCGTTCGGGGTCGCGCTCCCCTCCTCAATAAGATAATTCACGGCATGCTGCCATGCTAACCACTCAGGTGCAGAATCAGACGCTAAATAATCTGGACGTTTTATAAGCATAGCCCCGTTACGAGTGGAAACCTCTGAAATCTCGCTATCATCGGTCGATACATAAGTAGAGTCTACAAACTCCATACGATTAGCAAGATCTATAGACCAGCATATTAAAGGCTTTTCGCCCAATACACGGATATTCTTCTTCTTAACCCCTTTAGAGCCCCCTCTAGCAAAAATAAAGGCAAACACTTTTCTCAAAATTTGACTCCAAAATAGTTTATATAAAAAAAAGAGGTTATATAAATGATCTAGATTTTTAGAGTTGAAAAATAATTCTAAAAATCATTCGATTTTATTTTTTCGATGACTGTGACGACTTCAATAGCATCAAAAAAATTACTTCTATAGTTAATGCTGTTATCTATCTGACCTATAAAATCAAGCAACATAGAAAGATACATACTATTTGAATTTACCGTATCATCAGAGAAAACAAGCTCCTTTTCATAGGGAGATAATAAAAAAACTCGATTATTTATTAAATCCCACTCGATTGTTCCTTGGCTTCCTTTGAATCGGCAGTAACGATGTGCTTTTCGTTGAAGAAAATCTAAATGTACATTTATAGTCACATTTTTGTCAGATTTTAAAATAATATCTACAGAATCTTCAACATCCAGTGCTAGAATGTCACTCGTGTCTAATATTGCAGATTTCACTTTAAGAGGACCTAATAGCCACATTAGGTAGTCAAACTCATGGCTAAGCTCGAATAACACTCCACCACCCAGCTCAGATTTCGTTGACACCGTTTCACTAAGCGCTTTGTTAGGTCGCCAATCAGGCAAATACTGACCCGTATCGACAGATACATGAAATAAAGTTCCGATCTTTCCTTCCTGTATATAATTCTTAACTACATCAGAAGAAGACAAGTAGCGTAAGCAGTAACCGACTGATACTGGCGTATTAAAAACATCAGACGCTTCTTTAATTTTAAGTGCATCTTGAGAGCAGAGCGATAAAGGCTTCTCAATTAGCACAGGTATACCAGCCTGAATAAGGAGTAAAGAGTGTTGAGTATGCAATGAGGCAGGAGAAGCAACGATCACAAACTTAACATTAAGTGCAATGATCTCTTCAATAGAGTCTAAAACATCATCACAAAAACTAATCGTTTCACTAATCTGACGTCCACTGGCACTAAGAGCATAGATTTTCGAGCTAGGAAATAAGGTTTTCAGATTTTTTCTATGACGCTCAGCAATATTTCCTAGCCCAATAACGGCATATGACTCGACTATTATCATAGCTTTAAAGAATGGATATCAGACTGAGCTCGATTAAAATCTTCCATTCGACCAATATCAAGCCAATATTCATGTATGGGGAACATGAGTACGTCTTTATTCGCGTTCATATTACGTTCCAATAGCTCTGGCATATCCAAATGATGATTACTTGGAACAGAGCTATATATATTTGGAGAAAGCACATAGATACCTGCATTTACGAAAAAACGCTGTATAGGTTTCTCTTTTATATCAACAACTCTGCTGCCTACACCTTCTATCACACCATAAGGAATTTGGTAGTCATACTCCCGAACACACATTGTCGCTTCCGCATTATTCGTATTGTGAAAATCTAGTAAACTCTGAAAATCAACATTTGTTAAAATATCGCCATTAATTAATATCAAAGGAAGGCTTTTATCAGCCTTTTCAGGTAATAACCCTAAAGCTCCCCCAGTTCCTAGAGGCTCATTTTCATAAATATAATTTATTTCAACTCCAAATTTAGAGCCATCGCCAAAATGTTCCGTTATTTTTTCGGGCATATAATGAGTTGAGATATAAAACCGCTCAAAACCCGCTTTGATAAAACTTTTTAAAGTAATTTCCAAAATTGGTCTATCGACAATATGTAGCATTGGTTTTGGACATGAATCAGTAAGCGGACGCAAGCGAGTTCCAAAGCCTCCAGCCATAATAAAAACAGGATTCTTATAGATAGACTTTCGAGAAACACTATGCAAGGTTTCTAACCCTGCTATTTTCCCAAAATCATCTATTAATGGAATCGATAAAATGCCTTTTTCACCCATAATATTACTTAACTTACGCTTACTCGTACCAACTTCTGCTGTTACGGGATTCGTTGTCATTACTGCACCTACCGATTCAGTAAGAGACAAACCATTTAAAATTCCGCGACGAATATCACCATCAGTAATAACACCAATTAGCTTTTCATTGTCATCTACAACAAGAGCGATTCTTAGTGCCTCACTATTAATAATTTCCAACGCCTTTTGAATTGTATCCTCAGATTTTAAAATAATTTGGCCCCAATTCATTGCTTTCACCTTATCTATTGCCAAGTGTGCTAATGTGCGACTTAGGTGCGTAGAGTATACTTTTAGGCGCAACATCTCTCGTTACAACGACACCAGCTCCAATGATAGAAGACGCTCCAATAGTCACACCTTGAATTATTGTCGCATTGGCACCGATAAAGACATCATCACCAGTAACAACATGACCACATAATGTTGCATTAGTAGCAATATGGTTACCTTCCCCAATAGAACAATCATGCTCTACCACAGAGGATGTATTCACGATGCTATTTTCTCCTATGTATGATCCAGTATTGACAACAGCACGAGATAACACTTGTGCTCCCTTGCCAATACAGCCATGAGTCGATATTAACGCACTGTCAGAAACAACAGTTTCAAATCGATAACCTAATGACACGAAATACTGATGAGCCTTTTTTCTGTTTTGAGAATTAGGCATTAGCCCTATTCCATTCACCAAACGTACACTTTGATTGTCAAATTTCAATATTTGCTCGTCGGACTCTATATGAAGTGTATCGGCAAGAATACGCCTAACATTAGAAATCTCCGGAGAAACAACCGCTGCTATCTCACGACCTTGAGAAATGAGAATATCTGCAAGAACAGAGGCGTGGCCACCTCCGCCAATTAAGATAAGGGGGAAATTATCATCATTCAACAATCAAGTCCCCTGGAAGGTAATCTTTCGTTGCTTGTTTATCTAATAAACTCCAATAAAGGTAGGGGGACATACCATTTCCAGGCCTTTTAATGACAACATTCTCTTTAGTAAAAGACTCCCCCGCAATAATAGCAGTCTGAGCCACCAAGCTTTTTCTAGAGACATCTTTATTTTCGAGTTCTGAGGCGGTAGGGGCCTTAATCGCATGACCTAGTCCTTGCTCTACTTCGCGAATGGCATTGACCATAGCTGATAACTCTTTTGGTTCTAGAGACGCTTTATGATCAGGACCTTCCATATTTTTATCTAGAGTAAAGTGTTTCTCTATTACCGTCGCACCACAGGCTACCGCAGCAGTTGATATTGCTATTCCCTTACTATGATCAGAATACCCCACTCTTAATCCAAAAGTAGCATTTAGCGTATTGATAGCTCGTAAGTTAATATCGGTAACTGGAGCGGGATAAGCAGAAGTACAGTGTAGTATAGTGACTTTATCTTTCAGCAAACGCTTTCCATCTTTAGAGGAGTATGCTTGTTCAAACAATAGCTTTGAAGGCGCTTTATCTGTTTCCGATAACATACCAAATGCCAACACGCCAAGTGCTGCTTCGATTTCATCAATTGATGCCATTCCAGTCGATAATATAAGATCACACCCCGTTCGAGCATGCTCCAGTAAGAAAGGCGCATTAGTCAGCTCACCCGACGGAATTTTTAAGCGTTTAAGCGCTAAATTATTAACAAGGAATGATAAACTTTCAGAATCAAAAGCAGTAGATAAAAATTCAATCCCTAGCTCAGCACAATATTTAGCTAATGCTATATAAGTGTCAAAAGGCAACTCCAACCGCTTTAACATGGACAATTGAGACTCTTCAACCCCCATACTTTTGCGTTGATATTCTGCTTGTTTACCATGAATAGACACTAGACTTTCAGCTTTAAAGGTCTGAAACTTGACAATATCCGCGCCAGCTTCAGAGGCAGCTTTTACCAGTTCAAATGCTAACTTTTCATCGCCATTATGATTTACACCAGCTTCTGCAATTATTAACGTCATCTATTTCCCTTACTGAGGGTCAAAACTAATATCATAAAAAGACTTAAGGTCTTTAGAGTTAAAAGACTTTAGAAGCTTAATAACCTCGGAACTCGCATCTCCCTTATCATATGGGTTGAGGGCAGGGTTGAGCTCCAGGTCCGAGTAGCATTCGAGTGCCTGATTGATAGCACTAACAATGGCGTGTTTATTTACATTTGCATGGATAACGCTCGTTGCTGACTCACGCCCTTTTTGTCGTATTCCTATATTTACTGTTGGCCTACTAAAAGACGGCACCTCGATAATACCGCTCGAAGAATTCCCAATAACAGCGCTAGAATACTTAACAGCACTAAGATAACGTAACTGCCCTAACGATTTAAAACAAGCGACGCGATCTGGTTGGCTAGCAGCATAATCCTCAAGTAATGGGATAACAGCTCTTCCGCCTTCATCAGCGTTAGGATATGTAAGGAGTATTTGATGATCAGGGAACAGATCTAAAGACTCTAATAGCGCTACCATCGTCTCCTTTGGATCCTCCTCCCCATAAGTTACAGGGTGATAAGTCACGATAAAGTACGGCCTATTAAGCTTGAAGTTGATTGAAGTTGAAAGCTCATCTCTAGAAAGAAGTTCCAGGCGACGCAGGTTGTCTAATCCTAGTGCCCCCACATTGCAAACTCTATTTGGGTGCTCACCAAGCTGAATAACTCTATGGCGATGACTCTCCGTTGATGTGCAATGTAACGTGCTCAACTTTGAAAGAGAGTGCCTAATGACATCGTCATATGCGCCTTCGGTCACTTCCCCACCATGTATATGTAAAATTGGAATATGTAAAAACATTGAGGCTTGAGCAGCCGCTAAGGTCTCATAGCGGTCACCAAGAACTACCATGAAATCCGGCTTTAATCTAGACAAAGCATCACATATACCTATCACGGACAACCCAAAACTTTTAGCAACACCAATAGCAGTATTTGATGACAACAGGCATTCAATCTTCTCATCTATATCAAACCCATCGTTTTCGATCTGTTTATAAGTTAATCCAAACTCAGGTGAAAGGTGCGCCCCTGAAACAATCAATTGCAACTCAAACTCTGTATCAGCCTTCATGTCTTTGAGAAGCCAAAACAGAAGCCCATACTCTGCTCGTGTTCCCGTAAAAACAGCTACTTTTTTAGGATATTCTTTCATTCAGTATCCTTCTGTAGATTCCTTGAGGAACTAGGTAAGTTAACCAGTCGATCTTGAATGTATTCAGAATTATTAAGTGGGCCTTTTAGAGACTGCGAAAACATAGGTAATTCATTCATCAGCCTCCATACAGGTCGAGTAAAGATACCATTTTGATTCGTTTCATTCAGAAAGACATCGCGAGCTACTTTATTGGGGAATATTACGGCGTTCAACCAGTAATTAGACTTAGCGTATTTTGGCTCACTAACAAAGTTCAAATTGCTATTCTCAAAAAAAGCTTCATAACAAGAAGCTATCTCTCTTTTATCTGCTATTATTTTCTGCAATGAGTCTATTTGAGCACAACCTAAAGCCGCATTGAGATTTGGCATTCTATAATTAAAAGCAAGTTCATCATGATAATATTCATAAGAATGAGCAACTTTAGCAGTTGTAGTAATATGTTTGGCTCTTTCCTGCATCGCGACTCTATTACATAGCAGCATACCACCACCGCCAGTAGTAATGATCTTATTGCCATTAAAACTTATTGCTGAAAAATCGCCATGCAATCCGGTATGAATGCCTTTATAAAATGAACCTAAACTTTCTGCAGCGTCTTCAATCAACGTTAACCCCCACTTATTGCATGTCGCAACTAAGGAGTCTAAATCAACTGGGTGACCAAAAGTATGCATAGGTAATATTGCTTTGATTGCACGATCATTAAGCTTATGGAAACACCCTTTATCGTTTGTGTAGGCGTTCTGCTCCAAATACTCTTCGAGCGCGACAGGACACATACCTAGACTATCCATAGATATATCGATAAAGATAGGATCTGCGCCTAAATACCGAATGGCATTACAAGTAGCAACAAAAGTCAGAGCCTGTGTAAGAACTAAATCTCCATCAGCGACACCAGCTAGATACAAAGCAGTATGAAGTGCCGCCGTACCATTTACCGTTGCGATTGCTTTTTCGGCGCCAGTAAAAGCTTCAATTCTGCGCTCAAATTCGTCGACATAGCGCCCTACAGAAGAAACGAATGTACTGTCTATTACTTCCGCTACGTATGATTTTTCTTTTTCGTAAAATATAGGGGCATGTAATGGAATATTACTATTCGTTTGATATAGGTTTCTAATAAATTTTATTACTGACAAATTTTCCATATGAATAATAAAGTCACATTTTACTGTCTAAATATTTCCCGACATCAACGTAAGAGAACTCCGGCAATACCTTAAGAAAATAAGAAACAATTTCTTTTTTACTCCAACTTCCTCTTAATCTCAATTCATTAATAGAATTTTCAAACTCATCGAGAATATCATCCTCAGGTTCGCCACCAGACTTTACAATCCCGATACTACGAAATCGTTCCATATCCAGAGTTTCAAGATCGGTGAAAAACTCTTCAATATCTTTTTCCCCAGTAGTATTTGAGGATGAAAAGAAGCATGGCCATAACTTAGAGTCACACTTTTGGAAACCGTAATCTCGTGCCTCGCTCTCACTCTCGCATTCAAGCGCCTCATAGCCTTGCTGCTTGAGATAACGACGAGCGATTTCAGAAAAGGTAATAAGGTGCTGCGAATCATCAAGTTTTGGAAAAAAAACATCTCCATTTTTTCCAAAAAGACATGACATTAAACAAAGCTCACCTGACTCCTGAGGAGTCAAAAAGTAACGTCTAACATCATTAGGCGCGACTATAGGTTGCTTTTTTAATAGTCTATTTCTAAAGCTATACAATAAAGAGCCATCAGAAAATGCGACATTTGCAAACCGAGCAGTTGAAATGTCTATCTCCTTGCTAAAACGAGACAAAAACATTTCCATAATTCTCTTCGAAGCCCCCATCATATTGACTGGGTTAGCCGCTTTATCAGTTGAAACGCAGAAATATTTTTTGACACCACTTTTAATCGCTAATTCAAGAGTTCTATTTGTATTAAATATATTGACGTTGATCATGCGCATCAAAGTATAAGGGTCTTTCTCACTTCGAACATGTTTCAAAGCAGAAAGGTTTAGAACATAATCATATTTCCCATCAGCCTTAAAAAATGCCTCGTATTCAGTAGAGCCGACATCAAGAACATAGCTCCTAAAGTCTCCATCGATATAGCCGTATTCACTTCGAAGATCCCTAACTAGCTCAACAATATTGTTTTCACTAATATCGACGACATGTAATTTAGCAGGCCCGCGCCTAAATATTTCTTTTGTAACAGCCTGACCGATAGAACCAGAGGCGCCAAGAACCAAAAACGAGGAACGAGACACTATATCCTCAATTTTTCGCTCACGAAGTATAATATCTTCCGAAAAAAGATCGGTTTCTCGACCAACAAGCTCTAATATATCTTTCATCTATTGCTTTAGCCCACTAAATCTCACACTATTTGAAACAAGAAAATTTTATAAGTAGATTTAAAAGAAGCCTCTACTTTTCATCTAATCTAAAATATTATAAAGATAGCTTATATTTAAAAAGTAGAGATCTGAAATGCAAAAATAATTAGAAGTTATACAAACCGTCTAAATATCCATTTCCTTTATCCACGAAATTCGAATAGTTTTCTAATTGGCTTGGCATTTCTTCAATAAACTCTATAAAAAACTGTATTTGCTCTTTCGCAATATCAGTATAATCATCTTCATTATGAAAAATCATCGTTACGACTTCATTAGCAAAGTAAACAAAAGACCCATACATAAGCTCACAAACAAATGGTGTTCCCTTGTAGTATTGCTGCATCAATAAAGAGTTAAACTCAGAGAACGCATCAACAATCTGCACTTCATTATCGAAGTCACGTGCTAGAATATTAGAAAACTCTTTTGAGATCGTTCTAAATGTATCAACAACATCTAAAAGTTCCTTCCCCTCAAAAGAAGCATCCTCAGCATTTGAGAACGTCTCTAAAATATGTTTAATAACCTTTTTCTTGAAACCAGAAGGAGAATCTGGAATTAGTAAACTTTCTTCTCGTAATGGCGTAGAACCTTCTATTTTCACTCCATCAGATAAGTTATAACACTGAAATAGCTTATTAACTTTCTTTGATCTGACAATACTAAGCTCAATTTGGACACGAGATGTATCCATCAACGTAGTAGTAAAAACTTGTCCGCCGAAGTTTGCCGGTCGCTTTAGCAGCTGAGAATTATTATTAAATAAACCTGAGTTCGAGCCATCATCATTATAGTAGCCGCTGCTTTTAGAGTGGTGTTTGTCAAGTTTTCTAAAACCGCAGTCCACTCCTATCAGATATACATCAGAGAAGCGGAACAATTCAGCATAAGACATTGCCAAGTTCGCGACTATTGGGGATGAATAATGCATGGTCGATAATTTCTGACGATTTCCCACTGATACAATACGACTCAGCATCATAATAGAAGAAATAGGCTCACTTGGTTTCAAACCTATTATTGAGTTATCAAAATACTGATAAAAATCTGGATGCATTACATTAACTGTAAGAGCATTTATACCTGACAAGTAATCCGGACCTAATTTTTCTATTTTTTCAGCTGTATGTCTCATCCGCTCAACATCAACATGAAAGTCAGGTTTAATACCATATTTTTTTAATGTATTAAGAGTAGTACCACAAGAGAAAATGATGGCATCATCGTAGTGTTTTTTTATTAGATCAATATGTTCATCTAACGACGGTCCATTACCCAATATAAAAAGAGGACAGTTGGCTAAATTAATTTGTTTTTTTATCGAAAGATCTGGAATAACAGCTAAGCGCGTTCGCTCTTTTGGTCGGGATAAGTACTGAGCAATCCCAATAACACCATCATCGAAAAAACCCCAACCCATAATCTGACGAACATATTGATTAAAAAATTCATTCAATACATCTTCAATATGCTCACGACTGTAACTCATGTATAAATAAGTATGGGCAGCCATATATAGACCGTTAAAACGCAGAGTTCTAACATAATCATTCATAAACTGCTTTTCATCTACACCTAAAAAAAAGTGTAATGTAGAGTTTCTCTCTTCAATAATATCAACTACCCACTGCCAGTCTATGGCAAAAAGGGAATAGTAGAATAAGTCTAAGTTTTCTTCATAGATGTAAATATGTTTAACATGGTGATTATCTAGAATTCGAACGAGCTGGTAACCTAAATCAAAACCAAAAAGTAAAACCCCTCCAGCAAAATCTGGGAGTTCGCTTTTTCGTTCCGTTGTCTTCAGTACCTCTTTGATACGAGTGTGTATTCTACTTAAATAATATTCATGTCTCGTATTGTCAGATACATCAGTACTCAAGCTAACTGTCGTACATAGAGGGTTACTACAAAAGGATGTGTATTTTTTCTCGATTTGATCGAACGGAGACTCTGAAAACAGAGTAAACCCAGTGTCTTTAAAGAGAATATTTAATGCTCCATCACTTTCTAAAAAGACATTTTTTTCGGATGGCTCGTAGCCCTCAATAACATCATAAACATCAGGGAAGAACTTTTTTATGACAGAAAGGTTTTTAGAAAACCGGCCACTGAAGACATGATCATTTTCAACTAAACGCTGATAGCCTTTATTTAACCTAGTTAAGAGTTCTTCTTCGACAAGAAAGGCGTTTTCTTTCATTTAAGATTTTTAACCTTATGGTAGCTGACAATTTTAGCTCGATTATTTTTTACGCTATTTTGCTTATCTTTAACTGTTTCGAGCTCTTTCTCAATATTTTCCTGCTCTACTCTAACAATTTCAGCCGCTCGTTGAATATTTTCCCCTAATGTTCGAAGGATCTTTTCATTACTCGCTAGTTCTTCTGGTTTTAGCCTGTCAAAGTGACATTTTGATATATACTTTTCCAGCTCAAAAATCGTATCCAAATCCTTAATTTCTATCGCTTTCTCTAAAACCGCGTTTAGCTCGAAATAGAATGCATCCGCTCGTGGCATTAAGCTACTCACTCATCGCTTGCTGTGCATATGCTTCATCTTTATCAGCTTGGCTGATTTGATCCCATGCACCTTTTATTTCAAGCATAAGTTTCATAACTAAATCTATCTTAGAAATATCAAGAGATACACTCGCTTCGTGAATTTGTAGAATCATAAACTCATACAAACCATCTAAATTATCTACGAGCTCTGGGTTAGCATCTCTGTCTAATGAATCACGTAGAGCGTTAATAATTTCCACTACCCGAGTAAGTGTCGTAGATTTGTTTTCAAGGTCTTTTCGCTCCATAAAACCTTTTGCGAGAGCAAGGCGTTCTAAAGCTCCTTGCATCAGAAGCTGAATAATTCGATGAGGGTCTGCAGAAGCCAAATCCGCTTTCAGCGAATCTTTTTTATAAGCCTGAATGCCTTTATTACCATACATATGTGTTATTCAATCTCTTACTTTTGATTCAAGTTACTTAAACTAGTTAGAAGCGCTGTACCACTATTATTCAAACCTGCCAATAAAACATCTAAATTTGAAAACCTTTTCTTTAACTGCGCTTCGTAAAGTCCTATCCTATACTCAAAGTTCTCTTTGTCTTCTTCCTTACTATCAGCAGACGTTTGCGCCGCGTCACTCAAGTCTTTTAAAACCCCAGAAGAACCAGTAAAGTTTTCAAGATAGCTGTCCATGATACTAGCGATACCATTATCGCCAGTAAACAGTGTCACTACATCATCGTAGCTATTTTCCATAGCGTCATCAAAGTCAGTACTATTGAGAGACAGCTTCCCATCATCATCCATTTCAATTCCGATATCAAAGATAGTCGAAAGATCTCCGGCATTTGTAAAAGTTGTCATCAAGTTTGAGTTGAGTTGCCCTTCTAACCCGCGAATAAGGCTACTGCCATTTAAAATATCACCAGCACTTGAATACTTGTCAAAAGTCGTAAACAACGCATTATAGGATTCAACGAAGCTTTCCAATGTCTCTTTTACAGATTCCGTATCAAAATCAATGACAGACTTGGCGGTCTCGGGGTTACCATCGGTTCCAGTCTCGGATTGCGCCAATGCCTTAATGGTTAAGCCCGAAACCGCGTTTTCAAATGTATTGGAAGAACTATTAATCGTAATACCGTCAACATTAATAATAGCATCTTGTGCCGCGTCTTCAGTGGCAATAGACAACCCCGCGGAACCAGCCCCTGTTGCTACGGATGAAACGCTGTCTAAGGTAGCGTCGGTATTTGTAACGACCAGGTCATTACCTGAGCCTGTAACATCAGAACCTAAGGTCAGATATACGTTACCGTTGCCATCGTCAACTAAGTTAGCTGAAACACCAAAGTTATCAGTTGAATCATTTATTTGCTCGCGGACCTCGGATAACGTCGCGCCAGCAGCAACAGATACCGTAAAAGTATCTGAACCAGCAGTGAAAGTTAAATCGCCTCCCGTTGCACTGACTACATCATCGGTAGAGGAAAATAGACCTGCCGAGCTAACACTTCGACTACCTTGAGCCAGCTGGCTAACAGATACATTGTAAGAGCCATTTGCAGCTTCTTTATCTGCTGTTACAGAAACAATATCACCAGATTCGGGCTGAGTGCTAGTTGCCGTCCGACCTGTAAAAAGATCTTCATCATTTAAAGATTCAACGGCTTTTTCGAAGGTCTCAAGAGCAGACTTTATAGCGCCATATGCAGATACTTCAGACTTATAATCGCTAATTTTAGACTCGTAGGCCTTTACTTTAGTGTCTTTCTGCACGCTAACCATGTTTTGGAGCAACGTTTGAAGATCTATTCCAGACCCTACTCCTAGTGATGATACTGACATTTTTATAGCTCCTTTGGCTAATTAATTAGCCAGATTACACTTCACTATTGACCAGACTGCCTTTTAAGTCGCTTACTTCTTCAAATATATCATCAATACGTTTGGAGATTTTCAAAAATTCTTCTGTTGGAATCTGACGTACAAGATCACCTGTTTCTCGATCAATAACCTTAACTACATTATCGCCGCCTTCTTCAGAAAGTTCAAAGGAAAGCGATACATTTAGCTGTCTCATTTTCAGGTTCACTTCGTCTGTCTGAGATTCCTCGAATGACAGAATTTCTTCACTCGTGGCATTGGACAATTCATTCTCGAAAGTATTCTTAGCATCTTTATCAGGTGTAATATCGACACTTTTCTTAATAACTTGAGCTTCTTTTTTTTGGACTTCTTGGAATTCACGAGCATTTGACTGAACATCAGTGCCGGTATGCAGTTGCGTTAATGACTGTTTTGATACATCGGAGCTAATAGACATAAGTGCCTCCCATAAAGCAAAAAGCTGGAGCAAAAGCTCCAGCTTTTAAGCATCGCTCAATTAGCCTAATAAAGAAAGGGCTGTTTGAGGACGTTGGTTTGCTTGAGCCAAAATAGTAGAACTTGCTTGCTGTAGAATTTGCGCACTAGTAAGTGTCGCAGTTTCTGTTGCAAAGTCTGCATCACGTACACGAGAACGTGCTGCAGATACATTTTCAGAGATATTACTCAAGTTATTGATAGTAGAGCTAAAGCGGTTTTGAACAGCACCTAGCTCAGCTCGTTTTGAATCAACCGCGGCAATCATATTGTCGACTTGAGTAATTACAGATTGAGCTAAAGATGCAGCACTGATAGAAATCGTTGATGCTACGTAACCAGCGCTGTTCAAGCCAGAAATCTGGAAACCAGCACCAGCAGCACCAAGCGTGTTAACCGAACTCAAACTAAATGAAATCGTTTGGTTTGCATCAGCACCTACCTGAAACTGACCGTCATATGTGCCATCAAGTAAGTTTTGGCCACCGAAAGTAGTGTCTGTTGCAACACGATTGATCTCTGTTGCAAGCTGAGTAATTTCTTCTTGAAGCGCAGAACGGTCTTCATCCGTATTCGAACCGTTCGCAGATTGAACTGCCAAAGTACGCATACGTTGAAGCATATTGGTCGTTTCATCTAGCGCACCTTCAGCAGTTTGTGCCAAAGAAATACCATCATTCGCATTACGAACTGCCTGATTCAAACCATTAACCTGAGAAGTCAAACGGTTTGAAATTTGTAGACCAGCCGCATCATCAGACGCACTGTTTATTCGCAACCCTGATGACAAACGCTGATACGCAGTATCAAGCGTGCTTCCAGTTTTAGTTAACTGGTTCTGCGCATTCAAAGATGACGTATTAGTATTAACGTATAAAGCCATGACAGCCTCCTATTTTTCGCCATTATAAGCCTACTAGCAAGTAGACTCGTGATGTGTATCTGAGGCGCCAACCTCTGATATATATACACAATTAAAAACCTCTTATATTAGGTAACGGCAATAATTAGAGTTGCTTTAGAAAAAAGATGATATTTTTTTTCCCATCATGGCAAAAAAAAGCCTACAAAAACGGCAAAAGCTTTCATATCAAGTACTTAGGAGACGCTTTTTTCTTATTTTTTTTTCGTGAATTATCATTAAATAGCTTCATCAGGGGCTTTTTTTAGTTGGCATAGAATGTGCTAAACAGTATATGTGAGGCGCCAACCTCACAAAAAAAAGCCAAGTGCCTTCAACACTTGGCTAACAATTACTTCTAGGAGAAAGAAGCAAAAACATTCGAATACGATCGCCAAACCTCTTGCCTCCCGTATTCGAGTTTTCTTCACATAAGCGGCCTGATCAGCCGCTTTATTTTTTTAAAGACTAGCCTCCCAACAATGAAATCGCTGTTTGCGGACGCTGATTTGCCTGAGCCAAAATCGTAGAACTCGCTTGCTGTAAGATCTGTGCACTTGTTAAAGTAGCCGTTTCAGTTGCAAAATCCGCATCTCTTACACGAGAACGCGCAGCTGATACGTTTTCCGAAATATTACTCAAGTTATTAATGGTAGAACTAAAACGGTTCTGAACTGCACCCAATTCAGCTCGTTTTGAGTCTACTGCCGCAATCATATTGTCTATTTGACTAATAACGGACTGAGCTAAAGATGCTGCCGAAATCGAAATTGTCGAAGCTAGGTAACCAGCACTATTCAAACCAGACATTTGGAAACCCGCGCCTGCAGCACCAAGAGTATTAACAGTACTTAAGCTAAACGAAATAGTTTGGTTTGCATCGGCGCCCACCTGAAACTGACCATCATAAGTTCCATCAAGAAGGTTTTGCCCACCAAAGGTGGTAGTCGTTGCAACTCGATCAATCTCAGTTGCCAACTGACCCATTTCTTGTTGCAAAGCAACTCGGTCTTCGTCCGTATTCGAACCGTTTGCAGACTGAACTGCTAGAGTACGCATACGCTGCAACATATTAGTTGTTTCATCTAGCGCTCCCTCTGCAGTTTGAGCCAGAGAGATGCCGTCGTTTGCATTTCGGACAGCCTGATTCAAGCCGTTTATTTGCGACGTTAAACGATTGGAGATCTGAAGGCCCGCCGCATCGTCTGCTGCGCTATTAATACGTAGACCAGAGGACAAACGCTGGAACGCTGTATCAAGCGTACTTCCAGTTTTAGTTAGCTGGTTCTGAGCATTCAAAGAAGAGGTATTTGTATTTACATATAAAGCCATGATAATTCTCCTAGAAATTAATTATTTCTTCATAGCAACCATTTGATTTAGTTAGTTATTTGGTTGCCCTTTGCATATTCTATTTATCGGATCAGCTTAAAAAATCTTTAACGTTTTTTTAACTTTTTTTAGATTTTTTAACACCTAAATTAGAGATGCACTTTAGATGCAAAGCTTATCGTCAGCTAGGAAAATATCTTTAGAGAAAATTAGAAAATATAGCGGGTAAATTGAATATTAAAATCAGATGGGTTCACTTCCTTAACAACCTCTACATCGACCACATCAATTTGCATATCCGTCGCAGCCATCAATGCACTACTAGACAGACTATAGACCTGGCGAACTAAAGAGGGCTCTTTTTTACGATTAAGGGTCATAACAAAACCGATTCTGCCATTTGACAACTGAACACAGCTGCCGACAGGAATAACGCCAATACTCTTAACAAACACAGCAACGATCTCTTTATCAAACGAGACCCCGCTTTCTTTAATCAAAATCTGGCGCGCCTTAATAGCACCCATTGAAGATTTGTGAGCCTGCTCAGATGTCATTGCATCATAGGCATCTACGATAGCGCCGATTTTGCCGTAGATACTAATTTCAGTGCCTTCTTTGTTTTTTGGATAGCCTGTACTGTCTGGCTTCTCATGGTGATCAGCCAACATAAGATAGGCAACTTTAGGCAACCTCTCAAACGCCGACAGAATCCGTTGCCCAAAGTCAATATGCTTATGAAACAACCCTAACTCCGCATCTGTAAGCTTGGATGTTTTGTTTATCATTTCATTTGGTAGTTTTGAACGACCTATATCCATCAGCAATCCACCTAACGTGATAGCATGAATATAATCATTAGATAAACCCAGCTCGTGCCCCATATGACAAGATAAGACCGCGACTCCCATCATATGCTGAGCAAGATAATTGTCAGCACTTTTAATATGCCTAAGAACCAAGAGCGCATAAGGATTACGAAGGTAAGAGCGATTTATTTTTTTACAAAGTTGATCCAACAAAGCTAAATCCGAAACGTCTCCACGGCGAACAGATTCAAAGAGGCTCTGAAGCTGCTGAAGCCCCTCTTCCATCAAATCTGTCGCAGAATCCACCTCCTCCCTAAAAGGTACCGTTCTAACAATTTTTTCTTTTGTCGGCATCGGCGCAGGCTGGATTGGCACAGAATCTAAAGGTTTCCCTTCAGTATTATCACTCTTAACATCCTTTACACTGTCATCAGGATCTATGAGGGATTCCTGAAGCGACTCATCATACTTACCGGATTTATAGTCCATTATATAGTCTCGAGTATGATCATTAAGCATCCTTCGAAGATAACGATAGAGGCTCACACCTTTTGGATACATATTTCTAAGATAGCTGGAGCTGTAGCGCTTATTTAAACGACGAATACTTCGGACAGACTTGCCCATTGCAATCGAAAGACACAAAAGCAAAAAGCGCTCTTCCGCATCATATCGCCGCTCTCTATGAGACCCTGCGATCGACGACTCCTTAAAATAAGGATCATAAGGAAGAAAAGAATCGTTTAACAAAGGTTTGAGTTCATCAAGCGCAACTTGACGCATAACAACATGAACTATTTGATGTTTTTTTGAATGCTTCTTGATTAGACCTGATACGCGAGAATCTGACAAGACATCAGACTTTATCCTGATCGCCTCTAGGATCTCAGATATGTCAAAGTAGCCATAATTTATGTCTACTCCGAAACAATGATCTACGTCTTCTATTGACACACAAGATCCCTAAAACACTAAAGGCTATTAAATAAAGATAAGCTTGCAAGGCGAGTAAACAAAGACTGCGTTGCACTCACGGCGGTGTTAGCAGACTGCAATTCGGTAGCCGCCTCACTTAGGTCTATTCCCGCAATTTCATTCATCGCCAATGTATTAGAGGTCTCTTTGGAAGAGATATAACCCTCTCGAGCGCTAATGGTATTTATTCTAGAACCGACTTCAGACAATGCAGTACCAACAGTTTCTTGCGTATTTTTAATACTGGTTGTCGCGTCTCTCAATGCTGCAGTTCTTTCCGCACTGGTCGCATTACTATCCTTTAATACGGATATAGTATTGTTTAATTCGTTAAGAACATTATCTCTAGTCGGCGTATCAAGCGTGACAGACACAGTCGAGCCAGCACTGTCCATTGTAAAAGACATGCCCATAACATTAATGGCATTGCCATCTTCATAGGTACCTGAGTCAACGACATTTCCGTTTACATCCGTAAAGCTGTATGAATTAGGGGCGCCAGCCGTCGTTGAAAGGGTATAAGTATTATTGGCAGGCGTTATCGCATCATAATTATCATCAACAAACTTATCGTAAGCGTCTTGATCATCCACTAATGACGTCAATGTCGCCCCGCCAGCTGTAACGGTGGCCGTAAAAGTGTTACGTGTCCAAACATCTTGAAAGACCTTCTTTCCCGTATCATTAACTGGAATTGAAACACCATCAGCAATTTGAGCATAATTTTGTGTTTCGTTACCACCATATACGTACTCACCTGCCCCATTCTTCGACATTGTAGGACTAGCTGAATCGGACCCAGAAAAAATATAATTCCCGTTAGCGTCCTTTGAATTCATTAGATCAGCCATGGAATCGACAATAAGCGAGAGTTCTTCTGCTATGGACTCTAGATCAACATCATCATTAGCTGAGTTCTGAGCCTGAATCAATAGCCTGTTAGCCCGGTCCATAGAGGTATTTAAACTATCTAACGATACCTCTTCGTAATCTAATGCATTTTTCGCAAGTGTCATCGTTTTTTCATACTGATCATTACGCGCATTTTCAGCCTGATAATTCAGTACTTGACCCGCCCCATTTGGGTCATCACTTGGACGAACGATACTCGATTCTTCCGAGATTTTTTCGTTGATATTCATATAACGCTCGTTCGCTTTCGCCAATGACTGCGCCGTTTGCGTATACATCATATGGTTAGTGACTCTCATAGCGCTCTCCTCTATCCTACAACACCCAGAAGGGTGTCAAATGTTGTTCTAGCCGCCGAAATAACTTGGGCAGACGCAGAGTAAGATTGTTGATATTTAAGTAAGTTCACCGCCTCTTCATCTAAGCTTACGCCAGAAATTTGATCTTTGCTGTTGACCGACTGGTTATACACAGTTTCAGCAGCCGTTTCATTTGAAGACAAAGTAGAAGTAAGGCTACCAACACTAGTCACAAATGAAGAATAAGCTTCCGTCAAAGTCTCACTACCATTCACTAAAGAAGCATTCTGAATCTCAGCAAGTAATAATCCATTATAGTTATCATTCTCGCTGTCCGTATTGAATTCAATATTATATTCATCTCCCGCTTTTGGGGCTGAAGACACTGAAATATCATACCCTGCGGCGGCTGCAAGTCCGGCCTGTTCTAGAAGGTTAGTATAGTCCGTAACACCAGCGACGGTTGCCAATGTATTCCCTGCGCCGTCTCGAACCTCATACGTAGTATTGTCTGGTGTAAATACAATAGACTGAGGTGCGGTTGAATCTAATCCGCCACCAACACTAAACCCTGACGTTGCAGGATCCAAGTTAGTGATTGTGGAAACACTAATTTCAACGTCGGACAAATTCGAAGACGATTTTGAAACAGAAATAGGGGAAGCTAATGCAAAGTCATCGCCGTTTGACGCTGATAATTCAAGGTTTTTAGCAGCACCTTCCGTCGGCACAAAGGAAAACTTATCCTCAGTAGAGTAAGTCCCACCAGTGTCAAATTGGACCTCTATTCCAAAGCCATCGACTTCAAAGTACCCATCGGAGTTAGGTGTCGCTGTCGATGTATCTACTGGATTCGATTGCTCTACCACCTTACCATTCGCGTTGTACGTCTTAACAACAAATTGTGTATTCGAAATCATTTCGACTTCATAGGAGTTAGTTGTCAGCTCATTCGACGCACCTTCAGTCACTCTTACTTTAATGTCGCCACTGCTAAATCCGTTATCATCGTTAGGTGTAACTTCTATATCACCTGTCGAAAGCAAATTATTACCATAGTTACCATCAGCATCCAAACCTAGCTTATTTTGCGTGTTTAGAGAGTCAGCTAGAACAAGAGCCTGTAACCCAAGAGTACGCTCTGCTTCATCACTAAATTCGTCACGATAATCAATGAGAGCCCCTAAACTCCCTCCGATATCATCGGTCGAGGCACCCACATCGTGGGAACCAAAATCTACCTTTAACGTTAGGTTGTCTGAGCCTGAAGACTCTCTTTCAAGAGAAATTTCATTAGCACTTCCCTGTAGTACAAGCGGCGTGCTTCCTGCCAGTTTAACCGTCATCAATTCATTATCATCATATGCCACATCAATATCGAGGTAACTAGATAACTCAGTAACAAGCTGCTCTTGCTGATCTCTCAATTCATTTGCAGATGTGCCGGTTTGCGTTTCTTGTTTCAGGATCTCAGTATTCAAATTAGAGATCTGACTGGTTATTTCATTTACACTTTCAACAACTGCATTAATTTGCTTATCTGCTGTCGTTTTTTGCTCATCAACAATGGAAGCCATTTCATTGTATCGCTGTACAAGACTCTCAAAGCTAGAATAAGCCGTATTCCGAGCGGAGCTTGAACTAGGGTCGCTATTGGCTGTTTGTAAATCGGTAAAAGACTTACTCAAGTAGGTATTTAATGAAACGCTGTCTTCACCGACCACATTATCCATGTTGTCCATCATAGACGAGTAGGTTTTGTAATAGTTGAGTTTCGAATTGTCAGACCAAACTTGTTGATTGCGGAATTGATCTACTAGGCGAGATGTGTCGTTGATTTTAACTCCACCACCTAACACACTGCTCGTGGCCGTTTCTTGACGGTTATAGCCCTCAGTATCAACATTTGAAACGTTCTGACCTACCGTGGATATTCTCGCCGAACTGGTTTGAAGACCGGAAAGACCAATATTTAATAGGCTGGTACCCATAGCTAAACCTCTAAAAACGATATGAAGCAACGACTCGTTACAAATATATTATCGGTAAGCTATGCAATTACTTTACCAATTTTTTGGTATTCATAGAGCAATGAGCGAATGCTCTTGTGCGCAAGCTCTAAAGGCGAGTAAACCATTTACTTGATAGGATATTTTGAATTTTAGTCGCATAATCAGGATCTGTCGCGTACCCACCTTTTTGCAGATAGGCGGCAAACATTGCAGCATCGTCACCTGCCTGTAAGGCATCTTTATACCGCTCGCTTGTATCTAGGAAGTCAGCATAGTCGATAAAGCTGTCTTGAAAAGAAGAATACGCCCGAAAAGCAGCGCGCTCTTTCTTAGCGATACCATCTCGGTATTCAAGCGTATTAACAACCGCTTTATCGCCGGACCATCTTGAATCCGCCTTAATACCAAATAAATTAAAACTAGCGTTGCCATCTTCTTTAGCAATTGGATATTTTCCCCAACCAGACTCTAATGCGGCTTGAGCTAAAATAGCCTTAGGGTCAACCCCAATAGATTCCCCCGCTTGCTTAGCTAAAGGCCAAAGCGCTTCAACAAACGCTTCAGGGGAGTCAAAAATCACCTCTTTTGCGGATACCGTGTTTGGGGGCAAAGAGTTCTGGGATGACGAGCTTTGAGACAAAGAATTTTGCGAAATAGAGCTTTGAGGGGCTGTTTTTTCCGAATCACTTTTTGCCGCATTGTCAGCAGCAAGCTTAACCATGGTATTTAGTTGACCAGAGTCTATTCGATTTAATTGAGACAACCAATCTGAATCTGAACGAGTCATCGACGATGACGCCTGAGTAGCTTCGACACCACTCCTGTTCGATAGCTGGCGAATCAAAGCATCGGCCAACCCCACTCCGCCATTGTTAGCGAGGGATTGAGACATTTGAGAGTCCATCATTTCCTGATAATGCTTCATCTGACTTGAGCTAAATAGATCGCTGCCAATATTCTCATTCGCACTGCGCATGTTCTTAAACATCATATTGATGAAAATAGATTCAAATTCTTTGGCAACTTGCTTCAATGCAGCATCAGGGTCTTTTTGAGACTGAGTTTTTAGCCTCGCTAATGATGAAAAATCAGCAAAAAATTCGTTAGCACCTATTCGACTCATATTTTCACCTATATCTAGATAACAACCAGATCAGCGTTAATTGCACCCGCTTGCTTAAGGCCCTCTAAAATCGCCATCACATCTCCTGGCGCAGCGCCAACCTGATTTACCGCTCTAACGATATCATTAAGCGACGCGCCAGGATCGAATACAAACATATGACCACTGTCTTCATCGACCGTAATTTCCGATCTCGGCGCTAAAATAGTCTCCCCTCCTGCTAGTGCATTTGGTTGGCCTATTTCAGGATTCTCCTTGATCGTAACGGTTAGACTGCCATGCGTCACGGCAGCAGGAGACACTTTAACGTGCTGCCCGATAATAATAGTACCCGTTCGAGAATTTATGACAATTTTTGCTCGCTCTTCGCCAAGCTGAACATCGAGATTCTCCAATATAGAAAGAAAGGTCACGCGCTGAGAGGGATCACGTGGCGCCGTTACACGAATCGAAGTGGCATCTAAACTCGTCGCCACTCCCGGCCCCAAAAGCCCGTTAATTTTATCTGCGACCTGTTTCGCCGTTGTAAAATCGGGACGATTAAGATTAAACGTCAACGTATCGCCACGGTTAAAGCTACTCGGAACGACTTTTTCGACCGAAGCACCATTAGGGATGCGCCCAACTGTAGGAATATTAATAGATAGACGAGAACCATCTGCACCTTGCGCTCCTAAGCCACCAACGACTAAGTTTCCCTGTGCTATCGCATAGACCTCTCCGTCTGCACCTTTTAGCGCAGACAACAACAAGGTACCGCCTCGAAGGCTCGACGCATTACCTAACGAAGATACCGTCACATCGATTTGCTGACCAGGTTTAGAAAATGGAGGAAGAGTAGCGGTTAGAGAGACAGCCGCGACGTTATCGGAATCAGCATCGGTACCCGCCGGTAAGTTGATACCAAATTGGTTCAACATACTAAGGAAGCTTTGATTCGTAAAGTCGGTGTTATCCCCCGTTCCATTGAGACCAATGACAAGACCATAACCAAACAATTGGTTTTCTCGTACCCCTGCAACAGAGGCAATATCCTTCAATCGATCAGCTAATGACAACTGTGACACCACAAGTGTAAACAAGATTATCAGGCGTACACAGCATTTCATAACCATAATCAACGTCTCTTTATATAAACACGATTAGAAGGGCATCCATTTAGAATTTATAAATCGGGTCAACCATCCTTGCTCACTCCCAGCAGCCAATTCACCGGTACCAGAGTATGCAATACGGGCATCAGCTAATCGATTAGATTGTACCGTATTATCCGCTCCAATATCTTCCTCTCTGACCAATCCTGACAGTCGAATGTATTCTTCGCCTTGATTTAACGTTATCCACTTTTCTCCGCGGATAGCGAGCAAACCATTTGGGTACACCTCATATACTGTCACCGTTATGCTGCCTGTTAAACTGTTACTTTGATTTGCGTCCGCACTGCCCGAAAACTCAGAGGTCACTGAAGGCACCGTCGTATCTAAACCAATGGGAACACCTAATATTGTTGGATTGCCAATAGTCGCGCTTGAGTCTTTACTCAGGTTCGCAGCATTACTTTTTGTAGAACTCGTACTTTCAGAAAGAGTAACGGTTAAAATATCACCGACACTTCGCGCTTTTTTATCACCAAAAAACACATCACCCATTCCTACCTGATAAATACCACCGTCTGCGGATTTAGAATATTGCAGTGTGGGTTGCACGACTGGCGTATAAAATGGATCATCAGCCTTTGGAGCAGGGTCCACCGCGGCACAGCCAGCGAGTAAAATAGGAAAAACAAACAAAAAAGAACGATAACGGTTCATGGTCCAGACCTATAATAATTAAAGCTGCTGAGTCACAAAACCAAGCATGCCATCTGCGGTAGAAATCACCTTAGAGTTCATTTCATAAGCTCGTTGCGTTGTGATCATATTTACCAGTTCTTCAACTGAATTAACGTTGGAAGCCTCTAACATACCTTGGCCCAGCTCCCCAAGTCCTTCCTCTCCAGGAACACCGACGATTGGCGCACCACTCGCTGATGTTTCTTCATAAAGGTTTCCACCTAAAAAGTACAAACCAGCTGGATTAATAAAATTAGCAATCGTAATGGATCCGATCTCTTCTTGATCCGTTTCACCCGCTCGCAATACAGAGACAGTACCATCATCTCCAATAGTAATATCAACAACATCACTATCAAAAGAAATTTGCGGATCAAGAAGGTTGCCGCTAGAGTCCACCATCTGACCTTCGCTGTTCAATTGAAAGGAACCGTCTCGAGTATAGGCCGTTGTACCATCTGAACGCGTAATTTGAAAGAAACCTGCACCTTGAATAGCGACATCTAAATTTCTGTCTGTCACGTTGTAATCGCCTTCTTCGAAATTCTTCTGCATCCCCGTTACTCGAACACCCGCACCAATTTGCAAACCAGATGGTAGCTCCGTATTTTGCGCACTCAGCCCACCTGGGGATTTTAGCGTTTGGTACATTAAATTCTCAAAAACAGCGCGCTCTTTCTTAAAGCCAGTCGTCGAGACGTTTGCTAAGTTGTTAGAAATAACACTTAGCTGCCTGTCCATTGCCGTCAGGCCGGTTTTCGCTGTCCAAAGTGCTGTTTGCATAATCGCTACTACCTATAAAAAATTATCTAACGTTCTAAGACTTTTGCCGATGCAGTGGCGTTTTGTCTAACAGAATCCATTACTTTGATGTTCATTTCAAAACGACGAGCCAGTTCCATAATCTCTGTCATTTCTTCAACTGCATTTACATTGCTGCCTTCTAAAAAGCCCGATATCAGCTTAATGTTATTGTCCTCATCAAGCGGAAGTCCATTCTTTGTACGCAGTAAGCCGTCATTGCCTTTAGTAAGATTTTCACCATCCGTATTTACTAACTTAATTCGACCAATTGACGTCGTTTGCGTAGCATCACCGCCCTGCGGAATAAATGAGATAGTGCCATCAGACCCAACATGCAATGCATCTAACGGGGGGAGAAAAACAGGCCCAGCACTACCAAGCACTGGCAACCCAGTTCCAGTAACCAACTGGCCTGCGGAGGTCAATTGAAGGTCGCCTGCGCGGGTATAGACTTCTTGTCCCGTCGCATCCATAGCAGCGATAAAACCATCCCCCTGTATTGCTACATCCATATCTCGCCCAGTTTCAATCATCACCCCTCTTTCCATTCGAGTGCCAGGGTTTTCAGTCATGGCATAGACACGCGAGGGGTAATAATCGCCATTGACTTGCATGGAACGAGCTTGCTCAAAATCAGCTCGAAAACCGGTTGTCGCGACATTGGCTAAGTTGTTGGCATGAATACCCTGTGCATTCATCACTTGAGTGCCGCCACTCATGGCCAAATACAAGGCTCTATCCATTACTGACTCCAATCAACAAAAAATAAATCGAATTAATATTACAATTACTTAATGCAATCAAATTTCATGCCACTTTCAGATCATCAACTAAAGAAGCTCACCACAACCTCTAAAAACCTTTTAAAAATAAGACAGACACAAAAAAACCGACTTTCGTCGGCTTTTTTGTGTCTGTCTTTAACCCGTAAACGCTTAACGAAGGTTAATTATCGTTTGAGTAACCGTATTTTCAGTCTCTAACGTCTTCGAGTTCGCTTGATAGTTTCTTTGAGCTTCTATCAAGGCAACAAGTTCAGAGGTCAGATCCACATTTGACTCTTCTAAAGAGCCACCTTTAATGCTACCCAAAGTACCGGTATTTGCCTTGCCGATATTTGCCGCTCCAGAGCTGGAACTTGCCACCCAACCAGTATCACCCGATGGATTCAAACCATCCGTATTATCAAAGGTCGCTAGCGCAATCTGCCCCAACGTCGCTGTTTGTTGGTTTGTATAGGTCGCAACTAAGAATCCATCTTCATCAAAGCTAACGCCTTGCAATTCACCCGCTGCAAAACCATCTTGTGAAAAAGTATCTGTGCTCGTAATAGCGTATTGAGTGGAATCATCAAAGCTAATTTCTAACTCGCCAGTCAAATTCGTTGGATCCCAACCTGTGATAGTTAAATCCGTTGCTGGCACCGGGGTGGTATAAGGCTCATATCCCGTAAATGTCCCTGTTAAGTTACCACTTGAATCAAACTTAACAATAGTGTCTTCTGGCAAGTAAAGATTTCCATTCGCATCCGTCGTTTCACCATCAACGGTCACCTTAACTTCCCACGTATTATCCTCACCCTGCTTTATAAAATAATAACCGACAGTATGCGCCTCACCCAATGAATCATAGATTGTGTTCGTATTATTATAGGTGTAAGTGTTCGCATCTTGTGGATCAAAGCTTTCACGAGCGTGACCTTCTGACGTAGTCAACTCCCCTGCACTCGGATCAAGCCCAGCACCAAGGTTGATGTCGCCAAGTGGGGTATTATTAACCGTCGCAGTCGCATCCGCATAATTCAGAGGTATTGTCGTAGGCGTAATGGGCGCCACTGTGGGAATATCACCAACAGTAGGTTCTGTTGTACCACTATAAACAGCAGAGTAAGCCGTGTTAGTCAAGCTACCATCAGCATCATCGAAAGTAACAAAATAGTCACCCAAAAAGGCATTGCCACTGTCATCCTGCAGCTCACCGTTGACCGTCATATAAACTTGGTAAGTATTTGGTGTCTCTGACTTTGCATAATAAAGCGTTACAACATTATTAGCAGAATCTGTTACAGTTTGTGCGTAGGTATATGTATCCGTGTCAGACGGATCAAATGATTGAGAAATATAAGGTGGAACATCTTCAGCACTGGAGTTTAAATTTGCCTGAATTTCAACACTCGTCGTAGCCTGAGGGGCAATACGTTCAGTAGGTACTTTAAGGTTTTCTAGTGTACCACCAATCGAACCATTCACAGAGTTATAACCCTGTACAAAACCACCGTCGTTAGTAACGAGGTTACCCTCTTCATCTAACTTAAAATCACCTGCCCGAGTGTATGTCTGTACACCTCCTTGATCCACTACAAAAAAGCCACTACCATCAATAGCAACGTCGAGGTTATTGCCAGTATCGTTGTAATTACCCGCAGAAAAATCTTGCGCAACGTTATTCACACTGACACCACTACCAATGGTATTACTGCTGCCCGAGCCAATAACATTTGTATTGTACAAGTCACCAAATTCAATACGAGACTTTTTAAAGCCAGTCGTATCAGCGTTCGCAATATTGTTACCTGTGACGCCCAAATAATCTGCGGATGCCTTGATACCTGAAAGTGCTGTGTTAAAACCCATGAGAATTCTCCGCTTAACCGATAATATCGATAGTATCTGTTAATTTTAGTGTGCCGTAGCCGTTGATATTCAACGAAGTGCCGTCTGTACCATTTAAGCTAACACCATTAATTCGACTTGCCACCTGCGAGGTTAATTGAGTTACCTCACCGGATGTTTCACTAGACGTTACAGAGACGCTATAATCACCAGCTGCAACAGCCTCTCCTGAATCATCTTCACCATCCCACGTATACTTACCATCAGAATCAAGACTATCTGTTCTAACAACATTTCCATCAGAGTCAGTAATAGTGACGGTAGTCGCGCTGGAATCCGAAGGAATAGTCGCTTTAATATAGGCATCTGTACTACCATCATATGAAATCGTGTCTTGATCAACATACACTGATTTTCCAACTAACGTAGATGCAGTCAATGCCTGACTAGAGACGAGAGCCTCAGACATAGACGTCATAGTGGACGACATATCTGTTAACTGCTCAAGCGAACTAAACTCCGCCATTTGAGACACCATATCACCCGTTTCTTGAGGTGCAGTAGGATCCTGGTTTTTAAGCTGCGCTATATACAGCTCCATAAAAACATTTTTGTCCGCAAGCGAATCACTTGACGACGTAGACGAACTCGAATCAGTTGCCACACCTGCTTTAATTTTAGCTGAATCGGTGCCATATTGAGCAATTAATGAATTCAGACCTGTTGTTGCGCTAGTATCAGCCATTTTTTATCTCCTAAGACTGCCCAAGACTCAGCATTTTTTGCATCATGCTTTTGGCAGAATTCATTACTTCGACGTTTGTTTGAAAAGAACGAGATGCAGACATCATATCGGCCATTTCTTCAACAGGATTTACATTCGGGTAAAAAACGTACCCTTCCTCATTAGACATAGGGTGGTCAGGTTCGTACCTTGGCTGCAGTGGCGCATCAGACTCAACGATACCTGCAACTTGCACGCCCACGCCGGACTGCAAGTCATCGTCAGAAACATCACGCCAGCCGCGTTCACGCATGGATTCTTCCATCATCTCAGCAAAAACAGGCTTTCTTGCACGGTAGGTTTCATCCACAGAGCTTGCCACACTATCAACATTGGCAATATTACTCGCAACCGTATTCAAGCGAATGGTCTGAGCACTCATTGCCGAGCCGGAGATCGCAAAAATATTATTTAATGACATTATTATTGCCCTCCTGTCAGCGCTTTTCTCATGCCGCTAACTTTTCTATCTAAAAATAAGAAACTCGTATCAAACTGCAAGGTGTTTTGAGCAAACTCCGCCTGTTCTCTTTGCATATCCACTGTATTTCCGTCCAACGACGGCTGACTTGGGTTGCGATACAGGAGAGCATCATCAGAGCCAAATGTACTTGAACCATCAATATGTTGATCATCGTTACCCGCAAGGTCCAAGCATTTCACTTCACTTTGCAACATTGAATCAAAGGTAATGTCTCTTGCTTTGTAATGAGGGGTATCCGCGTTTGCGATGTTATTCGCTAAAACAGACGCGCGCGCACTGCGAAACTTTAATGTTTCGTCATGCCCTGCAAAAGCTTGTTGAAAAGTGATCGCCATACTACCCTCAAATTCACTCTGATCAGCCAATTATAGGCTATTGAAAATATTCCACCTTATACCTCACAACATAAAGCAATTTGAGTGCCAATTCGAAAACACCGTTATATATAAGGTTCCCCAGTGTTTTAACGGCCAAAGCGGCAACAAACAAAACGACAAGAGTGGCAAAAAGCGGCAATAAAAAAGCCTTGGGGAAATCCCTCAAGGCTTTTAATATATGTAGACCATATTTATTAACTAAGAAACGACTTATAACGTAATAGTTATGAATTAATTTTGACGTTTGGCAATCTCAGCTGCTAGCTCATCAAAACTTTTCTCAGCTTGAAGCTTTTGGAACAAGGCTGCATTGTTTTTCATCGACGTACGCAAGATAGATTCAGATAAAGAGCCTGCTTGCTCTGGATCTAGGCCTACTGCAACCACCAAGCCACCTGACGGAGTCGGCATTTGGCGGACAACTTGAGAACCTATCAATGTTTGCTCCGTTACTTGTTTTGTGACAACTGAATTCACTCGATCGACCGTTTCAGTGTCGCCCGCACCAGTGGTTTCAACATACTGCTTAACCATGTTTTGCACATCAACACTCAATACTTGTGCGAGCTCAACACGAGCAGAAGTTGCAGCCATTTGCTTCATATAATTATAACCCGCGGCCGACTTTTCACTGTAACCAACCGCAGACAAACTAATGCCGTCAATTGGCGCTCCGCACACCCATTCAGGAGCAGGCTGGCTTGAACCATCAGCAAACATACACGCGACAACAGGAGCCACTGATTCTTCTTTTTTATCTGTGGAACTACACGCTGCAACCGCAAGCGCCAAAACACCTAACCCTAAAAATTTTAATTTCATTTCTCTGTCCCTCTATTCCGGCGTATGTTTATCACTTTGGTCTGCATACTGTTTGAGGTAGTAGCAAACACCTTTCTATTTCTACTTAAGCAACTCTATTTAAAACAACTCTATTCAATAGATTTTGAGTCAATAAACTATTGAACTAACGGGTTATTAAACAAGCCGTCTAACGAATCTGCGCGTGTTGCCTCGATCGGCATCTGCAATTCAATTGACCTAAACGATTTGTACTTTGATTGCGCCATATCTTCCGCCTCAACGGCACTTCGCAAAATAGTAGGTCTAATGAAAACCAACAAGTTTTTCTTGTTATTTTCATATGATTTGCTTCTAAACAGCGCTCCCAAAATAGGAATATCACCTAATAGCGGTACTTTTTGTTCCACTTCGACAACATTGTCTTCAATTAAACCACCTAGAACAATGGTCTTACGATTGCCAGCAATGACCGTCGTTTCAATTTCTCGTTTCGTGGTAATCGTACCTAAAGAGCTCGCTTCGGGAGAAGCTGCTTCAACAATTTGATTTACTTCCATTTTAACTTCATTGTCCGCATTAATATGCGGAGTCACTTCCAAGGTTAGACCGATGTCTTCGCGTGAAGTAGTGACAAACGCACTACTACTAGAATCGGAATAACCGCCTGTTTGAAACGGACGCGTTTCGCCCACCAGAATCTTCGACTTTTGGTTGTCGAGTGTCATGATCTTTGGTGTAGACAATAAGTTCGAATTAGAATTACTTTCGATGGCTTGAAGTATGCCTGCCATATTCAAATCACCATCACTATTAAACGACGCCGCTCCAACCGTTATGCCATTTGATAACGTTGGCGTTCCTGCAACAACCGAGGTAGCAATGTCGGTCAAGCTCGACCCAGCAGAGCTAAAGTTGGTTCCCAACACAGGCGTTGTAGAGTCACTTGTGTCTCCAAACAACCATTGAAAGCCAAGCGCGTCAGAGCCTTCCATTTTCACTTCCACAATAATGGCTTCGATCAACACTTGCGCTCTAGGGATATCCAGCTCACTCAGAACCCCTAAGATATCCGCCATGACATTGGGTTCTGCACTTACCACAAGCGCATTTAAGGATTCGTCAGCCTGCACAAAAGAGCTTTCGGGTCTATCTGAGCTCTGCGCTGTCTTCTCGGCACTCAGTAACCCTGTAATAAGCTCAGCGGTCGTCTTCGCATCGGCATAACGAAGAGGAATTACCTTAAGTCTCGTCGTAGAGTCGGAAGGCTGATCCAACTGCTGAATTAAATCCTCAATCTGATCTAGTGTTGCTTCTTTCCCCTTAAGTACTAGGCGGTTTGTGCGCTCATCCGCAATGATTTTACTGGTGTTTGACGCAGAGCTTTTTCGGCCATTACCCGCTTCCGCGCCTTCAACAAGCTGACTTAACATTTCAATCAAGTCACCAGCCCACGCATGCTTAAGCCTAACAACGCGAATTTGGCCTTCGACGGTACTGTCTAGTCGAGAAATAATGTCCTCAAGCTCACGAATGTTGGCAGCATGATCACTAATGATTAATGCATTCACTTCGTTAACGGCGGCTAAATGACCGTACTGCGGGATAAGAGGACGTAAAATAGGCACAAGCTCTGAAGCAACAGCGTTTGTTATCGGTATAACCCGCGTAACCAAAAGTTCTCCCGCGGTTCGACCATCTTTATCAAATGTAAGACCGCCTTGCTTAGCCACATTCTGAGGCAATATTTTAATCCCCTCGTCGGACTCAATCGCAGCATAGCCATGAACTGACAAAACAGACAAGAAAAGCTTAAACACAGACTCTTTATCTAGATCCGCATTTGATATCACCGTTACGCGTCCTTTCACACGGGGGTCGATGATAAAGCTCTTATCTGTAATTTCAGACACTTGCCTGATAAATAAATTGATATCCGCGTCTTGGAGATTCACCTTCCAGGTTTGTGCAAACGCCAAAACAGGACACAACAGTGAAACAAGTAACGCCTTTTTTACTACATTAATCACAGATACGATCCTTTTCCTATCTCACAGGATAATTTACAAAAAAACGTCGTGATCCTCGACGCATTTCAATTCGTGCAACCCCTTGAGATCGCATCACACTTGCTAACCCTGAATCTTTAGATACATTTCCTACGGATTGACCATTTACCGAAACAATTTCATCGCCTGCCCGTAATCCAACTCGAGTCAACGGACTTCCTGCGACCACTTTGTATGAACTGCCAGTTGCTTCAAGCCCTGTCGAACTTAACAAACTATTAGGATCCTCTAAAAACTTACTCTCATAGCTGTCAATCAACTCTTTCACCGTCATTTGATTTAAGTCTTCAATCAAAGGGTCTCTTTGTGCGGTAGACTTCCCATATTCTTTCAAATCACCAGACATAGATTGATAAGCAGATCGAGCACTACCGGGCAAAACTGCCGACTGAGCACGCTTGTTCTCAGCTATCGGCAAAGTATCCGAATTAGAACTGGCGGTAAACAAGCTATTTGTCGCATCGGGAAAAGAAAGTTTCTCTTTGATGCCCGACCTTTCAATAATGACATAGGTATCAAATACCTCGCTCAAACGGACGTTAGAAGATATTTCATCATTCACGCTGTAAAGCTTATCTTTTGCCCCTCTGGACGTGATAATTGCCATCCCATTCTGTTTTTCAGATGCAGGAAACACCCCTTTAAGGAGCAAACTTAATGTTGTTTTCTTTATCGTCTTATCTTCGACCACTTCCTTCTTAACGACAGGAAGCACACCAAACATGTCCTTAGACGGGGTAGGAATAGAAACCGCTGTAGGCTGTCGTTTGGGCTCGTGAATACTTGGCAAATACAGATCATCACTTCCCATAAGAGTTTCTGTGACAACTTTTCCTGTTTGCCATGCAATCAGAGTAACGCTACTAAAAATCAAGATTGATTTAGTTGCATTTGAAAGCAACATTGACACGTTAGTTAATCCTCAACTTATCTTTTCCAATTTCTGTATAAATCAGACACTAATCTTTAGCAAAAACGACTGAGACAAATATAAACTGAAACAACTTTACTTCCATCAAGCCCCCATGTCGAACATTTATGAGGCTACACAACTATCAAAAAGGACCTGCTTAATAACGAGCATTACATAGACAGCTCAATTGGCTGAACAAGAACAAAAGCAGGATAAGTAGGATCACCTGTCCAATTCATGCCAAGCGCCTTTAAAAAGGCCGGCATAATAGACAATTCAAACTCGTCATTATCTAGTCCCTTTATATCTACCATTTTATCGCCTTTTGCATTAAGCAAACCAAAACGCGGCTGATTCTCTTGAGTAATGACCAATAATTGCCAATTCGAAACAACGGCTTTCTGAGAACGATTTCCGTTTCTAAAGAAAATATCGCCTGACGACCAGTGCCCTTCACCTGAAATAGAGGTAGGCATTAACACACCCCAATTCCAATTCGCCTGCCATTTACTCAAATAAATAGGCAAGCCAGATAAGCCAACTCTTTGCGCCGACAACATGGGGTTGGCAATATCCGCCTTAACTCTAGCGTAATCTATATCAAAACTAACGCCTTCTCCATCGGCGCGTGCCCCACCTAAAATTTGAAACTGATTATGCTCAATATTGATATCAGCATTGTTAAACAAGGGTACGCCGTTCCAACGTATAGAAATCAGCCCTTTAAGCTTAGGCACTTTAATATTAGCCTGCCCTCCCCACCAATGACCTTCTAACGTTTGAATTGAAATTTGTGGTGATAGAGCCAAACGCTGGATAAGAGGCTGCCAATAATTTAATGGCAAATACCAAGAGACGGATGCGCACAACACCAGAATAATCCATATTGTGTGGGTAACGACTCGACGAGTGGTCATGGCGACTTCCTTTTGATTCTCTTATATAAGATGCTAACGAGAGGCAATTAAATGACGTAGCGTTTCAAGATCTTCGATCGTATCAACGCCATGTGGCGGTAAAGACTCTGCAATCGCCACTTGGATATTTACATCGTGATGTAAAAAACGCAACTGCTCCAATTTCTCCCATTTTTCCAGCGGAGAAACCGCCATTCCAGCATATCGAGCTAAAAGTCCAACACGATACACGTAAAGCCCCACGTGGCGATAGGCGACATAATCATCTGAAAGCGCAATCGAGGTTCTCGCACTATCAAACCTCTCCCGATCCCAAGGCATCGGTGAACGACTAAAGTAAAGCGCTCTATTTTTATCAGAGAGTACCACTTTTACAATATTCGGGTTAAATAACTCATCAACTTGATCGATCTTGCACGCAACCGTTGCCATTTCTGACACGGTGTCTCCAGCTAATGCCGCGACCGCATTATGCACCAAACCTATCGGTAAAAATGGTTCGTCCCCCTGAACATTGACCACGATTTCATCATCAGACCAGCCTTTAGCCAAAGCGACTTCTGCCAGTCGTTCCGTACCATTCTCGTGATCTTCTCGAGTCATCAGGACATCGGCACCAAACGAAGCCGCCGCGTCATAGATCAATTTATGATCTGTTGCGACCGTAACACTTTTAGCACCGGCCTTTTTAGCAAGTTCAAAAACCCACTGAAGAACAGGCTTTCCCCCTAAGTCTTGCAATAACTTTTTAGGAAAACGCTGGGACGCGTAACGAGCGGGGATGACAATATGAAAATCAGGAAGGTTCGTCATGATGTTAAAATCTCTTAATTCTGTTTCGACTCGAACTCTGGTTGCATCGCTAAATCATACGCTTTTTCTAAGGGCATCTTAGACGCCAACACCAAGTCTGCGACTTCGCGTGCAGCGCCCTTTCCACCCCCAACATTCAATCGAACATCGCAGTAACGCGCCACGACGAGATGAGCATCGCTCGGGCAAATCGAAACACCAACTAAAGGCATCACCTGCAAATCAACAACGTCATCTCCGACGTAAGCGATATTGTTTGACTTAATATTCAACTTACTTTGAAGGTCTTTGAATGCAGCGGCCTTATCATGACAGCCAGGGTAAAAATGTTTTACCCCAAGATCTTCCATACGTTTGCGTAAAGGTGCTGAATCTTTCGCTGTGATCACACCAACATCCACCCCCCATTTCGGCAAGAGTTTCATCGCTACGCCATCTTTGACATTAAAGCACTTAACTTCCTCACCTGAGCCTGAATAAAACAGACTGCCGTCAGTTAAAACACCGTCAACGTCGAAAATAACCAAAGACAAGACCTGCAACCTCTCAATAAAAGAAGGGTCTTCCGAAATTTCTTTGTATTGCGATAAAAACTGAGTATCCATTAAGCGCTTGTATCCAGCTCGTCGAATGTTTTAACCAACTCATCAAGTTGCTTAATTTGCTTCAAAAATGGACTGAGCTTATCCAGCGGCAATGCACACGGCCCATCGCATCGTGCGTCGTTAGGCGACGGATGAGTCTCAAGAAACATACTACTCAGGCCAAGCGACATTCCTGCACGAGCAAGTTCAGTCACCTGCGCTCTTCGACCGTCGGCTGAATCAGAACGACCACCCGGTCGTTGCAGGGCGTGCGTCACATCAAACATAACCGGGAAATCAAATTTTTTCATTTCACCGAAGCCAAGCATATCAACCACTAGGTTGTTATAGCCAAACATTGTGCCACGCTCACAGAGCATGAGCTGGTCGTTCCCAGCTTCCTGACACTTCGTTAGGATATGCTTCATTTCATGTGGCGCTAAGAATTGGGCCTTCTTGATGTTAATAACAGCGCCCGTCTGCGCCATCGCAACAACCAAGTCCGTTTGACGAGACAAGAACGCAGGCAATTGAATAACGTCTGCCACTTCGGCCGTAGGCGCACATTGATCTATTTCATGAACATCTGTAATGACTGGCACACCAAATGTGTTTTTAATTTCTTCAAGAATCTTTAGGCCTTCATCCAAACCCGGCCCACGAAAGGAATTGATTGAAGATCGGTTTGCTTTATCAAATGACCCTTTGAAAACATAAGGAATATCTAACTCTTCTGTCACCTTTACATGCGCTTCGGCAACTTGCATCGCTAAATCTCTGGACTCTAAAACATTCACACCACTAAATAAGACAAATGGTAGATGGTTGGCAACGTCCACTTTATTGCCTATTCGTATAACTTTACTTGTTTGAGCCATAATTAATTACCTAAAAAAATAGATGCAACGATATGAGCTATCGATCGTAAATTTCCAACAACCCTACAACAGAATCTGAATCGTCTACAACGACAAGCAAGGTGATTTTTTCATTGATCATACGCTCTTCCGCTTCTACGATCATCACACTTTCATGTATCGTCTTAGGGTTTGCTGTCATCAATTCTGCCATCGACTTCGACATAATATCCCCACCTTTTGTTAATAAGGCACGGCGTAGATCCCCATCAGTAAAGATGCCAACAATACGTTTTTCATCTTCAATTAGCACCACCCCCATGCGTCCTGTTGTCATCACTGAAATAGCATCAGATAACGGCATAGAAGGCGCACAGGTTGGAAGGTTATCTTTATGCATCAAATCCTTAACACGCGTCAGGAGCTTTCTACCTAAACTGCCGCCCGGGTGAAAACGGGCAAAATCTTGAGGCTGAAAGTCTCGGCATTCCATCAAAGCCACCGCTAAGGCATCGCCAATTGCAGCAGTCAGCGTGGTAGAGGTTGTCGGAGCCAAATTATTTGGGCAAGCCTCTCGATCTACAGCAATATTTAAGAAACACTGACTGTGCGTCGCCAAGGTAGAAGAAGGGTTGCCCGCAATCGCGATAAGGGGATTACCAAAATTACTCAACGATGGAAGCAAGCGAATTACCTCTTCCGTTTCCCCTGAATAGCTGATCAGTAAAACAAGGTCTTCTTTTTGAATCATGCCTAAATCGCCATGAAACGCTTCTCCGGGATGAAGAAAAAAGGAAGGTGTGCCTGTAGAGGCTAAAGTAGCGGCGATCTTTTTGCCAATGAGCCCAGATTTACCCATTCCACAAACAATAACGCGCCCAGATGTCGCCAAGATCATCTTTACCGCTTGAGAGAATTCATTTGAAAGTCGTTGAGACAATCCAGTCAAGGCATTTGCCTGAGTGTCCAGAGTCGTTCTAGCGCTTTGGAGAATTGCATCATCGCTTAAACGTAATGCGTGAGAGCTATGATTCATAAGCCATCTCATGAGTTTAGAGTTGGCGGTATTATACAGACGAAGGCCCAATTCGACTAGGTGAATTGGGCCTTCCGTTGGGCGTTACTAAAACGCGTTAACACTTATTTCAAACAGCTGATAAACGATGCCTCTAGCGACTTCAGATACGCGACATAAGCATTTTTACCAATCTCGATTTTGCCACCAAGTGGATCTAATACAGCGGTCTTAACGTCCGTCCCTTCCACTAATGTCTCAACAATGGCAGGACTAAATTGAGGCTCGCTGAAGATACACTGGATTTGGTGTTCCTGAATACGCTCACGAATATCCGCAACTGTTTTCGCACCAGGCTTACGCTCTGGGCTTAAAGTAACCGCACCCGCATTGTGTAAACCAAAGTGAGATTCGAAATAACCATACGCATCATGGAAAACAACATATGGTACGTCGCTAACGTCTTCAAGCTCATGCTCTATCTTATGCTCTGCTTCTTCCACGCTTTCTTCAAACTCATGGAAGTTCTCTTCATAGTAAGCTGCAGAGTCTGGGTCGATTTTGCTTAACTGATCTTTTACTGCTTCTGCCAATACCATCGCATTGTGTGGATCCATCCATACATGAGGGTTCACACCACTGTGGTCATGATGATGACCTTCGTGACCTTCATGTTCGTCATGGTCAGCATGTTCGTCGTGATGCTCATCATGGCCTTCATGCTCGTCATGGCCTGCATGTTCGTCGTGGTGCTCATCGTGGCCTTCGTGTTCGTCATGATTATCGTGGTCAGCATGTTCGTCGTGGTGCTCATCATGGCCTTCGTGTTCGTCATGATCAGCATGTTCGTCGTGATGATCATCATGATCTTCGTGCTCGTCATGATCTTCATCATGATGATGTTCATGCTTGTCGCCAAAATTTTGAAGATGTACACCACTTAAATCAGCCCACTCAATATCTTTGGACTCATTTAAATTAGCGATCGGTTTAGTAAGGAAATGCTCTAAAGAATGACTCACCCAAACAATAGAATCAGCGTTAGACAATTTACGAAGATCAGAAGGCCTCAGTGCAAAGTCATGTGGAGAAGCGTTGTTTGAGACAATCTGCTCAACCTTCGCGTGGTCACCCGCAATAGCTGCGACAATCATACTGACAGGTTTAATACTTGTAACAACAACAGGATCAGCGCTAACGGCTCCTGATAGGCCAAGTGCAGTTAACGCAGCGAACGTTTTCTTCATGCTAAATCTCCGAAAAAGATACCAATGTTATAACGTAACACTACGATTTTTGACCCAGCAGTTCAAGCGCAATTCCTTTCTAGGAAAAAAGATCCTTATTTTTTACTTCTCTAATAACAAGCCCAGCTCTTTGCCCTACCGGAAGATTAACATTTGGGAAGACGACGGAATCCCCTGTTTGCTTAATGACATAACGACCTTTGTCCGACTCTGCGAGCACTGTCGCTTTATCAAAAGGCGTAAAGTTTTCCATATCATCGGGAATATTAAGCCTGTAACCGTCCGAATCTTTCACTAAGGAGTCAATCACCTTAAAAACCTTCATAGAGACATAGCGTTCGCTAGATACAAGCGCCCCTGTTTCTATTAACGATCTTAAGCCAACATTGATCGCCTCAAATTCCGATAAGTCGTTTCGTCCAAATGGATGTACCTTCCCAAGTTCAATAGTAAAGGCCTGAGCATCGTGTTCTGCATAACTATAATAAGAAAACGTGGTCGTCGGTTGATGGGACAAAAGCACTGCTTCAATACCGCATTCAGCAATAAAGGAAAACTGCGTAAGGTTGTAGCGCTTATTGCCTATATAAGGGTGCACTGCAAATTTTTTGTATTTCGACCCTCGAATTGCGGTATGCAAATCATAATGAAGACGAGTGTGGTTTGCCGGTGCCTCATCAAAGAACCGCGTCACACAATGCTCTAAAAAAATTGCCCTTTTTACTTCTCTTCCGATGTAGTTTTTATGAGCACCTAAGAACAGGCGATTTAAATTTACATCACAAAACCGTTCGCCTTTTACCGCAGCATGTGGGTTACCAATGATAATCAATAGCCGAATAGAGGGAGACAAATCTTGATTTAGCATATCTTTAACGATCTGATTCACCAATTCCATTGGCCCGGTTTCATTACCATGTATCCCAACCGAAATAACCAAACTCACCGGTTGAAATTTAGTCTTTGAAACAACAATTCGCTCTATACCACTCTGATCAACACTTGCTCCACTTGCTTCGCTTTGATACTTAGGTTCAAAGCGAAGCACGCCAAGCCCCTCTGTAACAACGATAAACGAGCCATAGTCAACGGAGGCTCTGTCGTTGTTATCTAACGCCTTCAGTGTATGCGCCAGAAAGTCATTGTCAGGAATCATCATCACCTTGCCCTAAGTTTTGCATTTTGCTCTATGCTACATAAATACCGCGCATCAGCCTATAATCGAATAGAGATGGCGCAAGTGCAGGTCGCATTTTGGAAAGGAAGCCAACTTAAAAAGCAAGAAATGAAGAGCTGTTCCTTTTAATATACTGTAAACATAGATACTCTTTAGTTGGGATTTTTTATCTACAGATAAGACGCGCAATACAGTATACGATCTAGGAGGAACACCTTAGATCCAATCGCTCTGAACACATTAAAAAAAGCGCTGCTTTTGACTTTCACATAAGGCTTAACATTGACACCCATTAAAGAAGAAATCATCGCGCTAGTTGATGAAAACAATACCGTCGTTGGCGAAGTATCTCGCAAAAAAATGCGCTTTGGCGTCGACATACACAGAGTAACCTATGTACTGGTATTTACCCCTGAAAAGAAGCTCATTGTTCAAAAAAGAACGGACGACAAAGAGTTTTGCCCAGGCTACTTCGGAATAACGACTGGCGGTGTGGTTGAAAGTGGCGAATCCTACCAGTTATGTGCTGAAAGAGAATTAAAAGAAGAGCTCGGCGTTTCACTTCCGCTGACGTCTCACGGCGTATTTTTTACTGAGGGGGAAGGTTATCGAATTTGGGGGAAACTGTATTCCGCCTGCTATGATAAGACAAAACATGGGGAACTGACACTTCAACCCAAAGAAGTGGCCGCTGTTAAAGAAATGTCAGTTGAATTTATACTCAGCAACCCAGAAGGGTTGTCATTCACACCGGACTCTTTAGATGCCTTTAAATACTATGCCGAACATCGTACGCAAGCACAGCCTTCTGATCCTTTGTAGTATATGGAGCTGTTTATTCTCTCATGGCACTTTTGCCATTGAGCGATGGCAACATGATGCCTATATAGAAAATAGCTTTATTAAGATCGCGCTTGAAAGAGAGTATAAAAAAACCGCAAATCCAAAGATCATTAGATGGGAACAACCCGTAAAAATCTTTTTTAGCAGTGACGCGGGGGATAGCGCCTTTCAGAAAGAACTCTTAAGCGTTCACGCACAACACCTTTCTCACATAACAGGGCTCCCAATTGACTTTACGCTCGACCCAGAGGAGGCCAATCTATATGCCATATTTACGTATTACAATCAAATGGAAGACAAAGTTAGACAATACGCTGGCGACCCCAACAAAAGCCGAAAAGCACTAGACGAAGCTCTTTGCCTTGGTAAAATTTTCACAAACACACACAGCGAAATTACCAAAAGTGTCATCATAATCCCCGTTGACTACGCTCGTCAAAAAGCGCGTTTTCTAGATTGCATTGTCGAAGAAATCACTCAGTTATTAGGGCTTCCAAACGATTCAGGCGATGTTTTCCCCTCCATATTTAATGATGTGAGCACCGACATTTACTTGAGCCCTCTCGACTATTTATTACTTAGAACGCTTTATTCCCCCAGACTAAAAACTGGACTCAACGTAACGCAAACAAAAGCAATTCTACCCGACATTATGAAAGACCTTCATCAAACTAAAGAGATTGAAAATGCAATCAATTTGGTTCAGGAATACAGCCTCAAACGCTATTTAGGAGACTAAGGACGTTAAAACCTATGAGCGGAAAAACAGCTTTTTCTTAACCCGAGTCATAAAATAATATTATTTTTCTGTTTTTTCGTCTCATTACGGTAAAATGCCGTCATATTTTTCTGGCGACTCTTAAGAATACAGTTGAGAGTACGCAATAGTCGGAGTGATTGAATGTTTCCAGAGCTTAAAAATGATCGTTTCCTACGTGCCCTATTAAAAGAGCCTGTAGACACAACCCCAGTATGGATGATGCGTCAAGCAGGTCGCTACCTTCCTGAATACCGTACATCTCGCGCTACGGCAGGCGATTTTTTAAGTCTATGTAAAAACCAAGACTTCGCATGTGAAGTAACACTGCAACCACTAGAGCGATATGAGCTGGATGCGGCTATTTTATTTTCTGACATTCTGACCATTCCCGATGCAATGGGGCTTGGGCTTTACTTTGAGACTGGCGAAGGCCCTAAGTTTAAACACACTGTTCGCTCGAAAGCCGATGTTGACGCCCTTCCCATTGCGACAACAACAGACTTAGACTACGTAATGAGAGCCGTTACAACCATCCGTAAGGCTCTAAACGGAAAAGTGCCTCTTATTGGTTTCTCAGGAAGCCCTTGGACGCTCGCTACCTATATGGTTGAAGGTGGATCAAGCAAAGACTTCCGACACATCAAAGCCATGATGTATCAGACACCTGATGTACTGCACGCATTACTGAATAAGCTCGCATTATCCGTTATAGATTACCTAAATGGTCAAATTAAAGCCGGAGCACAAGCTGTGCAAATCTTTGATACGTGGGGTGGCGCGCTAAGTGGTCCGATGTATCAGCGCTTTTCATTAATGTATATGAAACAAATCATGGACGGACTAATTCGCGAACACGAAGGCAAAAAAATCCCTGTTATCATGTTTACGAAAAACGGCGGTCAATGGCTTGAAAATATGGCCGCAGCAGGCCCAGATGCACTAGGTCTAGATTGGACAACCGATATCGCGGAAGCGCGCGCGCGCGTTGGTGAGAGCGTAGCTCTTCAAGGTAATATCGATCCGTGCGTACTTTATGCAGACAAAGATGTAATAGAACGAGAAGTCGCTTTGGTTCTAGAAGGGTTCGGACATGGCTCTGGGCATGTATTTAATTTAGGGCATGGTATTCATCAATATGTGAACCCCGATCACCCTAAATTTCTAATTGATGCGGTACATGAGTTAGGGCGACAATATCACGAACCAGCCTTTGACGACCTAGATTCCTTAAATGAACTTTAGTCGAAATCGAGCATTGCTCTAGTTGCCCTTCTTACGAAGGAGGTTCTCCGAAAGAACCTCCTTTACTAATGCCCCTTCCCCTAAAAATCGCCTAATCAAAAAATCAGACACCCTCTAACAAATCAAGAACCATCTAGCAGATGCGCAAGTTCTCGTAAACACGTTTCCTTGGGATTTCGTTTACTTCTAACCCAACGCCCGTTAGATTTCAGCGTAATCGCTTCAAACACGTCGTTGACATAGCAGCATGTTCGTTCCTCTCCCGAGCTTCCCAACCACGACACTCTGGCAATCGGCTCTCCGTTGGGGTACCCCAATAAGACCAATCTTAAATGCGCTTGCATTTCCAAGTTACTCACCCTGTAGGTCGCCAAACATTGCGGTACTGACACCTTTTTAAGCTGCAATGCATTCCGTCGCAGCTCGGATTTAAGATGACCAACAAAATCATCCACACCCGCTTCAAACTTAATCATTTCGCCATGGTTCATGGTCTTATCTCAATTATTTTTATTAAGGCAGGCCGTAAATATAGTCTAAAGAACGAACTTTGGTGGCGAACTCTGGCATTGAGTGATACTTTTAACGGCATAATTTTTTAGATATGTCGGAGACAGGCAATGAAGTTAGTCACAGCGATTGTGAAGCCGTTTAAACTTGATGAAGTTCGTGAAGCACTTTCGGAGATTGGGATCAGCGGCATCACTGTTACGGAAGTAAAAGGATTTGGCAGGCAACGCGGCCATACTGAGCTATATCGAGGTGCTGAGTATGTGGTCGATTTTTTACCGAAAGTAAAATTAGAACTCGCTGTGGCCGATGACGAAGTTGATCACGCGATTGAAATAATCCAGAAAAGTGCCAACACTGGAAAAATAGGTGACGGTAAAATCTTTGTGACTAATCTTGAACAGATTATACGAATTCGTACCGGCGAAACTGGCTCTGATGCCGTTTAAGCTCTAGTTCTTTACTGCTACAAGCTGGCCACCTATAACCCCTAAGCAGCCTGTAGCAGCCTGTAGAGCCATATTATACGATGCCATAATCTCTCTATTCAGAACCTCTGCTCAGAACCTTTCCTGAGCACTTATCTTAAACGCCTCAACGCCCTTATTAACACGAGATCACAAAAAAGTGAACTCAAAGAACTACCGTGTTTTTTTCCAAAGTTGGCGTTTCTTGCGATCAACAGGCTCTCCACTTTTTATCGTCTCTGAAAGCAGTTTTCGCTCTTCTCTAGGCGTCACATCAAAAAAGCCTTTGTAAGTCGTACTAAAATGCGGCGCGGACGTAAAACCACATTCTTGACCTATTTCTAGTATTGAACGATCCGTTTGAGTAATCAGTTGCCTCGCATGCTTAAGCCGGATCCCCAAATAGTATCTTGAGGGCACCGTGTCTAAACTTTGTTTAAACAACCTTTCCAAATGACGCCGTGATACCCCAACATGGTAAGCAATGTCATCTGACGATAGAGGCTCACGAATATTCGCTTCCATTAATTGAACCGCTTCTACTAATTTCGGCTGTCCTGTTCCAATTCGCGCTTGCAGAGGAATCCGTTGTGGGTCTTCATGCGTTCGGATGCGCTCGCAAACAAATTGTTCAGAAATACTACTCGCGAGTTCCATTCCATGCTCTTTACCTATCAGGAACAACATCATATCCATTGCAGCCGTTCCCCCACTGCAAGTATAACGATCTCGGTCCACTTCAAATAAATGATTAGATACAATGGTTTTCGGGAAGTCATCCCTCAAATTTGAAATGCTCCACCAATGTATTGTCGCTCGATACCCATCCAATAGACCCGCTTTTGCCAGTAAGTGGCTTCCTGTACAAATCCCTCCTAAAGACACCCCCTTTGAGGACATACGTTTAAGCCACGATTCCATTGTGGGATCATCACTCTGTGTAACGGGAGAAGACCCACAAACAAAGACAGCATCAAGGTCATTTGGAGCATCATTAGCAAGGTACTGAGCAACAGACAACGTGCCAGAATTCGAAAGTACATCTTTCGTATTTTTACCTATAGTACAAAACCGGTATAGCTCTTTACCACTCACCCAATTCGCCATATACAGGGTTTCGATTGCCGATGAGAAGGCCAACATAGAGAACTCCGGAAGTAGTAAAAAACCGTACTTTTGAGGTTTTTGACCTACTTTCATGATTTCTCGTGATGCATATCTAGTTTTGTCCAATTTATTTTCCTGCTATAAGCCACTATAAAGCGATGTAATTTGGTTTAGAATGAATATTAAGAGCTCAGCTTTCTTTTTTTCAGCTATATTTAATTGTTGCGACACAAAGATATAACAAAATGTCGCTATTAAAAAAGTAGCAAACTTCTAAAACACTGTATTTTTCATAATAATGGTTAATGCGGGTTCGAAGAAGCTCTGACATAAATATAACTAAATAATAAGTTTAGACCACCACCCCCACTCATGAGGATGAGTTAACATGACTGACAGCAAAAAAGGCGAAATCATCGCCAGAATTGAAGCAGAAATTCACGATCACTTTTCCGCCACCGAAGCCGCGCAGCTAATTAACCTAAGCCAACTTTATTTTCATGACCTTCTGATTGAGGACATGGAAAATGAATCCATTGAAAACCTATACGGCAATATCGTCTGCCAATGGGATTTCATGAAGCAACGCACTATTGGCACGCCTAAAGTTCGTGTTTATAACCCGAACTACGAAGAACACAGCTGGCAGTCAACACACACTGTTATTGAAGTACTAACAGACGACATGCCGTTCTTAGTATCTTCTTTTAACATGGCATTGGTTCGACTTGGACTCACCATCCATTTTACAGCGCACCCAATGGTACCCGTTACTCGCTCTAAGAAAGGCGAACTAACGTCCATAGAGCTGGATATTAACAATCACTTTAACGAAGCACTTATTCGCTTCGAAGTGGACCGCCTGTCTGACGTCAATGTTATGGAGCAGATTAAGCAAGAATTGCTTTCTACTCTAGACGACGTAGTGAAATCTGTACAAGACTGGTCTGGCATGAAAGCCAAGCTTGGTGACATTATTAAAGAGTCATCAACATTTAAGCATCTGAAAGACGACCCGACCCACCAAGAGAATTTAGATTTCTTACGCTGGGTAGAAAACGACCACTTTACCTTTACAGGTTTCCGCGAATACGACTTAGTTCAAGGCGACAAAGAAACACACCTTAAACTTGTTGATGGATCAGGAATGGGGACATTCCGCGACCTTGATAAGCGCAAAGTGAAACGAGATATCACTCTAAGCGACCGCCTAGCTGAACTTGCTGTTGATCCAAACAACATATTAGTTATTACTAAATCGACGGCTATATCTACCGTACATCGCCCCGTTCACTTAGATTACTTAGGAGTAAAACGGTTCGACAAAAACGGTAAAGTTGTCGGAGAGTGGCGCTTCTTTGGCCTATACTCGTCAACCGCGTATGTTGCACGCCTTCAAGATATCCCGTTGCTACGCAAGAAGCTTGAGTACATTGTTGACAATATTAACGTTGACAATAACAGCCATAAAGGCAAAAACCTTAAGCACATTCTAAACAGCTACCCTCGTGATGAGATGCTACAAGCCCCCGCTGAGGAGCTGGCTCACACAATCGAAAGTATCTTAGCAATACAGGAACGTCGACAATTACGTGTCTTCTTACGTAAGGACATTTATGGCCGATTTCTTAACGCATTGGTCTATGTTCCACGTCATCGCTACAACACCGAAATGCGTATCAAGATGCAAGAAATCCTTATGGAAGCTTGCAATGGCACAAGCTCTGAATTCAACGTTCAGTTCTCACAATTAGTCCTAGCACGTGTCAATTTCACTATTCAAATTGCGGACCCGCAAACGAATCGCGTTATCGATGCTCAAGACATTCAATCAAAAATGCAGGAAGCAATGGCGTCGTGGGAAGACAAACTTCTCGAAGCGCTGCATACCAGCATGGGTGAAGAAAAAGGCAATCAGCTTTTCGAAGCTTACGCGCCTTACCTTCCAGCGGCTTACCGTGAAGACTTTTCTCCTAATGCGGCCGTTTTAGACATTGAACGTTTAAACGAGTTAGCAAGCGAGGGCGACATTACAACGCATTTGTATCGCCAAGTGGGTCAGTCAAAGAACAACTACTTCTTTAAAGTATACGGTTCTGGTACAACGCTTATTCTATCTGATGTACTTCCAATACTTGAGTGCATGGGGCTTAGAGTACTAGAAGCTCGCCCGTACGAACTTGACCAGAATGGTGACGGCAAAGCCAACACTTGGGTTGTAGAGTTTGCGATCAGTGTGAACGACGGCGTCAACCTAGAGAAAAAGACACAACGTGAAGCCTTCCAAGACGCGTTTAATCAGGTCTTCTTACGCCGTGTTGAAAACGATCGATTCAATGCCTTGGTACTGGATGCATCTCTAACGTGGCGTCAGGTCACTATGCTTCGTGCCGTGACTAAATATCTAAATCAGTTGCAAATTCCGTTCTCACGTCCGTACATGCAACAAACATTAGAGAAAAACGCTAATATTGCGAAATTATTGGTACAACTCTTTGAGCAACGCTTCCATCCAGAAATGGAAAGCAAACGCGAAGACAAAATTGCAAAACTAGAAGAAAAGCTCGAAGCGGCCTTTGATCAGGTTGCAAACCTGGATGAGGATCGAATCCTTAAGCATTATCTATCCGTTATTCAAGCAATGCTTCGTACTAACTTCTACCAAGTCTCAGAATCCGGCGACGTGAAAGATTACGTGTCTTTCAAACTGGATCCAACTCAGATTCCTGCTGTCCCTTTGCCACGACCTCAGTTCGAGATTTTCGTCTACGCACCTTGGGTTGAAGGTGTTCACATGCGAGGCGGTAAAGTTGCTCGTGGCGGCCTTCGCTGGTCAGATCGTATGGAAGATTTCCGTACTGAAGTCCTAGGGCTGGTTAAAGCGCAAATGGTTAAAAACGCCGTTATCGTTCCAGCTGGAGCAAAAGGTGGCTTTGTTGCTAAGCAATTGAAGAAAAACGCGTCTCGTGAAGAAGTTCAAACAGAAGTAGTGCGTTGTTACACCACGTTCATTTCTGGTTTGTTGGACATCACTGATAACCTAGTACAAAACGAAGTTGTACCACCACTTTCAGTAGTTCGTTATGACGAAGATGACCCATACCTAGTTGTTGCAGCCGATAAAGGCACAGCCACCTTCTCTGATATTGCGAACAGCATTTCTGAGAAATACGGATTTTGGTTAGGCGACGCATTCGCTTCTGGGGGATCAAACGGTTACGACCATAAGAAAATGGGCATTACCGCACGCGGCGCATGGGAGTCGGTTAAACGTCAATTTAAAGAAATTGGCCTCAACTGTCAGACAACGGATTTCACCGCAGTCGGCATTGGCGATATGGCAGGTGACGTATTCGGTAACGGCATGCTGCTTTCTGAACATACCCGTTTGGTCGCTGCGTTTAACCACATGCACATTTTTATCGACCCGACACCAGAGGCGGCGGCTTCATTCGAAGAACGTAAACGCTTATTCGAATTACCTCGTTCGTCTTGGGAAGACTACAACAAAGCGTTGATTTCAAAAGGCGGCGGCATCTTTAGTCGTAGCGCGAAATCCATTCCAATCAACGCAGATATTCGTAAAGCGCTTGGCATTGAAGGCAATGCGAAATCAATGGCGCCGACCGATTTAATTTCTGCCATTTTGAAAGCCCCTGTCGACCTACTTTGGAATGGCGGCATCGGCACCTATGCAAAATCGGAATCTGAGTCACATGCCGACGCAGGCGACAGCGGCAACGATGCACTGCGCGTTAACGGTAATGAACTACGATGCAAGATTGTCGGTGAAGGCGGTAACCTCGGCTTAACTCAGAGAGCACGAATCGAGTTTGCGCAAAATGGCGGTTTGATGAGTACTGACGCCATCGACAACTCTGCCGGCGTAGACAGCTCTGACCACGAAGTAAACATCAAAATTCTGCTTAACCGTGTCGTCGAGAATGGCGATATGACTGAAAAGCAACGCAACACGCTTTTAGCAGAAATGACGGACGAAGTAGGCGAACTGGTACTTAGTCACAACGTTGGCCAAAGCCATGTCTTGTCTCTGGAAAATTCACAAGCCTCAGAGAAACTGGCTGACCATTGGCGTTTAATGTTGTCTCTAGTTCGCGAAGGCCGCTTGCACCGTCAGATCGAGTTCTTGCCAACAGACGGTCAAATTCGCAAACGTATGAACAAAGGAGCTGGTCTAACCAGACCCGAAATTTCGGTACTGCTCGCATATGCCAAGATTAAGTTCTACACACAGTTGGTGGAAGACGGTATCGGCAGTGATGCGGATTTGATTGAGCAGATTAAAGATTACTTCCCGAAGCCGTTAACCGAACGTTTTGGCGACGACATGGCAACTCACCCACTGGCGCAAGAAATTGTGGCAGCGCACGTTACCAATAATGTCGGTAACCGTATGGGGCCGACATTTGGCACCCATGTTCAGGAAGAAACCAGTGCGTCAGCATTGAACATTGTGCGTGCTTACATGGCAGCCGAAGAGATCTTTGGCATCCCTGCACTTTGGGATGCGATCAACAATCTTGATTTCCAAGTTGAAAACGATGTTCTCAATAAGCTGCTCATCCGCATTCAGGTTTTGGCTGAACGCGCGACATTATGGTTACTACGAAATACGCGTGAAAGCTTGTCGATTCAACGCTTGATCGAGACTTACAAACCTGGTGTCGAAGCCATTCGCGCCAATATGCAGGCGATTCTAACCGAACCAAGCCTAGCGCATTTGGACGAGTTGACGGCATCACTGACTGAACAAGGTGTTCCTGAAGATGTTGCGAAAGCAATGACCTCAAACCATTACTTGTTCTACGGTTTGGATATCATTCGAGTGGCCACTAACACAGATCGAGAAGTATTAGACGTCGCTCAGACGTACTTCACGCTCGAAACTGATTTGGACCTTCATTGGTTACGTCATAGTGTTAATGACTTACCGGCTGACGACATGTGGTCTCGTAGAGCCAAAGCAGGTCTTGGCGACGAAGTCGATAACGGACTTCGCACGTTGACTCAAGAAGTCATTCAAACGAGTGCAGAGATCAACGAACTAGAAGAACGTTTGAGTCATTGGCGTGAGCTAAACAGTGACAATATTAGTCACTATCGCGCGACCTTTAACGAAATAAAAACAGAAACAGATTTAAGCCTAGCAATGATCTCTGTTGCTATTCGTGAGCTAAGAAATCTGATATAAACCTAAGGCGGTCAAACGACTGACCGCCGGAATTTTAAGAGGTAGATAAAGTGACAGAGCAAGTAACGAGAGCAACCTTTGACGAAGTAATGGTTCCAAACTACGCACCTTCGGATATTATTCCAGTGCGCGGTGAAGGCTCTCGCGTTTGGGATAAAAATGGAAAAGAGTACATCGATTTTGCTGGCGGCATCGCCGTCACCGCACTCGGGCACTCTCATCCAACATTGGTAAAAGCGATGCGCGATCAGGCGGATCAGCTTTGGCACCTATCCAACGTGATGACCAACGAACCTGCACTCCGTTTAGCGAAAAAGCTAACGGAAAAAACCTTTGCTGAACGCGTCTTTTTCGCGAACAGCGGCGGTGAAGCAAACGAGGCTGCTTTCAAACTTGCTCGACGTTACGCGTACGATCATGTTGGCCCTGAAAAGCATGAAATCATTTCGTTCTATAAGTCATTTCATGGTCGTACTTTATTTACGGTTACCGTCGGCGGACAACCAAAATACACGGAAGGTTTTGAACCCGCACCGGGAGGCATCAAACATTGTGATTATAATGATATTGAGCAACTCAAGGGGCTGATATCAGATAAAACATGTGCTGTTGTGATGGAACCGATTCAAGGAGAAGGCGGCGTTATTCCAGCCAACCTTGAATTTGCTAAACAGGTTCGTGAACTATGTGATGCACACAATGCACTGCTTGTTTTCGATGAAGTGCAATCTGGTGTGGGTCGTACCGGTACGTTCTTCGCGTACGAACAACTGGGTGTCACTCCTGACATTCTTACGTCGGCAAAAGCGTTAGGCAATGGTTTCCCTGTCGGCGCAATGTTAACCACAGAGAAAATCGCAAGCAGTTTGGCTTTTGGTACGCACGGTAGCACGTATGGCGGCAATCCTATGGCCTGCGTTATTGCCGAAGCGGTGATCGACATTATCGGCACTGACGAGGTTCTTAGTGGCGTTAAGAAACGTCATGAGTTATACGTGGAAGGCTTAAAAGCGATTAACGACAAATACAATGTATTCAAAGACATTCGAGGTATGGGGCTGTTAATCGGTGCCGAACTGGTCGATGAACTCGCTGGACACGGTAAAGACTTCTTCGCTGAAAGTGCAAACCAAGGCTTGCTTATATTGGTTGCCGGGCCAAACGTTATCCGCCTAGCGCCGTCACTGATCATTCCAGAAGAAGACATCAAAGCCGGACTTGAGCGCTTTGAAAACACGATCAAAGTTGTGCTTGAGACATTATCAACTAAATAACAGCGCCTGAAGTAACAACATACTGAATCGCAATAAGTAGCAAACCTTTTAGTTGCATTTGTTAGCTCAAAAAAAAGGCGTTTGATATCAAAATCAAACGCCTTTGCTTTTTCTACTAGCGGTTAGAACCCGCTCAAGCTCCACTGTCGCATTAAATTAGCAGTCCCTTTTACATAGACTTTTTGAATTTCGTCGTCTTGAATATCAAGTGACGCATGCAACGCTGACGGACTGCCTAACACTCTTCCTTGTTCGAACCACGCCTCATCAATACCATAATGTCTGAACATGAAGGTGATCAAAGCACCACATGCACTGCCTGTCGCAGATTCTTCGTTGATGCCTACCAGCGGCGCGAAATTTCGAGCGCTTGCTGTAAAATATTCGACGGCTGGATTCACTTCAAAAATATGAAAACCCAATACGTTATGCTCTTTCGAAAACCGTTCTATTAATTCGAAATTAGGATTCAGTTTATCCAGTACCCCATTAGGTACTTGCATTAACACTTCAGCCACTCCCGTTGAAATTATCTCTGGCATTGGCATACCTTCATTGAACATAGATTTATTCATACCGAACAATTCGATAGAGTCGAATGCAGATAAATACCCCTTTAAATGAGGTTTAACTTGCTCTTGAGTCACAAAGCCCTGTCCATCTATTTCAACCCCTAGAACACCGACCTTACTTTCTTGGCAATACTGACCTGTATTTAACACACCTAAGCGGTTCATTAGCCAGAATGTAGCTAATGTTGCATGCCCACAAAAATCAATTTCACTTGTTGGCGTATAAAACTCAATCTTAAAATCTGCGACTTCGCTGCGACTAACAAACGCCGTTTCCGACACACCAATTTTCGTTGCTATTCTTTGTCTCTCTTCCTTTGGTAGTGAATCAGCGTGCAGCACGACACCAGCTGGATTCCCCCCAACACCTTGGAATGTAAACGCATTGACTAAGTAAACGATATTATTCGATATCAACTCGGCACCTTCTGTGCAAGAAACATTGAAAACTGTTTTCTAAAACAAAAACACAGCTTAGTGTTTTAAATATGGATAGACAACCATGAAACTTATGTTGTTTTGTGAAGTCTGAGACGATAACGACCATCTACTTCATTGTTCTTGTTAAGTAAGTGGTTTAAGCTGACAAACTGTGCAAAATTATTGAATAGAGAGCCCAAACGTGTTCGATTCCTTTTTTCCCAAACCCAGATTATTTTTTCTAAGCTTCGCTATATGGGCACTATTATGTGTCACTGGTTGGTACACGCTTGTGCAAGATCTTGGAAGCACACTGAGCTTAGCGTACTTCTTTGGGGTTGACTTCCCCGCAACACTGTCTGCTGAAGCAGACGCTGCGGCTCAAGCAGCCTTTCAAAGCACCCAAAGCACTGCGCTCAACTACTGGCTATGCCAGTATATGGCTGTTTGTTATGGCTTATTTATTGCTGGGTGGATGATATACGGTGGACAAAAGTGGGCTAAGTGGTCTGTTGCGGGGTCGGCACTAATTATGTTTATCACCTGGTTCCACGTTCAGGTTGGTGTTTGGATCAATGAATGGTATGGCACTTTCTACGACCTTATTCAAAAGAGTCTAACAACTCCTGGAGAAGTCACTTTACAAGAGTACTTCTTCCAACTGTCTTCCGTCACAGTAATCGTTCTGATATCCATGACTGTATCTATATTTAAAAGCTTCTTTATCAGCCATTATGTTTTCCGCTGGCGTACTGCAATGAACAATGCGTACACGAAAAAATGGGGAAACGTGCGACATATTGAAGGGGCTTCCCAACGTATTCAAGAAGACACTATGCGCTTCGCTTCTATTGTCGAAGGATTAGGGGTACGTTTTCTAGATTCAATCATGACTCTTATCGCTTTCCTCCCAATTCTATGGACGCTTTCCAGTTATGTAAAAGAGCTTCCATTAATAGGAGAAGTACCACAAGCACTAGTATTTGTTGCTATTCTTTGGTCTGCATTTGGTACAGCATTACTTGCCATCTCAGGTATAAAATTGCCTGGCCTTGAGTTCAACAATCAAAAAGTTGAAGCTGCTTACCGCAAAGAGCTAGTCTACGGAGAAGATCATGTTGAACGGGCGGAGCCGGAGCATTTAAAAGAACTCTTCAGCGGAGTCAGACAAAACTATTTCAAACTCTATTTCCATTATTTGTACTTCAATGTCGTTCGATATTCTTATCTAGGTTTCGGCCAGTTCATACCTTTTATCGCACTCGGGCCGTCTATCGTTGCAGGTGCGTTTACGTTGGGTATCATGCAAAGAATCATTTCTGCATTTAACCAAGTTGAAGGCTCCTTTCAGTTTTTGGTGAGCTCATGGACCACGATAGTAGAGCTCCTCTCTATTCACAAACGTCTTAAAGCTTTTGAAAAAGAAATCGGCGAAAATGAAGCTTCAATGACAATAGATAACGCTTAGACACCATAAATTAATCAAATTGAGTGTGGTAGAACATCTATACCATCTCACCACACTCATATTAACTAGCACAGCCATAAAGCTAAGCGTTATACTCCTAGCTAAATTGTTGCCCTAACTAAGCTCAAGTCAATTGAGACTGAATTTGCAACTACCTATAGGCGTAGGCGTGGCTTTTTAGCGGTCTCGTAGACTCTCTCATTTATGTTTAACAGAGCGCCTTTAATAGAAACCACTTTCTATTCGTTTCACTATTGGACTGACTATGTTTGGAATTAATGTTTGGGGACTCGCCCTCGGACAAGCTCTGCTTATAACTGGCAATATACTCCTTATTTCGGTGACGGCATTGGTCGGTCAACATTTGGCCCCCGAACTAGGGTATGCAACGCTGCCTATTGCACTTCAATACATTGGTCTCATGTTTGTCACACTTCCCGCTGCACATGTTATGAAATGGGTGGGTCGAAAGAAGGGCTTTCTAATTGGCAATGTACTGGGCGTTGTCGGCGCCTGTTTAGCCTACATGGCTTTGTCGGTCGACAACTTCTATATTTTTTGCTGTGGTACATTCATGCTGGGGATGTCTATAGGCGTTAGCCAGCAATACCGTTATGCCGCCGCAGAACATGCTCCGTCAAACAAAATACCACAGGCTATTGGCTTGATTATGGGCGCTGGTGTTATTGCAGCGATTTTGGGGCCTAATCTTGCAATCTGGTTTGAGAACTGGATTCCAGATATCCAGTATCAGGGTGCGTTTCTAGCGCTCATTGTTGTTTACCTCATCACGATGGTTCTGATTCAAACCTTACCGTTAAAAAAGCCAACTATTGAAGAACAAAAAGGCCCAACAAGAAGCTATAGGGAGCTTCTGAAACAAAATGATTTAGTCGGTGCTATCGTCGCAGGTGCGATCGGATATGGCGTGATGGTATTAATTATGACGGCCACGCCACTAGCAATGATGCATGCAGGTCATGACTTCAGTCACACTGCCTCGACCATTCAATGGCATGTTCTGGGTATGTTCGCACCCTCATTTTTTACAGGCAAGCTCATCAGCAAATTTGGCTGTAGTAAAGTGATTCAAACAGGCTGTCTAATGCTTGTTGCGTGTATTGCGCTAACGCAATTTGGCGCAACTTATTGGCATTTTAGTATTGCATTGGCTTTCTTAGGTATCGGCTGGAATTTCACCTTTATAGGCGCAACAAGTCTATTAACAGGCACTTACCGACCAGCAGAAAAAGCCAAAGTACAAGGACTTAACGATTTGGTTGTTTTTAGCTGTAGCGCAGTAGCCAGCTTATTGGCGGGTTATTGGCAAAATTTACTGGGATGGGAACTCTTGAACCTAATGATGGTTCCTTTGATATTCTGTGCAATGATTACCATCGCCGCAATTCGTAAAAGAGCAGAACTTTATACAGAGCCGAGTTGACGTATCACCATAAGCGCAGCACTTCTATCGTTTGTTGCGCTTATCCTTGTTTGCACTCACAATATGCACTTCTTAAATTCGTCATCAAGCAGTCTTCTGAGATCTATTCACCAAGCCCCTACCTTCCGATTTTACAATAACTATATTAATTACCAATAATGCCGATTTAACGCACTTTAACTAAATTTAACAACTTAAAGTCGCACTTTAGGGGATATTCTCAAGAAATCATAATAGATTATATGTGTTATTCACCAATTAGATCCAAAAGTTTAACTATTAAGTGTAAACTTATGAAACTATAATGAACGTTTGTGTAAAAACCCCAAAATATTATGGCGAAAGAACGCCACTTTTTAATAATACTTTACTTAACCCTTTTACTTCTTAGGCGATAACTACTCTAAGGCGTTATTGATAATGATTTGAGTAGTATTGGCTCGACGCACTCGGCAATAGCCTGCTTCTAGAAGCAAAAGGAAGGTTTAACATGATTGAATCCCTTAACGTACAACAGACTGTCATACAAGAACGACGACAGAGGTTGAATCAAAGTCTTAGCTCTTTGTTCGGCGTGCTCGTGAGTGAAGATAAAAGTGCAAAACTGCAAGCAAACCATGACTGCTTATTTGCGGCTGATCAATTAGTAGAAAGCTTACCTACCTCTTTAATTCCCACTTGGTTATCTGAACTGCAAGCATGGTGTCGATGGTACAAGGACAACTTTACAGCGATTGATGCCAATGCCATTTTGTTTAATCATCTCAACATTATTCATCACGAGCATTTCCTAAACTCAGATGAGAAACAAGAAGCAACTCACAGCTCCGATTTTAGCGGCCTTTATAAGCTCTTCCAGAAAGGAATATAACGAAGGACGGGCAGAACACTGCGGCCTAGCTAAAAAGCGGCAAATAGAGCCTCTGCCTCACGCGTTCACAGAACGCTCTCTTACCCAATCACTTTTCTTACATAGACCAACTCGCCAACCGTGTCGTTTTGATGCTATCGTCTAGTAAAGCGACTATTATAACGTCTACATTAAATGACACGCTAAAAGGTAGTATTACAATGAGTTTTTTATCTGGGCTTAAAAATTTATTTTCTGGTGCTGACGCCCAATCACAACCCGTAGAAGAGAGCATCGATTACAATGGCTTTTCCATTACTCCAGCGCCAATAAGTGAAGGTGGCCAATTTCGTGTCGCTGCCAGTATTTCGAAAGGTGAAGGCGAGAGTCAAAAAAACCATAAGTTTATCCGGTCAGATCTAGTGCCAGGCCGCGACCAGTGTCTTGAGCTCACCATCAGAAAAGCAAAGATAACAATCGACCAATTGGGAGACCGCTTGTTCGATTAGACACTTATACATTTGTCGACCCACATAAAGCACGCTGAGAAGGCGACATGATGATAACAAGCTCGGAAATTAACAATGCGTTTCGTTGAGTTCTGGGCGATTATGTTTCGCCTTCTCATTAAGGGAAGTAGCCCGTGACAAAAGACCTTTACACTATCGCAGCGATGAAGCTTTCAACCGTTCACACAATAGAAAGCAGTATCAAGACAACAGATCATCTCGGCGATGCTTTCACGTATAGGACATTGACGTTTAGGTCTAATGATCGTTTTTCTGAATCTACGTTGGTACAACATCAACCTAAAGCAACCGCCTCTCGCGCTATACTTTATTTACACGGTTATACCGATTACTTCTTTCAATCCGGTCTCGCTGAGTTGCTCACTGAGCAAGACTGGGCGTTTTATGCAATAGATCTGCAAGGGTACGGTCGATCCATTCGTCCTCAACAACCTGAGAATCGCTGTCGTTCATTGTCTGTTTACCATAACGACCTAATATCAGCGCTAACAACCATAAAAAAAGAGGGTTATGAAGAGTGTGTGATTCTAGCCCATTCCACAGGTGGACTGATTGCCTCCCGTTTTATACAAGTGATCGACGCCGTTCAAAAACCCGGTACGGACAAACAGACAAGCCGTCTTTTAGAGAATATGGCAACGGTGTCAGGGTTAATACTTAACAGCCCATTTTTGGCCTTGCCCTTCTCACCTCAAACGAATAAAAGAGTAACGTCGGTCATTCACTTTTTAACCACCACACTTCCTTTTATCTCAAAGCACAGTAACGAAGTGAACACTTACTCTAAATCAATACATAAGCATTATGAAGGACAATGGAATTATCGATTAGATTGGAAGCCCGCCAACGGTTTTCCTTTGTCATTTAGGTGGCTAAGAGAAGTCATTAAGACACAAAGAGAGCTTTTAGAAGCCCCTCAAGTCTCCCTCCCTACTCTGATGTGTCACTCAGATAAAACGACCAGACATGAAAAATCATGCTCAAAAATGACCGCTGGTGATGGCGTTCTGAATATCGACAGTATGATGAACGCGGCGAACCAAATTTACCGCAATCTTGAAACAAAAAAGGTCGAAGGTGGTTACCATGATCTTTACTTGTCACCAGAGCACATTCGTAAGAATTACATTGCGAGTATTTCGGTTTGGCTTGATCAGCTCCCTTGAGCACGCATAATTCGATCTAACAAGCGGGTTGGGAGTACGCGTCTCAATACGTCTGCTACATATGTCGGTGTTGTTACAAAATATCGAGGTTTTGCCATCTTAGCTTCTAATGCATGTCGAAGTTTAGCAACCACCGCTTCCGCTTGAAGCGTATGTTTTGACGCTGGACCTGGGTTAGAGAGGCGCTCAATGGCTTCATCATAGCCTTTTTGATGACGACTTTCGGCAATATTAATATTTGCTTGAAGTGCCTTTAAGGCATTGGCTCTAAATTGACTTTCAATTGGGCCTGGCGCAATTAAACTCACCTGAATAGGCGTGTCTGAAAGCTCCATTCGCATCGTATCCGTTAACCCTTCTAACGCAAATTTACTGGCATTGTATGCGCCTCGAAAAGGTGCTGCGACCATACCCAATACAGAGCTGTTCTGCACTATTCGACCATAACCTTGCTGCAACATGATTTTTATTACACGAGTTGTTAACTCATGAGTGCCGAACAGGTTCGTTTCAAACTGAAGCCTTAACGCCGCAGTAGGTAAATCCTCTACCGCTCCAGGCTGTCCGTAAGCGCCATTATTAAACAACGCATATAATGTCCCCCCGGTAATCTCTAACACGCTATTAAGCCCGCTTTTTATCGACTCCTCAGAAGCGAGGTCTAACACAACAACATGTTTTATCCCTTGCTGCTTGAGCACTTCAACATCGCTCTCGGTTCGAACACTGGCGACAACCAAATAATCTAAGGTCTGTAACCGTTTAGCGGCTTCCAAACCAATACCAGACGAACAACCTGTTATTAAAACCGAAAATTTCATTGATCACCCTTGTTATTCTTCAATATCATCGTTCGAGCGTATATTTTCCACTCGTTTAATACACACTCGAAAAAGTGATGTTTATTAGAGCATTTTATAGCATTTAGTACATCTATTGATCTATGTCAGCACTTGAGTTTTATATAAGTCGATAATTCTCCGTAATAATAACAGAGGGGAATGGGGGCGTTTTAGCCCACCCCATAAGGCTTGGAGATAGGATTTATGGCACTAAAAAACATATCAGTGGCGACAAAGCTTTGGTCATTAGTAGCAGGATTTCTAATCATAATGATCACGTTCGAAACGGCAGCCTATACGGAACTGTATGACACCTTACTAAATGGTCGAAAGCAACAAGTGAAAGAACAAGTGGAAAATGCGTACTCCCTTATAAATCACTATGTCGACAAAACAAACGAGCTTGGTAAAGATGAAGCTCAAAGACAGGCACTTGAAGCAGTTTCTTCCCTTCGTTTTGGAGATAAAGGGTATTTTTGGGTAAATGACCTTAATCACACACTCCTAGCACATCCGCTACGCCCCTCCTCCGTTGGCAAAGACATGAAGAATGTCAAAGACGCTAAAGGACAACACCACTGGCAGGCCATGGTTGACGTCGCGCAATCCAAGGGTGAAGGATTTGTCGAATATTACTTTATGCCACCGAACTCCGACGAAGGTCAATCCAAGGTATCGTATGTCAAAAAACAAAATGAGTGGGGTTGGGTTGTCGGTGCCGGTGTACTGTATTCAGAAGTGACAAACGAATTCTGGGCATCCTTTAAGCTGTCATCAAGCATAGAAGGGATCATTGTCGCCATTGGGGTTATGCTAAGCGCTATGCTAGTACGTAATATCACCCAACCTCTTAAACAGGTTACGAACCATCTACAAATATTGGCTCAAGGCGATATGATGCAGCGAGTGTCTATTAATCGAAATGATGAAATAGGAAAATTAGCCTTTGCCGCCAACACCTTGTCAGAGCAGCTAAGCCATACTCTTAGTAGCGTTGCAGATGCAATCAACGAGCTTCAATCTGTCACCGTTCAAATGAATGAAAACACATCAAGTACAAAGAGTGGCGTCAACAATCAGTTTCAAGAAGTAGATAAGCTTGCCGCGGCAATGAATGAAATGTCTTACTCCATAAAAGACGTCGCACAGCATGCAAAAGACACGGCCATCGCGACGCAATCCGTTCAAACTATTACGCAGGAAAGCAGTCAAAATTTGAGTGAAACCAATCAAAACATTCACGTATTAACCCGTCACGTGGAAGATGCGAATCAGGTTATTATCCAGTTATTAAAGCAAACCACGGACATCGATGCCGTCCTCGACGTTATCGGAGACATTTCAGAGCAAACAAACCTTCTCGCATTGAATGCCGCTATCGAAGCAGCACGCGCAGGTGAAATGGGACGTGGTTTCGCCGTTGTTGCAGACGAAGTAAGATCACTTGCCAGTCGCACTCAAGAATCAACCGTTGAAATTCAAAAGATCATTGCTACCCTTCAAAGTCAGTCTAATACAGCAGCTGAATCAATGAAGAATAGTACCCAGCAAGCAGAAGAAAGCGCTGAAATTATGAATATCGCGTCCGATAAGCTGAAGCATATGACATCGGAAGTTAACGATGTTTCAGACCGCAGCCACCATATCGCGACAGCGGCCAGCCAGCAAGGCGCAGTGGCAGAAGAGATCAACGAAAACCTTCTAGGAATACGAAATGTCTCAGAAAGAGTGCTTGAAGACACAAAACAACTCAGTGACGGTAGCCAGTTAATTGCGGAAATGACCAACTCTCTGCATTCTCAAATTAACCAATTTAAATTTTCTTAAGCGTTTTACGTTATTTTAGAAGCACAAAAAAGCCGGTAAATAAGACATTTACCGGCTTTTTAGCGATAAGCTCGTTAGAGTTTCAAATCACATTACTTTAAGGCGCTTGCGTGATGTTCTAAATGATCATCAATAAACGACGCGATAAAATAATAACTATGGTCGTATCCCGGCTGGCGACGCAAAGTTAAAGGGTGATCCGCGGCAAGACAAGCCGCTTCTAATGCTTCTGGTTTCAATTGCTCAACCAGAAAATCATCTGCTTCCCCTTGATCCACCAGCAATGGCAGTTTTTCCTTCGCGTTCGCAACCAACAAAGAAGCATCCCATTCTTCCCAAGTCGCCTGATCTTCACCCAAATAGCCTTTAAAAGCCTTATGCCCCCACGGACACTGAGTTGGGTTTGAGATCGGAGCAAATGCGGAAACAGACTGATAACATCCTGGATTTTTCAGTGCGCATATTAATGCACCGTGTCCACCCATAGAATGTCCAGAAATTGAACGTTTTTGGGTGACAGGGAAATGCTCTTCAACTAAGTGAGGCAACTCCTGAACAACATAATCATACATATGATAACTATGTCGATAAGGGTCCACTGTCGCATTCACATAGAATCCCGCTCCAGAGCCAAAATCATAACTATCATGCTCTTCTGGGTAATCGGTACCGCGAGGACTGGTATCGGGACAGACAATGGCTAAGCCCAATTCGGCCGCTTTTTTAAATGCGCCGGCTTTTTGGATAAAGTTTTCATCCGTGCAAGTTAAGCCAGATAACCAATACACTACCGGAACCGCTTGGTTTTCAGCCTGAGGTGGCAAATAAATGGCAAAGGTCATGTCACCTTTTACAGACAAACTCTCATGTTTGTATCGCTTTAACCAGCCGCCGAAGGTTTTAGTGCTGGATATGAGTTCCATATTGTTCTCCTTAGGATTCGCACCGCCATTCGTGGACGATGCGCATCATTGAATTACGGTATAGGCTCACTCTTACTGATCAAACAGAATCACGGTACGAATACTCTTACCTTCATGCATAAGATCAAAAGCGTCGTTGATTTTTTCCAGCGACATAGTATGAGTCACAAATGGATCGATTTCGATTTTGCCATTCATGTAGTCTTCCACATAACCTGGTAATTGGCTGCGCCCTTTTACGCCACCAAAAGCAGAGCCTTTCCATACGCGGCCTGTTACCAATTGGAATGGGCGAGTAGAAATTTCTTGGCCCGCACCCGCAACACCGATAATGATGGATTCACCCCACCCTTTATGGCAGCACTCAAGTGCTTGACGCATAATTTGTACGTTACCGATACATTCGAACGAGTAATCCACGCCGCCATCCGTCATGTCGACGATTACCTGCTGAATTGGCGCATCAAAGTTCTTCGGATTAACACAATCGGTTGCGCCAAATTGAGTCGCCATTTCAAATTTAGATTCATTAATATCAATGGCAATAATTTTCGAAGCACCCGCCATGCGCGCGCCTTGGATCACAGATAAACCAATGCCGCCCAGACCGAATACAGCAACCGTTGCGCCTTCTTCGACTTTAGCCGTGTTCAATACCGCACCAATACCTGTGGTGATACCACAACCTAGTAGACACACTTTTTCCAACGGCGCATCGACGTGAATTTTCGCCAATGAAATTTCAGGTACCACACTGTATTCAGAAAAAGTTGACGTGCCCATGTAATGGAAAATAGGCTCGCCATTAATACTAAAACGGCTAGTACCATCAGGCATTAAGCCTTTACCTTGAGTTTCACGAACCGCCTGACACAAGTTAGTTTTGCCAGATTTACAGAATTTACACTCGCCACACTCAGCCGTGTACAAAGGGATCACGTGATCGCCCGGTTTTAGCGTGGTAACCCCTTCACCAACCGCTTCAACGACACCCGCGCCTTCGTGACCCAAGATAGCAGGGAAAATACCTTCTGGATCGTCACCTGATAGAGTAAAAGCGTCAGTGTGACAAACACCTGTTGCCACCATGCGAACAAGTACTTCGCCAGCTTGTGGGTCCTGAACATCCACTTCTTCAATTTTTAACGGTTGGCCTGGTCCCCAAGCAACAGCTGCTTTACATTTCATTGCGCACTCCAAAAATTGGTTTGAATTCGACATTTTCTACATTAAGTAAAAGGAGTTTAGTCGTAAATCATTGAGGCGATAATGTTCATTTTGGCAATTTATTATTGCCATATAGCAATAATGTTTTAAAAACCATACCAAATAGTTATAATATAACATCTTATATTGAATCAATTGAGGCCACCATAATGAAAAACTGGGAAGCAATGGAAGCCTTCGTAGAAGTGGTTCGACAGGGCAGCTTTTCAGCAGCGGCCATAAAACTAAGTGTCTCTGCTTCTCATATCAGTCGCTTAGTGACGCAACTGGAATCCGAACTGGGCAGCACACTCTTGTTTCGCACAACCCGACGGATTCGCTTAAGTGAAGCGGGTGAGTTGTATTATCAACATTGCCGAGGCTTACCTGCCGCTCTCAGCAGTGCCGAAGAAGTCATTTCATCACTGAATCAAGCGCCGATTGGTTCCTTTAAAATGACCTGCGCAACGACCTTTGGTGAGCGATACATAGCACCAGTCATGAACGACTTTTTGACTACCCACCCCAAAATTGAGTTGGATCTACACCTTACCAACCGCGCCGTGGATCTGATCGAGGAAAATTACGATCTGGCCATTCGGATGGGGGCAATGAAAGACTCTAGTCTACTGTCTCGACGTCTTTGCGATCGTCAAGAATTCCTGTGTGCTTCGCGAGAATACATAGATCAATACGGTATGCCGCACACCTTATCTGAGCTCAATAAACATAAATGTTTAATTGGCTCCAAGAACCATTGGCTATTTCAGCAAAATGGCCAACGTAAAGAAGTCAAAGTCAGCAGTCAGTGGCGCAGCAACTCTGGTCTAGCCTTACTAGACGCGGTCAAAAAGGGATTGGGAATTGCCCAATTACCCGATTATTACGTTCGAAAAGAATTCGATTCAGGTCGCCTCGTACCATTATTATCGCAATATCAATATCCCTACAGTGGCGTGTGGTTGGTCTATCCGAAATCACAAACGCCATCGCCCAAGTTAAAAGCAGTGTGTGATTTTCTGATTCACCGCTTTGAACATGATAAGATTCTCGACATATCGACCTAGTGAGACGATTAAGATGTTTGAAAAAGAAGATTTAGTACAGGTAGCTCGCCAAACAATGCCGTTTGGCAAATATCAAGGTCAGTTGCTGATAGACTTACCCGAGCCTTACTTACTGTGGTTTTCTCATGAAGGCTGGCCTGAAGGCAATCTAGGTCGATGGCTCCAGCTAACACTTGAAATCAAAGTAAACGGGCTAGAAAACCTCGTCGAGCCATTGAAAGCACCCAAAGAGCCCACTCGCTCTAAAGCGCAGATCAGTATCAAGTTTTAACGATGAGATATCGCAATACTGCAATACAGTCCTCCTTTTAATGATGATCATCTGTATCGGGACAAAGTATTGCCTTCGCTCTACACTAATAGAAAATGGCAAACAAGGCGTGTGATATGAAAACGATTGGAATATTAGGTGGCATGAGTTGGGAGTCCACCAGCTTATATTACAAGATCATCAATGAAGACACTAAGAAAGCGCTGGGCGGTTTAAATTCAGCCAAAATACTCCTAAGCAGTGTCAACTTCGCTGAAATCGCGGCGCTTCAGCACGCAGACAACTGGCCAATGCTCGGCGAGGTATTATCAAGCGAAGCGCAAAGACTCGAACAAGCAGGCGCCAATTTCCTCGTCATTGCCACCAATACCATGCATAAACTGGTGCCTGAGATACAAGCAAAATGCCAGCTTCCCATTCTACATATTGCGGATAAAACCGCTGAATTGATTGTCGAATCAGGCTATAAGAAAGTCGCATTTTTAGGCACACGTTTTTCGATGGAAAGTGAGTTTTATGTCAAACGCCTGTCGGCAAACTATGGCTTAGAGGTTCTCATACCAAATGAACAAGACAGAGAAATAATCCACAACGTGATTTATAAGGAGCTTTGTCAGGGAAAAATCAGCGCCTCGTCAAAAAAACATTATCTCCAAATTATTGAAAAGCTTCGGTCTGAAGGTGCAGAATGCGTCATCGCTGGCTGCACAGAAATCACTCTACTCATCAAACAACAAGATCTCGCAATACCTTTGTTTGACACAACCCAAATACATGCAAGTGCGGCTGCCGTAAATGCGCTCGTTGACGAGCTAAATAATACGCCCTAGATAGTGCGCTCATAATAAATATTTATTTGTCTCGACTTCGTAATATATATCATTAAAAATAGAAATATCAGAATGAGACCTATATACGAAGTCGAGAGCGAATCAATAACCAATCTATTTTTAGCACGGTAATAGAGCGCTTAGTCGTTGTGTAAAGATCTCGAATTATAACGATGGCTTTCGAGAGATCTATCTATGAAAATTAAGAGCAAGCTGCTCATAGCATTTTCGGTCGCGACACTACTCCCCGTCGCCCTAGTAACCATAATCACCGCAGTACTGTCTTCCAATCAAGCTTTAGAAGACTTTTCTGAAAACAGTAACCAAACACTCGCCGCTGTCGAAAAGTCATTTGATCAATTTATTGACGACATACGACATGTGGTCGGCTACCTCTCTGAAAGCGATAACGTTACCGCCGCGAATGCCGCACCACTTACAACCTACTATGAAACATCCGGCAAGGCACCCAGCGCTGTGTCACAAAAAGTAGGTGGACGAGAAGCCGCTCTTTTCAATATGTTTGAGGATCTAGGCAAGAACAACCCAAACTATGTTTACGTCTATATGGGGGACAAAGACGGCGGTTACATGGAATGGCCGGGCACTTACGGGTACAGCGAGTGGCACCCTAAAAATGAACCTTGGTATGATATAGCGGTTAAAAACGCAGGCAAAACCGTTTTAAGAGAAGCTTATTACTGGGAGCCTGATGATGCAGTCTATGTATCCGCGGTTCGATCGTATAATAAAGGTAATCAGCTAGGCGGTGTCGTTGCGATCGATTTCTCGATAAAAACCCTGACGGAAATGGCTCGACAAACCAAACTAGGTAAAGAAGGCAGCCTAATGGTAATTGAGGACGGTGGGACCATTCTGGTCGACGCGCTGCATCCTGAAAATAACTTTAAAGCGGTCAACAGCCTTAGCGGTGAGGCGTATCAAAAAATAGCAAATACCTCATCTGGCCTAGTCCGTTTCTCACTCGAAGGAAAAGACTATGCGGCGAACGTCTACACCTCCCCCACTCTAAAATGGAAATTTGTTGGATTGGTTCCAACATCAGAAATTTATGCCGGCTCAATCGAACTCATTAAGACAACGATTTTAGTCAGTAGTGTTTTGTTGATCGCGTTTATCCTACTTAGCTTCTTTATTGCCAAACGCTTGATTACTCCAATCGAATCTGTCTCTGGACACCTGCGAGTCATCGCCGAAGGTGAAGGCGATTTAACTGCTAAAATTGACACCGATTCAAATGATGAAACCGGTGTGCTCTCAAACTGGTTTAACCAATTTATCGAAGCAACACGCAAACTCATTCAAGACATTAAACACTCTAGTATCGAAATTGACGACACGGCGGCGAAAACCGCAGAGAAAGCGCACGATGTCGCGCGCTCAACCGGCGATCAACTGCAATCTATTGAACTGATTTCGGCAGCGGGTCAGCAAATGGTGCTTGCGGCGAACGAAGCGGCCGAGAACTGCGTTCACACCGCTAAATTCTCCGAGCAAGGGCTGGAAACAACCGTTGCGGGTAAGAAGCTTATCCAAACTAATGCCGACGGCGTTACGCGTCTTGGAAGTCGACTGGAGGAATCGAATAGAATCATTTCGGATTTGGAGAAAGAGACCGGTAACATCAATCAAATTCTATCGACGATTCAAGACATCGCAGAACAAACAAACTTACTTGCCTTAAACGCAGCAATCGAAGCCGCGCGAGCTGGAGAGCAAGGTCGAGGATTTGCAGTCGTTGCAGATGAAGTTCGTAGCTTGGCACAACGAACTCAAGAATCAACGGAGCAGATCGGTGGCATACTGACACAGCTATCCAGCAAAACCAGTCAGGCCTCACGTTCTATGATCGAAAGCCTCAACGAATCCGAAAACGCAACAGGGCTTTCAATGGAAGCACTTAACGCATTTAATAAAATCGAAGAGGTTGTGAAGCAAATGAAAGACATGACCATGCAAACAGCGGCCTCGGCTGAAGAGCAACGAGCCGTTACGGAAGATGTGAATGCGAACATCACAAACATCAGTGATTCCGCACACCATATCTCCTCCATTTCTGACGAAGTAGCGACACTTTGTAAACAACAGGATTCCTTGAGCAAACACCTTTTCGCTATGGTGACTCGTTTCAAGACAGAATAAAAAAGGCTAAAAAAAGGGAGCGAAAACGCTCCCTATGCCCTGTTCGAGTCTAATTGATGCCAGTCACTAGATTCGGATGATTGAAGGGCAGAACTTATGACGAAAGATGACCAAGAGCGTGTCTATAACCCGCCTTCAGTCAATGCCTTTGGATCAAGCAGCCTCGTTAGCTCTTCACGACTCAGGTCAGTCTCCTGCTCTGCAACGTCAATGATCGCTCGACCCTCTCGGTAAGCCAGCTTGGCTATCTCGGCAGCTTTTAGGTAACCAATGATGGGGTTTAATGCCGTCACAAGAATTGGATTCTTATCCAATGCTTCGTTCAGCTTATCTTGATTCACTTCTAACGTGTCGATCGCTTTTTCAGCCAATAAGACGGCGCTGTTTGAAAGCAACTCAATACTGAACAATAAATTAGCGGCGATAACAGGCAACATCACATTTAATTCAAAGTTTCCAGACTGCCCGCCAATCGTGATCGTCGTATCATTCCCGATGACTTGCGCTGCGACCATGGCTGTCGCTTCAGGAATAACTGGGTTTACTTTACCCGGCATAATAGAGGAGCCAGGCTGGAGTGCTTCTAATGTAATTTCACCTAACCCAGCAAGTGGACCCGAGTTCATCCAACGCAAGTCGTTTGCAATTTTCATAAAAGTAACTGCAATGGTTTTTAATACTCCAGACACCGCTACTACGGTATCTTGGGAGCCAATGAGCGCAAAGAAATCATCCGCTGGGACAAAGTCAACATTGGTAAGATTACCCAATTCTTTTGCGATGAGCGTAGCGAATTCAGGATGAGCATTTATGCCAGTCCCAACCGCCGTTCCACCTTGAGCTAAACGCAGTAGTTTTGATTTTACAGCGGTTAGATTGTCGATGTTATCTTGTATCTGCGACGCCCATGCATTAAATGTCTGATCAAACCGAACGGGCATCGCATCCATCAAATGCGTACGGCCTGTTTTCGTAACCCCTTTTAGCGCCGTCGCCTTTGCTGAAATTCGAGCTTTTAAGTGCTGTAGCGCAGGCAATAACACATCAGAAATTTCAATCGCTGCACTTACATGAATGGCACTAGGAATGATGTCATTACTACTCTGCCCAAAATTGACGTGATCATTAGGGTTCACATTATCGGTGGCGTGCTTTGTTGCCAGCGTTGCAATGACTTCATTGGCATTCATGTTAGAACTGGTGCCCGAGCCCGTTTGAAAAATATCAACGGGGAAATGCTGCATAATATCATTCTGTTCGAGAAGTTCATTACACGCAGACTCAATCGAACCAGCAACGTCTTTCGACACACAATCCAATTTAAAATTGGTGCGTGCAGCCGCCAATTTTATCAGTACAAGCGCTCGGATAAACGCTTCTGGCATTGGTTTCCCACTGATCGGAAAATTGTTAATTGCACGTTGAGTTTGAGCGCCATACAGCGCATTTTCGGGTACTTGAAGTTCCCCCATACTGTCTTTTTCTATGCGTACATTCACGTTTATATCACTCATTTTTAGGTACTTTTTCTAAAACACTTTTTTACTCAGTACTTTTCTTTTAAGTACATTTTGTCAGTACTTTTTATCAGCACTTTTTTGCAAGTGCTTTGAATACTCTTTCTTCCACACGGGGTCCCGAGGGAACCCTAGAAAGAGTAAGCTCTCGCCTCTGACGGATAGATTGCTATTGCGTTAAGTAACGACGACTTAGCGTGCGTAAGGCTTGCTCTAATTGGAAATAGTCTGTCGCGTCCTGCTCAGTGATAATTAAGCGGTTTAGCTTTTGAAGAGGTCGATAGATATGATCAAGACACATTGATCTCCAGTGATACGCGACGTTTGTATCACAGATGGTTTCTAGCAATACATCGAACACGCGACGATACAAAGTATTTGCATCCGATACGTTTAGTCGTTCCGCGTAACGCTCGCAGGTTTTTAAGTAATGCTCTAGCACCTGAGGAGAATCCTCGCAGTGCCCTCGTTTAATAACTTGCTCAAGTACTGAAAAAGGAACAATAAAATGACTCATAGCTAACCTCTCAAGGATGCAAATGATAATAATTATCATATTGAGTCAGGATACGTACTCTGTCAAGAACGAAGTAAGAATTATTTATTTTTTATAATGAGAATCATTAATTTAATGTTTCAGATCAAGTTTGAGCGAATGAACGGCACTTTATGAAAACGGCGAATTGATAAATGCTATTTAGAGAGGAAACTTTCTAAAGCGTAACCTTAGGGAAAATCACTAAGGTTACGCGGTGATGGGCTAATAAGATCAAAAGATACGGATTAGCTGTATTCGCTAAGATTAGTGGTGATGACCGCCCACACCATGAGCATGGCCATGTGCGACTTCATCTTCTGATGCTTCACGAGTATCGATAATCTCTACCGAGAAGGTAAGCTCTTTGCCTGCTAACGGGTGATTTGTATCGACCGTCGCATGCTTAAGACCTGCTTTAATGATGGTAACCTGACGCATCCCTTGATCCGTTTTAATCATTGCGACCATTCCAGGCTTCCAACGTTTAGCGCCTTGAAGGTGCTTAATCGGCACCTGCTGAGCAGCATCGTCTTTACGCTCACCGTATGCATCAGCGCATGCAACCGTGACGTCAAATTGATCACCTGTATCTCTGCCTTCCATTGACTTCTCAAGGCCAGGTATTATGTTGCCGTGACCGTGTAAATAGGCAAGTGGATCACTGCCAGCGGACGTTTCAATCAGCTCATCACCCTCACGTAAAGTGTAATGAAACTGCACTACGGTGTTTTTAGAAATTGCCATGTTGGTTCCTTAGAGAGCTCGTAAGCAAAAGCGCAATTTTACACGAGCTAATTACATTGGGAAGCATTGCCTAATAAAGAGCGGTTGGTAAAGAGTTTTTAACAAAGAAGTAACAGCGAAGGCTTAACAAACAAGCGCTCTAAAAAACACCAAACTCTAAGGCATCATCGGTAATGTGTATTTCATCTATGAGCGTTGCTGCCAGTTTCTCAGTTGCATTATGATCTAAGCGATAAATAGGATGCACATCAAAATACTGTACAATCGCTTGCTCTAACTCATCGTGAACACTTCCCAAGGTTGATCTGAGCATCTGATCGCTAAAGTTCGTTCCCTGTACAGAGACTTCAGTCAGTTTAGGGGCAACGAGATAAACCAGATCGTCATCAAGCCGAACGCCCGACTCTAGTTTTGGCACCAAGGATGTCGTCATCGTAAAGGTTTTTCCAAAGGCTTCTATTGAGCCTTGAATATCCGTATCCAAGACGATTTTAACAATACCGCCAAACTCCGAGCTCAAATCAATATCTGCACGCTTAACTAACAATACGAGATCCAGTGCTTTGTCTTCCAATGTCAGCCTAATTCGGTCAGGTTGTTTTTCTGCCAACCTTGTTGCGACCTCTCTATTCAGCGCTTCCTCGCTTAAACTCACGCCATTACAGCCGCTTAAAAACAGCGGAAAAAGCACGATCAGCAGTAAACTAGTCTTTCTCATTCTTTAACCTTGTTCCAATTGTCTTATATTTCGTTTTTTAAACCAAAGATGCATAAAATCTTCTGTGACCTTCTGCTCAATTTCGACCGCTTCTTCTGTTGGGCAAAATAAAGAGACGGTAAACACATTAAATCCTTCGGATGTTGTCGTTATTCTGACTCTAGGTTCTGGACCCGAGATCTTAATATCCAGCCGTTTTTCAATCAGACTATTATATCGAATCGCGACCTCGTGAAAGTGCTCACTGTACTCTCGCAATCGTTCTAAAATCTCATCTTTAATTTCAAACAGATTCACGTCATCAGTGTGTCTTGATATGGAAAAACTATGCTCAATGTAGCGGCGCATGTAATTCAAGTTTTGAACCGCAGACGTCAATAGTTGACTATTTGGCACGACGGTCGTTCTACCTGTATAGGCATAACTTCTGCCGATAAGGTCAACTTCAAATAAGGTTGTCGAAAGCCAATCACTGTCCGTTACTTCACCTTCATATTGACCTATTTTGACCCAATCTCCGACCTGATATGGTCGAGCACTGGCCTTATAAAATGCCCCGACAATACACTGAATAAATTCCTTTAACGCTATAATTAACGCCACAATAAATGCGGCGATGGATATAGCAATATTTTGAAGTTCAGTCGACCATATAATGATTAACCCGACGACCATCAATAAGTTTAAAAAATTATCAATGGCATTCAGCCGTTGTCTTTTAATATCGTGCTCTAAGCGTGGGTGAATACGTACTAACCTTTTGGTATATCGCCGAAGAACAAGGATAGCGACCACCCAAACCAGCGTATAGGGAAGTTCAGAATTAGTAGATAAAAACGTCCAATTTAAATCAGACATATTAAGTTGTGAGAAATCGAAATTCACCCGTTATAGACCTTCAAAAATAAATCATAGTAAGAACGATATTAGCACCAATGACCTTCGCTGTTTTGTGCTGACAACCACTAAAACAAACGTATCCATTCCATACAGCATAATACAGGACAAATAGGACTAGACAATGAAGCTATATACTGTATATTTATACAGTATATTATCTGAGAGGTGCTCAATTATGCCTGTAATTATTAAATATGTTGTAGAACGTAACGGAAGTGAAAAAATGACCTTTACGAACAAGTCTGATGCTGATGCGTATGACAAATTGCTGGATACCGCTGATGCCTTAGCAGACCTTATCTCATCTGGATATATACTAGAAGACCCTGCTCAAGTCGAGACACTGGCCATGTTCTTAGCTAACAATAAGAATGACGTGCTCGCAGCGCTTGGCAACAAACGCAAAAAAACGAAACCTTCGCTTGATGCTACCTCTGAAAAAGCGTCAGACATTCAACCTAAGTCACCCGACCTGTTGGATGAACTCGTTATCGAACCAGACGAAGACACCGCCTATTCAGAAGACGATATCTCTGAAAGCACCACGCAGTTTGAAGCGGTCGATGATTACCTAGATACTGATGCCGCGTAATCAAAAAAACGTGGGAGAAAGGTGTAGGCAAATACGAATTGCCTACACCTAACATCTAACAGAATTTAAAAACACCGCTCTTAAATCGGTAAGCTTATAAGCCATGCTAACCAAGCCAGCGACAACCCTAGACATATAATCGTTGCGATACGCGGTGTGCTTGCTGAATCTGTTCCATCCACAAGTTCTGCCGTGCTTTTTCGTCCCGTTATCATTGCTCGCACTAACCGCTCTCCTAGTTTCAGTTCATGAAACAAAACCGCGGCAATATGAAAAGCGACAAGATAGAGCATGATGTCTGGCAAGGTATGGTGAATATACGCCATGGTTTCAAGAGTATCGTCTGAAGCACTTTCATAAAACGGCCCATACCAAAACACCTCGTCGCTCGAAAAAAGTCCGGAAATCCACTGAGCGCTTAGCAATACAATAAGTAACACCACCATTAATGCGCCAATTGGATTGTGACCTGCATGCTTATCTCCTTTAGTGGGCGATTTCATGCTCGATAACAAGGACTTTGCGTATTGCAATACGCTAATAGGGCCTTTTACAAACTCACTGAAGCGGGCGTACTTTGACCCGAAAAAGCCATATAACACGCGAGCGATAATCAATGCAGACATTATATATCCAGCATAAAAGTGCCACTGAAAATAATCTTCGTCTGATTTACCCGTAAAAATCAAAACACTGAATGCAGCCACTAATAACCAGTGAAATGCTCTAATTGGCCAATCCCACACTAACGTTTGACTCGCTTTATTCATTATCGCCCTCCAGTTATACGCTCACAGCGCCAATTTATTCAATTCTTGATTCAGTTTAAGGAAGTTTTCGCAAACGCAATCTATATTAAAAATAACAAATTCATGGTGAAAAGTAGACTTTTTAAAAACGATAACGTTTCCTTCTTGGTTTAAATATTGCTTTTTTATTTTAATAGACCTTTGCACGGAGTCACGAGCGACGCCAAAACAAGGTAAAAATAGACAAAAAAGCGGAGTTTATGAGTTATAAATATACATCTCGCATCTATTTTTAATAAGGTATTGGAGCACGTAGCAGTCATACAAAGATCTCTTTTAATGCGTTTTCTAAACAAGCAATCCATTTAGAAAATTAAGGAAGCATTCGTAATACGCTCACACTTGGATGGATGGGACATATGGTTGTATTAGGTTTAGTCGTAGGAAGTATTCTCATTGCTTTAGTGTATTGGCTAATAACGCATGGACATTTTCAGTTTCAAAGACATCAATACATAGAAGCAGACAGCAATGAGGTTTATAAAGAAATTGCAAACCTAGCGACGTGGCCAAGCTGGTGCGTTTGGCGCTCATACGACCCTGATGCAGACATACAACTAGACTACTTTGATAGCCAATCCATTTCCGCGTCGTCTTTGATAATTGAGAGTAACAAGATTGCTCCGACGAGCGTTCAAAGACAATCCGAAGATGAAGTTGAGCAAGTCGCTACCTTTTTGATCGACAGCCCAAGCCTATACTGGCAGTCCTTTACCATCTATGCCCACCTAACCCAACGATCACACAACACCCTTATCACCTTTGATGTTGAGGGAAAAATACCTTTTTTTAGACGACACTTACTGCAAAAACATTTATCTCATATTACCTTGGACATCGAGTTATCGCTTATTTCTTTAAAAAATAGGATGGAAAGAAAAATTCAACATCGTTCCAGCATTACGTTTGAATTAGAAGGTTGCCAAAGACTTGATACGCTTGATGCTGTGATCCGCCCATTTGAAGCGACAGAACAATCCATTTCACAAGTCATGGAGATTGGGTTCCATGAGCTGTTCGTTGCCTTAGGGCCCGAGAACCCTCCCACAGGAGGATGTTTTGCCATTTATACAAAAGCAGACCTTAGTACTCATAGCTTCACAGGAAAATTAGGGGTGCCTGTTCAACGATTGACGGATTGCAACTTACATCCCGAATGCATTCGATTTTCAAGCCATTATTTACAACTTAGGTACCATGGACCATACAAACACCTTTATTTAGCGTGGCGAGTACTGAATGTTCAAGCAACGATAAATGGCTATCGCTACAACCGTTCAAAACCCGCTCTCGAACTCTATGAAGTAGGCCCCAAAGACGCAGACGATGAAGACATGTTTGTAACCATTCTGTCGCTTCCGATTAAATCTTGATCAAAAAATACCGGTGATCATTACCGGCAACCAAGAAAGCATTTACGGTCATCAAAATTAAGATAAATGCCTCACTTTCCCTCTTCATTGACTGATTTCCTCAGATCGACGCCTAAAACTGTTCATTTTTTCGTCATATTTCCGCAACAAATTAGGAGGATTATTAGTTTGGTTTGCACCAATACACAAAGGATTCATTATGAAGTTCATGCATTTGATCTCTGTTCTCGCACTTTCCGGTGCAGTTCTAAACGCTCAAGCGGAAACAATCACTGTCTATTCAGCTGGCCCAAAAGGATTGTCTAAATCCCTCGTCAAGAACTTTGAAAAAGACTCTGGTATTAAAGTAGATCTTTATCAGGCGACAGGCGGCAAGATCATGTCCCGCTATCAAGCTGAAAAGTCGAATCCACATGTTGATGTCATGATTTCATCATCATTAGGTCATGCTATTACGCTAACGAAGGCTGGAGAATTACTACCTTATCAATCTCCTAATGCGAAAAACGTTCCTGACTTTTTGAAGTCTGATACCTATGTCTCTCAAGGTGCAGCGGTACTGGCAATTGCCTACAACACTCAAAGTACGTTGCCAGAACCTAAGCTTTGGTCTGACTTGACGAAGCCGGAGTACAAAAACCAGATTACTATGCCCGACCCTAGTAAATCAGGCTCGGCTTTAACGCTTGTAGAAGGTCTAACTGAAAAAATGGGCGACGATGCATGGACGTTGTTTTCCGGCCTGAAACAAAACGACATTCTGATTCCTGGAGCAAACAAGGCGGCTCTAAACCCCGTCCTTCAGGGTGCAAAGTCCGTCGTATTTGGTGCGGTTGACTACATTGCGTTAGGTCTTAAGAAGAAAGGCGAAACGCTAAACGTTATTTACCCAGAAGACGGCACGGTTCTCGCGCCACGCCCGATTATGATTCTTAAATCAACCCAACATGCAGACGCCTCAAAGCGCTTTGTCGATTATATTTTGTCTAACAAAGGTCAAAATATGGTGTCAAATACATTAATCTTGCCTGCTAGAACAGACATCTCTACATCACGTCCAGGGTTTGATGATCTAAAACTAATCACGTTTGACCAAATGACCGCAGCAGCGCACGCGCAGGCAACTAAGAACAAGTTTGCGAGCATTATGGGACAATAAGGAATGTCGATGTATTCCAACGCGAGAGGGAGTCGTCTCCCTCTCGCGTTTAACCTTGTCTCTATTTTTTCTCTGTTCTTGATCATCGGGTTACCGGTGATTTCCGTGGTGCTGTTTGCCATATTTCCAAGCTTTAACGAACTGTCGTTTGCTCGGCCGTTCAGCAACTTTATACCTCAGTTTAGTAACCCACATCTTTTAACATCCACGCTGAATACGCTACGTTTGGCGTTCTCTGTTACCTTGATGTCCATTATGATCGCGGTCATCTTGGCTTACCTTCGTAGTCGTATGCACGACCACTACGGACGAATCTGGGATGTGCTTTTTTTGATTCCTTTTTTGATTCCGCCTTACATTGCGTCGATGGCGTGGATTCAAATGTTTCAGTTCAACGGCTTTTTTTATCAGTGGTTCGATCTTAATCTATCAGGTTTTTTGTTCTCTTTTAGTGGTGTGGTGTTTGTGATGACATTGCACCTTTTCCCATTGATTTACTTTGCGGCTGTTAATGCCTTCAAGGTGGTCGGCAACCGTTACAGCGACGTCGCTAAGATTTATGGCGCTGGTTCAGTACAGATCGCATTTCGCATTCTATTGCCTTTGATCGTGCCTACATTACTATCCACAGGGTTAATTGTATTTGCACTGACCATAGAAGAATTTGGCACACCAGACATTTTAGGTAGCCGATTTGGTTTTAGTGTTCTCGTCACCTCAATCGAAGAGAAGCTGACCGACTGGCCCATTGATCTCCCCGGCGCTTCCGTCTTGTCCTTACTCCTAATCACCATTGCGATCAGCGTTTATCTAATACAAATCGCCATTAGTAAGCGCTACACTGACAGCGTTGATAACCAAACCATGGCTTCAAAGCCACTAAACCACAAAGGCTTTATGCTAGTTAGCCACGGGATTTTCTTCTTTGTCGCTGTGTTTACGGTCGTGGTCCCTCTCTTCTCTATTTTGACCTCTTCCATGATGCAAACCATGTCTCGGGGATTGCACTGGAATAACCTTTCTCTAGAAGCGTATCAAACACTGTTTTCATTGGATGATGGCGCTTTAGACGCTATTTATACCAGCTTAACTCTGGCTCTAATGACCGCTTTAATTACCGCTGTCATTGGTATGTTGGTCGCCTTTACGTTAATACGACTCAAGCCAAAAGGTCACAAAATACTGGATGCGCTGTCGCTGCTACCCAACGCCATGCCTGCGATGGTTTTGTCGGTTGGCTTAATTCTCACGTGGAATCAGAAATTTCTTCCTGTAACGCCCTACAATACACTGTTTATTTTACTGCTGGCATACACCTGTTTAATGCTGTCATACCCTATACGTATGCTGACGGCGGCAATGAAACAACTACCAGCCTCTCTCGATGAAGCGGCTGCGATTTATGGCGCAGACCTTTTATTAATTGCACGCCGCATTTTATTTCCTCTTCTCATACCCATCTCTGTCGCTGCAGGGTGCATCGTGTTTGCTATTTCAACACGAGAGTTAGTTGCATCGCTAATATTGGCACCAGCAGGTACTGAAACCGTCGCAACCTATGTGTTTAACCAATTTGATCAGGGCTCTGTCAGCTCCGGTATGGCAATGAGTTTTGTTGTCATCGTTGTTTCCGGTATGTTGATTGCGCTTGGACAATTACTAGCCAAAAGACATGCCCGATGAACGCAATTGACATACGTAATATTTCTAAATCGTTTGAAGATAAAACAATCCTTCATGACATTAACCTGACTATTGAGAAAGGTGAGTTTCTAACCTTACTCGGGCCATCGGGTTGTGGAAAAACCACCTTACTAAGGATCATTGCGGGTTTAGAATTTCCAGATACAGGGCGTATTCAGACGCTTTCAGGTGCCTTTGTTGACCGAGACAAAGAACAATTTTTGCCCGTTGCAAAACGAGGATTAGGGTACGTATTTCAAGACTACGGGCTTTGGCCTCATATGAGTACCTATGAAAACATTGCGTTTGGCTTGAAACAGCAAAAACGCCCCGTCTCAGAAATCAAACAGCGCGTTGACGAAGTCCTTGAACTCGTCAAGTTAACTGGACATGACCAAAAACTGCCTGAAAAACTGTCTGGCGGACAAAAACAACGCGTTTCCATTGCTCGTGCGTTAGCCGCTTCCCCTCAGATTATCTTGTTAGACGAACCGCTTTCTAACCTTGATGCCAATTTGAGAGAAGAGTTAGGTTTGGAAATTCGACAACTTACTGGCGAAATGGGCATTACCTGCGTTAACGTTACGCACGACCGACGTGAAGCGCAGCTTCTCTCAGATAGAATTGCGCTCATGAAAGACGGTTATATCCATCAGCTGTCGAATCCAACTGAGCTGTTTCAAAAACCCGCCAGCCGCTGGGCCAGTGAGTTTTTAAACGCTGGAAACTTACTTGACGGTGACTTACTAAAAAGAGAAAGAGGCGAATGGCTAGTGCCAAGAACCGCTTTTAACCTCGCATCAGACACCGATGAAAATGCTCTAACCATGGAAGTTGAAGATTGCCTTTTTTTAGACGATCGTTTCGAAATTGTTGCCAGTCTCAATGGACACAGAGTGTGCCTATATAGCGGCCAACCCTATCAGAAAAAGCAATCGATAGCCGTGTCCCTAAAAGACGAACTTTTGGTAAAACTTTCTTAACGCTCTGCCATTTAAAGGTTCAAAGTCTTTTACAGATGAGCCGCCCAATCGATTGGGGCCTGCCCAGTCTGCTTAAGGTAGGTATTAGTCTCAGAGAAATGTCGACAGCCAAAAAAGCCACGATATGCCGACAACGGTGATGGGTGAACACTTTCTAGTACTAAGTGCTTTGATCTGTCTATCATTTTGCCTTTTTTCTGAGCGTACGACCCCCAGAGCAGAAACACGATACCCTCTCGCTCCCCATTTAGAAGCGTAACTATTCGATCAGTGAAGGTTTCCCAACCTTTCTTCTGATGCGCTCCTGCCTTACTTGCTTCCACCGTCAGCACACTGTTTAGCAGTAAGACACCTTGGTTCGCCCAGCTCTCTAGATAACCATGCTGCGCGACGGGAATGCCTAAATCCGATTCAAGTTCTTTATAAATATTAACCAGCGAAGGCGGGACTTTGATGCCCGGTTTTACGGAGAAAGAAAGGCCATGCGCTTGATCTGGCCCGTGATAGGGGTCTTGTCCAAGGATCACGACTTTCACATTGTCAAAAGACGTACAATTTAATGCGGTATAACGCTCTTCCGCCTCAGGATAAATCACTTTGCCTTTTTGGCTCTCTGAATCCAAGAAGTCCGTTAACGACAACATATAGTCTTTTTCAATTTCTGGTGCGAGTTTTTCGAGCCAATCTGACGTCAAATTCAACATATTCTTCACATCTAACAATTAAATAAAGGGGTTAAGCTTTTTGGTGTCTTTAAACTCGCGGTAATAATCTAAAGACTGATGATCATCGACACTGATCACGTGTTTTAACAGCAACCATGCCATCTCCCGCAAAGCGTAAGCGAAGCCATAGTCATGAATGGTCTTCAAGGTATCCTGCACGTTCAGAGTGTCATCGTAGGCTTCAATCAAGATCTTTTGTTGATCCAAGGTTAAGTTATGCGAACGTGACACTGCGGCAAGGTCAAACAAGGGGTCGCCAAGTGCTGTATATTCCCAATCAATAAACCAAATTTCTTCGTTATTAAGCAGCACATTTTTTGGATTCAAATCATTGTGACACAAGACATCCGGTCTGCCCCTCGAATCCACTTTATTCATCTGATCAAAGCAGTGCTGAAGGTATGCCACTTCATGCTTATGGGCGCCGTTTGTGTCGTGGTGTTCTATGCCACCCACATAATGTTCGATCACCTGATAAATGTTTCGTGACGGGGCGTTAACTGACAATGCATGTACTTGAGTAAACAAGGCGCCGATTCGCTTAATATCACGAGAGTTGTGCTTTACGTCCCAGCTTAGCGCAGGTGCATGAATGTATTCACTTAGAATAGCACCTTGATCATTAGACCAGATAACAGTCGGAGAAATGCCTGCATTTTGCGCCGCTTTTAAGGCATTCAACTCTGCATGTCGATCGATCAAAAAAGCCTCAGTATCCAGCATCGGGACTCTGAGGACGGCTCTTGGCGCGTTATACCAATGTAATTTCATTACATGATTTGAGTAGCCGTCTTCAATATTTTCCACTTTTAGGGCTTCTTGAGGGGGTAAATACGGCGAAATCTGTTCAAAAAGCACAGATAATGTGGTCATTTTTCATCCTTTTGTTGTCAACAGACACACTGGCTGTCAGAATGGCGATTACAACACTTACCGTCAATAGTTACCGTTGAAGCAAATTAATGAACAAGCATGACGATATTATTCGTAAAATACAGGAAAAGCTCAGTACGTTAAGTAAGTCTGAGCGAAAAGTCGCGGAAGCAATCTTAGCAGACCCTAAGACAACCATACATTCTAGTATCGCAAAACTCGCCGCTCGTGCTGAAGTGAGTGAACCGACCGTGAATCGATTCTGTCGCAGTTTGATTGGCAGTGGTTTCCCTGACTTTAAAGTTGCGCTAGCGCAAAGTTTGGCAACGGGTACACCTTATGTGAACCTGAATGTCGAACCTGACGACGCCCCAGGCGCAGTCACTAATAAAATTTTTGAAGCGGCTAAAAACAACCTCACTCGTGCGCAGGAACTCCTACCGGAATCTCTTATCAGCCGCGCTGTCGATGTACTTGCGGGCGCTCGACGTATTGAGTTTTATGGTTTAGGTGCGTCAGGTCCCGTTGCGAAAGATGCTCATCACAAGTTCTTCCGTCTAAATGTTCCTGTCGTTGCCTATACCGATATATTGGTTCAACGTATGGCAGCAGCAGGCACGCATCCTGGCGATGCGGTCGTTTTGATTTCCTATACAGGACGTACTCTACCGCTAATCGAAACCGCTCGAGTGGCACGTGAAGCAGGTGCATCCGTTATCGGGATCACAAACCCAGAATCCCCGCTTACTGAGCATTGTTCTATCGTTCTTCCTATTGAAGAGACGGAAGATACTGATATCTATACGCCGATGAGCTCACGTATTGTGTACCTCACATTAATCGATGCGTTGGCGACAGGTGTTCTTCTAAAACGTGGGCCTGAGTTTAACTCTCATCTTAAGAAACTAAAAACAAGCGTACAGGATACTCGTTTACCGAAAAACAAAACCTAACGCGACGTTAAAATCCACTTAGTTTATAGCTTCCATAAGGAGTCATAACTTTGATACATCTAACTAAGATATATTGAAGTATGGCTCCTTTTTCTTTATCCCTGTTTACACCTCCACCTTCTCTTATTCAGTATTTTTGTCAAAAAATGCAAGAATAACGCACCAACAGGCCATCAATCGGATTTATTTACAAATTTAAAGTAGGTTTTTGAAAGATTATCCGCTTCCCCGTCCCTAGAATCCTTGCCTTGGTCGAAAAACATGCATAACTCTTCCTACTTGTGATGACGAATACATGTTTTAGAGAGAACACGACTCAAACAGAAAAACCAAGCCTAAAGCACTCAACTATAAGATGCTTGAGCCAAGCCCACTCAAATAGAGTGCTCTTTGTTCAGGAAAAGTTGAACGCCTAGGTATACGTATAAATATATTCTTGGGGACTACACATGATTGAGAACAGTTGGGCGATAAGCTTAACCTTTTTAGCGTATCTAATTGTGATGCTTGGCATCGGCTTATACGCTTACAAACTTACGTCAAACTCAGAAGATTACTTCTTGGGGGGACGCTCACTAGGCCCATGGCCTACTGCGATCTCTGCTGGCGCATCTGACATGAGTGGCTGGTTGCTGCTTGGCCTACCTGGCTATGCATTCGCATCAGGTATGGAATCACTTTGGTTAGCGGGTGGCCTACTTGCAGGTACATGGTTGAACTGGTTGATTTGTGCGAAACGTCTGCGTACTTACAGTATCCAAACAGACAACGCATTGACACTTCCTGATTTCCTAGCGAAGCGTTTCAACGACAAATCTAAACTGATTCAAACGATTTCTGCTTTCTTCATCTTACTTTTCTTCTTGTTCTACACAAGTTCTGGCCTTGTTGCTGGTGGTAAGCTTTTCGAAACAGTATTTGGTTTAGATTACACTTACGCCGTTATTATCGGCACAGTATGTGTTGTATCGTACACACTATTTGGTGGTTTCCTAGCCGTTGCTTGGACTGACCTTGTCCAAGGCTTAATGATGGCAGCAGCACTTGTGATTGTTCCTGTTATTGCTTTAGATGGCAGCTGGTCTGAGCTTCACGCTACACTGGCAGCGAAAAACCCTGAGCTACTAACAGTTTGGAACAATGTGAAAGGCGAACCGTTATCAGCAATTGGTATCATTTCTCTAGTTGCATGGGGCCTAGGCTACTTCGGTCAACCGCACATTCTTGCTCGTTTCAAAGCGTCTCGCTCTAATAAAGACATTGGTACAGCACGCCGTATTGCGGTTACTTGGACAGCTCTGTCTATGGCAGGTGCATTGGCAGTTGGTTTTGTTGGTATTACTTATGTTGACACGAACCTTGCTGGATCACTTGGCGATTCTGAAAAGATCTTCATGGTGTTGGTAAACGCAGTCTTCCATCCTGTGGTAGCGGGTATCCTACTTGCCGCTATCTTAGCTGCGATCATGAGTACAGCAGACTCTCAATTGCTTGTTTCTTCCTCTGCACTAGCAGAAGATTTCTACAAGCAAATCATTAAGAAAGACGCGTCACCTGAGCACATTGTTAACGTTGGTCGCTTCGGTGTTGTCGCAATTTCTCTCATCGCTCTAACGCTTGCAATGAACCCGGATAGCTCTGTATTAGGTCTAGTATCTTACGCTTGGGCTGGTTTCGGTGCAGCATTTGGCCCTGCAATTATTCTGAGCTTGTTCTGGCGAAACATGAACCGCAACGGCGCTCTAGCAGGCATCATAGTGGGTGGCGTTACAATCGTAATTTGGAAGCAGTTGTCAGGCGGCATCTTCGATGTCTATGAAATCGTTCCCGGTTTTATTCTTTCAACGATCTCTATCATCGTTATAAGCTTAGCTTCTGGTACACCATCTAAAGAAGTGACTGAATCTTTCGACGAGTACACTAACAAGCTGGACACAATGGCCTAAATTCTACCTTATTTAGGATGAGTCAATAGCTAAAGAAGTATGGTCAGCCTCGTTATTGCAAATGATATTTTCGATAACGGGGCTGCTTAGTTGAGTCAATGTATTCATCTTCTTCATTTACATGAAATAGCGTTCTTGCTCTAGACTCAACGCTCCTGCCCCTAATTTCCGCCACAGTTTTTTCCGGTCTCGATACCACCAATCACCACACACCATGAATAAACAACGCTCTAACACCTTATTTTCACGCTTTAATACACAGCCAAATTGACTTCTCTCCGGTTGAATATTTCGTCCCACGTATCGTCTGTTATTGAAAGCATAAAAAAAGGCCTACCAAAAAGGTAGGCCCAAACACCATTACTAACGTCAACCGCTAGTAGTCAGAGGAAACGTTGCTCTGTCAGTCTGAATAACTACTCAGCAAACAGACTACATGCCCCTTGTTCAGCACCACTCACCAATGTGCGCTGAGCGTAAAATAACTCTCGTCCCATCCCTTGGTGAGACTCAGACAAATCATGTGTTGCAGCCTCTCGTCCTGCCAATTCGTCATCGGAAACCAGTAAGGATAAGGTGCCAGTTACCGCATCCAGACGCATTAGATCGCCGTCTTTAATTTTTCCAATAAGGCCACCAGCCAATGCTTCTGGCGTTAAATGTATCGCAGCCGGGACTTTACCTGATGCACCAGACATTCGACCATCTGTCACCAACGCGACTTTAAAACCTTTATCTTGAAGGTTACCAAGATAAGGCGTTAACTTATGCAGCTCAGGCATACCAATGGCCTTCGGTCCTTGAAAACGCACAACCGCCACACAGTCTCGCTCAAGCTCACCCGATGAAATCGCTTTTGCTAGATCATTCTGGTTGTGGAAAACTACAGCAGGCGCTTCAATGATTCGACTTTCTTCTTTTACCGCAGAGACCTTAATAACAGATCGTCCTAGATTGCCTTTCAATAGAGACAGGCCGCCTTCTTTGCTAAAAGGATTTTCAATTGGGCGTACCACGTCAGCATCGAGACTGACATCAGTGCCTTCTTTCCACACAACGTTACCACCGTCAAGGAACGGCTCTTTTGCGTAGTGACTCAATCCCTTACCAACAATGGTATTCACATCTTCGTGAACCAAACCACCTTTAATAAGTTGCTTAACAAGAAACGCCATACCGCCTGCGGCATGAAAATGATTAATGTCCGCCTGCCCATTAGGATAGATACGCGTTAATAGTGGAACCGCTTTTGAAAGCTCAGAGAAATCATCCCAAGTAACGACAATACCCGCTGCACGAGCGTAAGCAACAATGTGCATAGTATGGTTGGTTGATCCACCTGTGGCCAAAAGCCCTACAATAGAGTTAACAATCGAGCGCTCGTCAATCACCTCATAGATAGGTCGATAATCACGTCCTAATGCCGTTGTTTTAGCGGCCAATTGCGCTGTATGGCGAGTTAGAGCCTCACGCAGCGGATCGTCAGGGCTCACGAAAGAAGAACCCGGTAACTGCAGCCCCATAATCTCAACCAATAGCTGATTTGAGTTCGCTGTACCATAAAAGGTACATGTACCGGCACTATGATAAGAGGCCGATTCTGCTTCTAGAAGCTCTTCTCGGCTCGCCTCACCTTTCGCAAAACGCTGACGTACCGCAGCTTTTTGCGCGTTGGTAATGCCCGATTTCATTGGGCCAGCAGGAACGAACAAGCAGGGTAACTGGCCGAAACGTAAAGCCGAAATTAACAAGCCAGGAACGATTTTGTCACAAATACCTAAGAAAAGGGCTGCGTCAAACATGTTGTGAGAAAGGGCAATGGCTGCGCCTTGAGCAATGTTATCGCGACTAAATAGGCTCAATTCCATGCCATCTTGACCTTGAGTCACGCCGTCACACATTGCAGGAACGCCACCCGCAAACTGTGCGACTGATCCCATTTCAGTCACAGCTTCTCGAATAATACGAGGATAATCCTCATAAGGTTGATGAGCCGAAAGCATGTCGTTATACGAAGAGACAATACCTATGTTTGCTTCTTCCATTAACGTTAGCTTTTGCTTGTCTTGTGGATTACAAGCAGCAAAACCATGCGCTAAGTTACCGCAAGAAAGAACGCCACGATGCGGTCCTTTTTCCTGCGCTTTTTTCATATCTTCCAGATATTTCGTTCGCAGTTTTTTACTGCGCTCAACAATATTATTCGTCACTTCCGTAACAATGGGGTTCATGCTTCACTCCGCTTTTGTTATGCGACTTACGACTGAAGTAAGTCGGCATGACATAAATTTTATGTAATATTACTACATATAAATCATAAATCACGCCCAAAAACCGATTATTTTAAAGAAAAACCCTAAAATATTGTAATTTTTTTACTTAAGGCCTCCTATTTCGAGTTTTTTTCGATAGAATGGCAACTAATCTGTAACACAAGTAAGTGTAGTATCAATTTAAACGAACGATGTGATTATTTTTTAATCATTTATAATGTTATTTGATTTAGATTCTTGCTTGCAAAACTGCTTATGTAGTATTTTTACAAAATAAAGCAATTCTGGAATAAGTGTTCCACACTTGTGTTAGCGACTTTATGAAATGAATTTCAGACGAATTTAGAGGTGGGTATGACTATTAAGGTAGCAATTAACGGATATGGACGTATTGGACGCAACACGCTTCGAGCGCTTTACGAGTCTGGTAAACGAGATCAAATTCAAGTCGTAGCAATCAACGACTTAGGCGACTCAAAAATAAACGCTCACCTTACTAAGTACGACACGGTTCATGGTCGCTTCAATGCTGATGTTAATTTCGATGAAGAAGCACTGTATATTAATGAAGACAAAATTCTAACCTTGTCTGAGCGCGATCCAGCGGCGTTGCCTTGGGCTGATCTTGACGTTGATGTTGTATTTGAATGTACCGGCTTTTTTACAACGAAAGAAACGGCAAGTGCTCACTTATCTGCTGGCGCGAAAAAAGTCATTATTTCTGCACCGGGTAAAGAAGTCGATGCCACGGTTGTATACGGTGTAAACCAAGACGTATTGACGTCTGATATGACCGTCATTTCGAATGCATCTTGCACAACTAACTGTCTTGCTCCGATCGCGAAGCCACTAAACGACAAACTCGGAATTGTTAGCGGCTTGATGACCACAATCCACGCGTATACAAATGACCAAAAACTGTCTGACGTTTATCACCAAGACCTATACCGTGCTCGAGCGGCGGCAATGAACATGATCCCAACAAAAACGGGCGCAGCGGCAGCGGTAGGTTTAGTGGTACCAGAACTAGCAGGTAAATTTGATGGTATGGCGGTGCGTGTACCGACCGTAAACGTCTCTTTGGTTGACCTTACCTTCCAAGCACCTCGTGAAACAACGGCTGAAGAAGTAAATCAAATCATCGAAGATGCGATTGCAGCAGATCCAGTCCTTGCCGACGTTCTATGTGTAAACCGTGAGCCTTTGGTTTCAAGTGATTTTAACCACAGCACTTACACATCAAACTTTGATGCAACACAAACACGTGTACAAGGCACTCTGGTTAAAGTAATGGCTTGGTACGATAACGAATGGGGCTTCTCAAACCGAATGTTAGACAACGCAATTGCATTAATGAGTGCAAAATAGCTCAAAATACACGAAGGCTGCTGACGCAGCCTTCGTCGTTTCATATACTTCTCTTCACGTATCTTAATTTTTGGTAAATATCATGACACGCAGAACTAAAATTGTTGCCACTTTAGGCCCCGCTTCCAGCTCGCCAGAAATGATCGAGAAATTGATTTTAGCGGGCGCAAATGTATTTCGCCTGAACTTCTCTCATGGTCAACCAGAAGATCACATTAACAGAGCAAATACGGTTCGTGAAATGGCGAAGAAGAACAACCGCCACATAGCAATTTTAGGCGACTTACAAGGACCGAAAATTCGCATAGCACGCTTTAAAGATAACCAAAAAGTTCAACTTGAAGAAGGTGCAACGTTTATCCTAGACGTCGACTTCGACAAAACCGCTGGCGATGAAACTCGTGTCGGCATCGATTACCCTCAATTGGCTAAAGACTCTGAGCCAGGCAACGTCCTCCTTCTCGATGACGGTCGCGTTGTTCTTGAAGTGACAGAAGTCAAAGGCATGGAAGTCATCACAAAAGTCGTTGTAGGCGGCCCTCTGTCGAACAACAAAGGGATTAACCGTCTTGGTGGTGGTCTTTCAGCAGCAGCGCTTACTGACAAAGATAAAGAAGACATTAAAACAGCAGCAGCGCTAAAAGCGGACTACCTTGCGGTGTCTTTCCCTCGTAGCGCAGCCGACTTAGAAGAGGCCCGCAGCTTAGCAGAAGCCGCTGGACTTAAAGCTGGCATTGTTTCGAAAGTAGAACGCGCAGAAGCGGTTGCAGACAATGAAACCTTAGATTCCATTATTCTTGCATCCGATGCAGTCATGGTGGCTCGTGGTGACCTAGGTGTAGAAATTGGTGACGCAGAATTGGTCGGTGTTCAAAAACACATGATTAAGCGCTGCCGTCAATTGAACCGCCCTGTGATCACGGCAACTCAGATGATGGAAACCATGATCACAAGTGCTATGCCAACTCGCGCGGAAGTATTCGACGTCGCGAACGCAGTTTTAGACGGCACTGACGCCGTTATGCTTTCAGCAGAAACAGCGGCAGGCGATTACCCAGAAGAAGTAATTCACACGATGAATCGCGTTTGTTTAGGCGCGGAAAAACAACCTTCCGTTAAGAAGTCTAAGCACCGCATCGATGTTAAATTCAACAGCATCGATGAGACCATCGCCATGTCGGCAATGTATGCAGCGAACCACCTTGAAGGTGTTAAAGCCATTATCAGCTTGACAGCATCTGGTAACTCTCCTCTGCTTATGTCTCGTATTACATCTGGCTTGCCGATCTACGCTTTGTCACCGAATCAAGAAACACTTAATCGTACCGCCTTGTACCGTGGTGTGACACCTGTGTCATTCTCTTCGCAATCTTACAATGTAGACAACATTATCTCGGGATTAATTGAACGAGTTAAATCACTGGGCTACATAGAAGACGGCGATCTAGTCATTGTGACCAAAGGGGATCACCTCGTCAGCCTTGGCACAACCAATGCGATGAAAATCGTGAAAGTTGGTCAAATCGTTTAAGCGCCAATGACTATGTATAAAAAAGTCGTTACCACACCGGCAACCAAGCGCATTGCGCTGGTTGCCCACGACAACATGAAGCAAGAGCTTATTCGTTGGGCTCAAGAGCATAAAGAAAAGCTCATTTGTCACCATCTGATGGCGACCGGCACAACGGGCAATATGCTAAAGAAGGAGCTCGGAGTCGAGGTAGAAGCGCTGATTAGTGGTCCGCTAGGTGGCGATCAGCAACTTGGTGGCCTCATTGCGGAAGGTAAAATCGATGTCCTTATCTTTTTTTGGGACCCATTTGAACCTATGCCGCACGACCCCGATATTAAAGCCCTCTTACGAGTGGCGGCGGTTTGGAATATCCCAATTGCGTGTAGTGTTTCGTCCGCTAATTTTCTGGTCTCTTCTCCGCTCTTTGAAAACGAGTTTGAAAAGACCATACCGGACTATGACCGCTATTTAAATGAGCGAATTTAGGCTCTTTTTGTGACGGCATTTCTTTTATGCAAGCCTTTTAAGACTCGTATTTGACATAAAGGTACGAATGAGTCTGATCAGAGAAACAACGAAAAATAAACGACGAACTCTAGATTGAAGTTCGTCGTCACGATGCACTTACCGATATGAACAGACAATTATGTGGGCAGAAATAAAGTGAAAAGATCTACTCTATAAGTGATGCACCACGATAGGCGTTAATTTCATATAACCCTCTGCATACTGAATCGCGCGTTTAGCTGTAATACCAATATTGCGTTTCGCTTGAACGCCACGTTGTAACGCCACACGCGTATAGTAATCCCAAAGGTGCTCTTGCCCTTCCATGCATTCAATTGCCTGACGTTTTAAATCCCAGACATCAGAAATGTCTAAAAAGGTATTTGGCTCCCAATGGCATTGTTCAGTTTGATGGGGTTCAAACGCGTAAACAGACGGTGCGCCTATAATAGTTTCACCTGGGTTATGCCCTTCGGCTTGAGCAATAATACGCGCTTCTTGAGCCGCTCTCATCGCCAGAGGGTGGTCAAAGTTATAAGGGTCTCGCTCTGAATGACTTAACACAAACTCTGGCTGCAATTGGCGATACGTTTCCACTAGACGGAATAACGTCGCTTCGTCGATTCGCATGGGATAATCTCTAATATCCCAAAACTCGATATCGCCTCCTAAAATCTCGGCAGCCGCTCTCGCTTCACGCTCTCGTACTAGTTTTACCTGCTCTAGTGTCATATTGGGCTTACGCCACAATTTTGCCGATTCGCCTCGTTCTCCGTAAGACAGACAAATAATCTTTACTTTCCAACCTTGTTTCACGTGAGCGGCAATAGCTCCACCCGCCCGCCACACAAAGTCAGCCGAGTGAGCGCTGACAACGAGTGCTGTTTTTTGTGCTTGATTAGACATACGCATCCTTATTGTTATGAATCGAACAAATTAAATGTTATAACATAACAGTTAAATCAGGTATCATTCAAAATAATTGAAAGCCAATCACAATTTACGAAGCCATCACCAACGAACGCATCGTCATAGAAATAAGGAGCCCTTGCTTCCACATGAATAACCTAACCCCCTTACCCGATGTCGCCAGCAAGATAGTGTCAGATATCTCGTTAGATCAAGTAGGAATGGCAAACATCGCCTTGCCTCTTCGTATAAACGTAGAGAACGGTACTCAAACCTGTGCAGCGAATGCCGCCATATTTGCAAATGTCCAAAATGGACAAAAGGGACTGCACATGTCCCGCATGTACGAATCGTTATTAGAACTTAGCGAAACATCCCTGTCTGCTGCAACCCTCGCCTCGTGTGCGAAACACGCCTTGTTACAGCAAACCGAAGTAGAAGCAACAAATCTATCGATAGAACTCAAAACGCAACTTCAGATTAAACGCCCTGCTTTGAACAGTAATGGCGATGGGTGGAATCGATACCCTGTTGAGATCAATGCGAACTACTCACATCAAGACGGGTTCACCTTATCACTGGGGATTCAAGTCACTTATTCTTCCAGTTGCCCTGCCTCCGCCGCGCTATCACGTCAGGCATTGAGTCAAACCTTCGATCAAACATTCCGTGATTCTCAATCGCTTAATCATGGCGAAATAACCTCGTGGTTGGAGAAAAACGGAACGCTTGCGATTCCCCACAGTCAGCGAAGTATCGCAAACATTACGGTGGGTATTACCGACGGCCCTTTACCCATCTCTGAGCTTATTAATACCTGCGAAGAAGCTCTTGGAACACCAGTACAAACCTTTGTGAAACGAGACGACGAACAAGAATTTGCACTGAGAAATGGCGCCAACCCAATGTTTGTAGAAGACGCCAGTCGGCGCCTAATACAAGCGCTGGAAACGCAAGGTTACAGTGGAAAACTGTACGTATCACATCAGGAAAGCCTTCACGGACATGATGCTGTTGCTCAAGCGTTCTTTAGCAGTGAGGAACGTTAGTATGTCGTCAAATAAAGTCGATTTAATCATCAGAAATGTGACGGCCGTCTTACCAGAAGGTAAACAGGCTACCAATGTCATTTGTCATGACGGTAAAATCGTAGCCATCACTGATACTCTAAATTCCTATACAAGTAACACCGTCTTAGATGGCACAAATAAGCACTTGCTGCCGGGCGTTATTGACTCTCAAGTTCATTTTCGAGAGCCAGGCCTTGAGCACAAAGAAACCATATCGACCGGCACAAAAGCGGCTATTTTGGGAGGCGTCACCAGTATTATCGAAATGCCGAATACGACACCACCGACTACCAACGAAGCCGCTCTAAAACAAAAACTTAATATTGCAGCAGAATCCGCTTGGAGCAACTTTGCTTTTTATGCGGGTGCCAGCGCAGAAAACACACACCTGTTACCAGATCTAGAAAAGTTACCTGGTTGCGCAGGAATAAAAGTTTTTATGGGAAGTTCGTTTGGTTCGTTGTTGGTTGATGATACAACCGTTCTGACCAATATCCTTAAATCCTGCCAACGCCGTATTGCAATCCACGCGGAAGATGAAGCTCGCCTACGCGAACGAAAACACATCGCGGAATCATCAAGCGATGTATATTCACATCCCGAATGGCGGGACGTAAAAAGCGCCCTCAATGCAACGCAAAAAGTCGTCACGATTGCCAAAGAAACAGGCGCGAAACTGCACCTTTTACACATCTCTAGTGCCGATGAAATGGACTATTTGCGTCAACAGAAGAGCCTTTTGAATAACCAACAAATCACAGTTGAAACGCTCCCTCAGTACTTGCATTTTCATGCGCCAAATTGCTATATACAGCGCGGCTCTAGAGTACAAATGAATCCCCCGATCCGAGAGCGCTATCACCAGTATGCTATTTGGGACGCTATTCACGATGGCACAGTTGACGTTATGGCAACGGATCACGCTCCGCACACGCTTGAAGAGAAAGCTCGTATTTACCCCAATTCTCCTAGTGGCATGCCGGGCACACAAACCCTACTTCCCGTCATGCTCAACATGGTAAATCAAAATAAAATCAGCCTTGAGAAGCTTGTAGACCTGATTTGTGAAGGACCTTGCCGAGTATTAGGCATTGAAAATAAGGGGAATATTGCAGAAGGTTTTGACGCGGATCTTGTCTTAGTCGATATGGCAAAAGTGCACACATTTGACGACGCCGATATGGCGAGCCAATGTCGATGGACACCTTATCACGGCGACCGCGTGACGGGCTTCCCCATCGCCACCATTCTTGCTGGTAAAATCGTGATGAAGAACGGCAACGTGGTAGGTGAACCTAGCGGCAAAGCTTTGTCCTTTTTATAACTTGATCGCTCTATCGCTAAGTTACTTAGCTACTTAGTTACCTAACTGCTTAGTTACCTAACTGCTTAGTTAACATAGACAAAGCACGCCTCTCTTTAAACGCCTCTTTGAAATATCAGGTGTTTTTGGAGAGGCGTGTTTCTGAATAGAGCGACTGACTAAAGAGACGTTAGTTTGAATGACAAATGAAGATAATTCTTATATCAAGAGATCATTTATGGCACCATCTATCTAATAGAAAATGACGTAAGCGGTATAATGACCACAAGCAAAAACCGAATTATTCAGTTCAAAAATACGTCAGTTGAACGTGCTTTTGAAAAGGAAGCTGAACTGATCAAAAAAGTTCAAACGGGCGACCTAAACCAATGTCTACTACTATGGCGAACAACAACGCCCACGCTCGTATTACCTGCCAGTCAAAAATGGAAGGCGACACCAGAGCTCACAGCACAGCTCGATCTACACAATTGGCACATCGTCTCTAGGCGAACAGGCGGAGCTCCCGTTCCTCAAGTTCAAGGCGTCATCAACTTAACCCACATGTATGTCTGGGACGCCGATAGACATTACGCTATTCAAGAAGGCTATAGTCGCTTTTGTGGTACGCTCGAACACTTTTTTAATGCTCTTGGTCTAACAACCGAAAATCATGCAACGCCTCACTCATACTGCGACGGCGATTACAACATGAATATTAACGGACAAAAAATAGTGGGTACGGCACAGCGGGTTATCACTGGCAAAGAAAGGAAGGTGATACTTGCTCAAGCATGTATTTTAGTCGATGTTTCGCTCGAACAACTCGTTCATCCCGTGAACCTTTTCAATCAATTTAATCAGATGAACGATAGAATCAAAGCAGACGCCCATACTTGCATAGCCGATCAATTAGAAACCGTTCCCGCGATCGACACCCTGTACAGAGGCCTTATTCAAGCCTTTGTACAGAATTAAATGTGCAGGGTAAAAATTATTCGTTGGGGATATCAATTAAAAGATCGGTAATACCCACATCCAACCCCACTTGATACAACAATGTAGATGCTTGTCCGCGATGGTGTGTCTGATGATTGAAGAAATGCTGAACCAAATAACCCAGTTGCTTTTTGTTTGGCTTACCTTTCATGTTATTGAACAATAATGGTGACGCCAAAACGTCATCGTCCAGCTCAGCGGCAAACTCAACAATGATACGATCTAAGTGCATACGCACTTCTTCTAAATCAGATAAACGATCATAAAGCACTGCGTCTAATGCATTGGGCGACGGCATACTTCGAACGGAGTCCAATGAGCTAAAATGATTAGGATGATTGGCGAATCTTTTCAGCCAAATAACATCGCCAACGACAATATGATTCAGTGTTCCAATAATAGAATCAAAAAACGCGCCTCGCGCTTTACTCAGTTGCTCAGGTGTCAATTGAGCCGCCACTTGATACAAGCGCTGGTTCATCCCTTGGTTGTAAACCGCCATCAATTCAAAATGAGAGGTTAACGACATAAATACGTCTCCTTTTTACAATGCGTTCCGATAAGTGCTACTTTTCTGATGACTTTATAATGCGACTTATGACATTCTTTTTCCAGAAACCGCCCTGACCTGATTACGTCCATTATTTTTTGCTTCATACAATGCACGATCAATCAGTTCAAGAATCTGATCTAATATGATCTCCATACCAAGCTGTATAACACCAATCGAAAGCGTCAGTTTTATCTCATTGTCTTGAATCATAAACGTATGTTTTTCAAGCCCACTTCTCAGCGATTCGGCTTTTTCGAGTGCGCTTTTAAGATCCGTCTCTTTCATAAGAACATAAAACTCTTCGCCGCCAATTCGATAAAGGCTATCGTTTTCCCCCAGCCCTGCTTGCAACCAATCAACAATTAATTTTAATGCAGTATCGCCAGCACTATGGCCGTACTGATCATTAATTCTCTTAAAATGATCGAGATCTAAGCTCATCAGGCTGAGGGGGCTGCCAGATGCCTTTGCGACTTTCCATTCCTCGTGAATCACTTGATCAAAGCTTCTGCGGTTAGCGGCTCCCGTCAGTTGATCGGTCGCACTGGCTTTTTCCAGCTTCCGCATTAATTGATTACGTTCTGTGATATCCGACATGACACCAACTTGGCCACCAGGCTGTCCGTCTGGTCGCATAAAAACCGCTTTGTTAAACTCTATTTCATGGAGAGAGCCATTTGCATATCGAACTTCCGCTTCATATCGTTGCGTTCCACCTCGACGAAGCAGTTCACAATCCGCTGCATAATAAATACCCGCTAAGTCTTTTGGTGCAATGTCATAAACTGAGCTTCCGATAATCTTCTGCTTTGAATACCCTAAAAAATCACAAAAAGCATCGTTACACCCTCGGTAAATATGCAGATGATCTTTGTAAAAAATGGGAACAGGAATCGTATCGATAACGACCTGAAACATACTCATATCCACTTTTTCGGACTCAGTGCGCGTATAGTGAGTAAATTCAGAAAACAAATAGGAGGCAATAAGAGACGGGGTAGAATGAGAGAAACAGTTCATCGCGCCTCTTTCGATCCATTTTACGCTGACCTCTAAGGACCAATTTTCAACCACGACAAATGATCTTCTTGCTGCCAATAGACGCACGTCCGTCCCAGAAAGCTCACCTTCCGAGATTAAGACGGTATTGGAAACAGGGCACTCTTCAATGGAATCGATACAACGCCACTCGATTAACATTGAATGGTTCGATAAACTCGCCTCTATATCAGCCTTACAAAAAGCTAAATGAGATGAAAAGTAAACGACAAACGAATTGTCCATGAGGCACACTCAAACGGATGAGTGATTATTATACTAGAATCAAATCACTGACTAGCGATTTTTTGGAAAGCACTCTGCGTTTTGTCAAACATTTAGTCCCCTTTTTAATCACTTGAACCAATAAAAGGCGTCCACGAAGAACAAATAGACCCGAAAGATTACCCTCTTTCAAACGCCTTTTACAGACAGATGAAAGCGGTAATGGTAGCATTTGCCCCCATCAGATTTGTGCAAAGTTAAGAGAGTATTCCATGCAAACCTACACTGTTCTTAAACGTGAACATATAACCCGTGCGGAAACGGTTAAGGAAGACGTCCAACACTTAAAAATCTGCGGTTACGTAGAGAAAACCACCGTTGAAGCGAATTCACCAGAAGAAGCTGTCGAGCACTTCCTTGCTCATTATAACGAAGACGACGAGAAGCCAGTAAGATCACGACGTCGTCGTATCATGCTATGGCTCGGTAGCGCTATTGCCGTAATGTGGTTCTCGTATTTAGGGTTTGTATTGCTTCCTATGGCGTTTTAAAGAGACGCTTTTCGTCTCTATTTTTTTGACCATTCCGTTTCCACTGTAAAGGCAGGCTATGACCGTTCTTTTAATGACTCCCCCAATGACTCAGTTGAATACGCCCTATCCAGCAACGGCCTATTTAACCGGGTTCTTGCGATCTCGTAATTACGATGCGATACAACGAGATCCCGCCATTGAGTTGTTTTTAGAAATGATGACATCCGACGGCTTGGATATCATCCGCCAACATGTGGAAGACAATTTTGAGCAATTCAATGACGATGAGCTACCCGACGTTATTTATGCCTTCTTGTCGGAGTTCGATCGATATTCATTGTGCGTTGAACCTGTTATTCGCTTCTTACAGGGTAAAGACCCCAGTTTAGCCTTGCGTATCGTATCGCGCCGCTTTTTACCGGAAGGCCCGGCTTTCGATGCCATTGAACAAATGACCGCTATTTCTGGTGACGTTCTGCAAAACGCTTTCGGCGATCTAGGCGTACAAGATAAAGCCAAATATCTTGCAACACTCTTTATCAATGATTTATCAGCGGTCATTACGCAGGGCGTCGATCCTCATTTTGAAGTCAGCCGTTATGGCGAACGTTTAGCTGCAGCAAACCCAAGCTTCGACGACCTGTACGACATATTGATGGGGGAACCAAGTTTTAGCTCTGAAATTCTAGAACAGCTTGTCGAACTCTATCTAGAAGAAACACAGCCGAGCGTGGTCGCGCTGACTGTACCCTTTCCGGGCAATATGCTGGGCGCATTGCGCATTGCGCAAACGTGCAAAGCAATCAACCCCGATATTGCCATTGTGATGGGCGGTGGTTTTGTTAATACGGAATTACGTGCACTAAAAGACCCACGCGTCTTCGAATTTGTCGATTTTATTTGTGTTGACGATGGCGAGCGACCGTTTATGACGTTACTTGAATACCTTGACGGTCAACGAGAGGTAGACGAGTTAGTACGTACTTACTGTCTCGCTGAAGACGAAAATGGCGAGCTTTTTGTCCATTTCAATGACAACAAAGCACTGCATGATATACCGCAAACCGATGTCGCTGCCCCGGTGTACGATGGTTTACCGCTCAATGACTATTTGTCACTTTGCGAAATGCTCAACCCGATGCACCGAATTTGGAGCGATGGACGCTGGAACAAGCTAACCATTGCTCATGGGTGTTATTGGCGCAAATGCAGCTTCTGCGATGTCAGCCTAGATTACATCGATCGCTACGACGCAGCTGGTGCCGACATTTTGGTCGACCGTATAGAACAGCTCATAGAAGAAACAGGACAAACAGGCTTTCATTTCGTCGATGAAGCCGCCCCGCCAAAAGCCTTGTTTGCATTGGCTAACCGCTTAATCGAACGCGGAGTGGTCATCAGCTGGTGGGGGAACATCCGCTTCGAGAAAACCTTCACACCTGAACGCTGCCAACTTCTGGCCGATTCGGGCTGTATTGCGGTAAGCGGCGGTCTCGAAGTGGCTTCTGACCGCTTACTTAAGTTAATGAAAAAAGGCGTCAGCGTAGAGCAAGTGGCACGTGTCACTAAGGGATTCAGCGATGCCGGTATCTTAGTGCATGCCTATCTCATGTATGGCTTCCCAACTCAAACCGAGCAAGAGACCATCGACTCGCTGGAAATGGTACGTCAAATGATGTCGAGTGGCTGTTTTCAATCCGCTTATTGGCACCGCTTCGCGGCAACGATTCACAGCCCTATCGGGATTAATCCAGATGACTACGGCATCACTCTGGCTGATCGCCCTGAAACGCGCTTCGCTGAGAATGACGTCGATTTCTTTGACCCAATCGATACTGACCACGATATGCTCGGCAGAGGACTTAGAAAATCACTCTACAACTACATGCATGGCATTGGTTTTGATCAGCCGATGAATTTCTGGTTTGACCAACCCGTAAGTAAAACATCGGTGAAAAAATCACTGATTGAAAACGCGATAAACAATGTCATCGTGAGTAGCTAATCAGGCAATAGAAGTAGAAACAGCGCATCACCTTGGCTTATCGACTTCTATTCCTGATGCTATTTATATTTTTCCGATCTAAACGCTACACCTTCAACTTAGATAGGATTAAATTGAGCTGGTTAACCGCTTCAACATTATCGGTATGGCTTGATGATAGACCAGAGACGACCTCTCTCAATGATTGAGCAGCATCGCTGATTACCACAAGGTTTTTGTTTATCTCTTCTGCTACATTCGACTGCTCTGTCGCCGCTGACGCGACTTGAGAGGAGTTTTGGGAGATCATGGTAACGCGATCGTTAACAAACCCGAGCTTTTCTGCACTCTCATTAGCAGCTTCAACTGTAGCACTAACGTTTGTCCGACTCTGATCTAGCAAACTAACGGCAGAGCGCACATCGTCTTGCAGCGCTTTAATTAGCTCATCAACTTCTTCTGTTGAACCTTGCGTCCGTGCAGCCAAACTTCGAACCTCATCGGCCACTACCGCAAAACCGCGCCCTTGTTCACCCGCACGAGCCGCTTCAATCGCTGCATTTAATGCAAGTAGATTAGTTTGTTCAGCAATGCCTCTAATCGTATCCAAAATTCCGTATATAGCGTCACTTCGCTCTGAGACTCTTGCCACTTGAACATTTGCACGATCAAGTTCCGACGCTAGCATTCCGACCTGAGAACAGTTCTGCTGAACCAAAGCAAATGACGCGCTTAAATAGCCGCTCATTTCATTTGTTGCTTGACCATTGTCTTGCGCCAGATTCGCAACCTCAAAGGCGGAACTAGACATCTCAGTAACAGCGGTAACAACTGACTGAATTTGATCAGTTTGAGAAGAAATAGACTGATCAACTTGAGCAGTGATACCAACAAAATGTTCATTTGATGACGCCACGACACTACGCTGTGCGTTTAGTCGTTTCACCATATCTTGAAGCTTTTCAACGAAAAGATTAAAACCTTGTGCAAGCTGTATTAGTTCAAGGTGCTTTTGCGGCCCTAGACGCTGCGTCAGATCCCCTTCTTCAGAGGCGAGCGCTTTCATTCGGGCCGCAATGCCACTTAATGGTGAGGTAACAGAACGCACGATGCCGTAAATAATAACCAATCCAACTAGGATTAAGCTCAAGCCTAGTCCTAAAAGTAACATGACGGACTGATTGGTTTTTTGTTCCAAAGTTGTGTTTAATTCTATCGATGGCGCTAATAAAACATCGGTCGGTACTGAGAGATAAACCGTCCAATTTTGAGCTGCATTACCGATGTCAAAATGGCTAGTAAAACGCCATTCGTCTGAGCCTTTTACCAATCCATCTTGCTTTAGGTCATCCGTATTCAAATCGGTTACGTTAATATTCGAACCCAACGACGATGAAAAGACACTGGACGCAACAATAACGCCACGCTGACTCACAATCGTTATACCGCCCTGTCCGCTAAATAAATCTTTTGCCAGCGTCTGTACCTGTACCTGTATCTCCGGTAAATTGACATCAGCCCCAACTAAACCAACAAACGCACCATCGACTAAAACCGGTTCAGTGTAACTCGTCATTAAAACGCTGTTACCTTCAGAGATTTCATAGAGGTAAGGATCCAGCAAACATGGCTCAGCGGTGTCATATGAACATAGATACCACTCCGATTCACGTACGCCATTGTCATCTAAACTGCTCACATACTTTTTAGATGAGTCCGACTCATAGGGAACAAACTGTCCATCCTCTAGCACCCAATACACATCCAACGTGCCAACATCTGAGGTAAATAAGGTACTTTTTGGATAACGGCGGTCCAACCCATCGTAACCATCTTCTTCAAATTGGGCGTACAATGCACTCATGGTTGGTGTACTTTTTAGTAAGCCTTGTGCCATATCGTGTACTCGCTCACGCAAATACGGCTCTCCACCATTACCTTTCGCGGTTTGTGATAACAAGGCTGCAAAGTTAATGGTCGTCGACGCGGTAGACTCCAAAAAAACACGTACTTTAGTTTTTACCTGATCAGCGGTTGAGCGTAATAATGTTTCTGCTTGCCCGCGCTGCAATTCATTCAGCTCACTAGATGCAAACTCATTCATCGCACGTATCGATTGAGTCGACACGACAATTAATATCCCCACTAAACACGCTGCAAAACAGCCAGACAAAAACACAAGTTTAACCCTGATACTTAGACTCGACATGAAAGCTCCTTGAGCGGTTCATACAATACAATTAACTTTTTAGGAGAGTAGGGAAGTACGGAGGACAAGGATATACACCAAAAGAGGTATGACCTATTTTTATAGCGTGCTGTGTCTTTTTAAAATAACTGGAGGAATTACGTTAATGAAGCCTTTCAGCCCAATTTCCTTCATGCGAATGATGACAATGTTCTTCTGTATCGTATGAGATGTGGTTTTGAATATTTTTAATTTTAATGTCGAGACTTTTAAGCTCTGTATGAATACGTAACGCGAGTGAATGATTTAATGTCGAATGCAGGTAGGCCTCAAGGTTTTCATTTGTATCAAATACGCACGTCACTTTTAATGTTTGAGGAAAACGCGCGTAATCAACGGTATGCGTCAGCCACTCAAAGCCTTGAATATCTTTTAACGCGGTTTCACAAACATCCGTTAGAACAAGACGAATTTGATTATCCATTTTTTTATCAGACTTACGCATTCATGTAACCTTCTTTTAGGTTTAGATATTATTTAAGTTTAGATATTAAGAGTGGATTAGGAATAAAAAATGGCGAGCCAAATTGTGACTTCGTCAGGGGAAGTGCTCAACACTTTATGCTTAGTGCCTGCTTCGATATTAATGAAATCGCCCTCTGATAAAGTGCAGATACGCCCCGCTTCAAACTCAATAACACCTTGCCCTTTTAACACGAGAACCCACTCATGTTCAGACTGATCATACCAACCAACATCAGGAGAGCTGTGGCCATCAGACACTATACGTTCAATACGAATATTGCCTGTTGAAAGAATGTCCTCAAATATTTCGTCAGGAATACTCTTTGGAATATCTGAAAATACATTATTCATACGGTCCTCGCTGAAGCATAAACTAATTGGCTCACTACTTATTCAACATGGCTTTAAGAGCAGAAAGCGAGGCTTTACCCTGCTCTTTCTTTTGCTGCTCAGATTCATCGCCACGACCTTCCCACACAAGATCTTCTGGTGGAAGTTCATCTAAGAAACGACTGGGTAGACAATCCATTTCTTCGCCAAACTGGCGGCGCTTTGAGGCCATTGTAATGCACAAAGTACGCTTGGCTCGCGTAATGCCGACATAAGCAAGGCGGCGCTCTTCTTCGATGTCGTCATTTTCTATACTGTTTCTATGAGGAAGTAACTCTTCTTCACAACCAATCAGAAAAACGTGTGGGTATTCAAGACCTTTTGAGGCATGAAGCGTCAGCAGTTGCACTTTATCTTCATCCTCTTCCTCTTCCTGTCGTTCCAACATGTCGATCAAAAGCAGTTTAGCAATCGCTTGATCTAGCCCTGCATCCGCGTCTTCTTCCCAAGCAGATTCCATCATGCGCTGGATGGATTCAATCAGAAAACGTACATTTTCAATACGACGTTCAGCCGCTTTGGGCGAGCTTGCTTGCTCTTGCAGCCAACCATAGTAGTCAATGTCGTAGATCATTTGCTCGATGACCGGAATGGGTGAGCCTTTTTCCAAGCTTTTCCGCAAGGTGTCCATCCAACGAGTAAACTCTTGAATGCTTTTTAGCGGTTTACCAGAGACGCTCTCTTCCAACGCCTTATCGCCCGCGGCGGCAAGTAAACTGACTTTTAAATCATTTGCTAAAAGTCCAACCTTCTCTAGCGTTGCAGGGCCAATGTCGCGTCTGGGAAGGTTAATCACCCGCAAGAATGCATTATCATCTTCTGGGTTCACTAATAGCCTTAGATACCCCATCAAATCCTTTATTTCAGCTCGCGAGAAAAATGAGGTTCCGCCGTTCATTTTATAAGGGATTCGATAAGCCTGTAGCTTTATCTCTAAGAGACGAGCTTGATGATTGCCGCGATAAAGCACCGCAAAATCTTTATAGGGAATTTCATTACGAAGGTGTCGTGATTGGATTTCAGCAGCAACACGCTCACATTCAGCGTCTTCGTTGCGAGTCACCATCACACGAATAGGATCGCCAATACCTAAATCGCTCCATAACGATTTATCGTAGACATGCGGGTTGTTTGCGATCAATGTGTTCGCTGATTTTAATATCGTTTTTGTTGAGCGATAGTTTTGTTCAAGCTTAACCAGTTTTAAATTTGGGTAATCAACAGAAAGTTGTTCGAGGTTCTCTGGACGAGCACCGCGCCAAGCATAGATAGACTGGTCGTCATCTCCAACTAACGTAAAACAACGACGAAAACCCGCCAACAAGCGAATCAACTCGTACTGACTGGTATTGGTGTCCTGACACTCATCTACTAATAAATAACGTACTTTTTTCTGCCATTTATCACGTAATGCATCATCGGATATGAGCAGACTAACAGGCAGTAAAATCAGATCATCGAAATCAACCGCATTATAGGCACGCAGATACCTCTGATATTGCGTATACACTTGAGCGGCGAGCAACAGTTCTTCGGTATCGGCATTGACCATGGCTTGCTGTGGCGGAATGAGATCATTCTTCCAATTGGATATTGTGTGCTGACAAAATCCAACGGAATCCGTTTGACCGTTAAATTCTTTATCCAATATTTCTTTTATCAGTGCTTGACCGTCTTGAGAGTCAAACAGTGTAAAGCCTTCTTTTAAGCCCGCTTTGCGGTATTCGCGCCGTAAGATATTGAGGCCTAATGTATGGAAAGTCGAAATACTCAAGCCACGACTTTCTTGCTTCGAGAGCATGCTTACAACACGCTCTTTCATTTCACGTGCGGCTTTATTGGTAAAAGTAACCGCAACAATACTCGACGCTTTGAAGCCACATGTTTGAATCAGATAGGCTATTTTGGTTGTGATTACACTGGTTTTTCCTGACCCAGCCCCAGCGAGCACCAGAAGTGGCCCATCTATTTGTTTGACGGCTTCGAGCTGGCGATTGTTAAGACTCTTTAATCGCTGTGCAATTGAAGGTACGGGTTGGCTCATGAGGGACTCTGCGTGATAAAAGTATTCGAGTATTTTACCCGATCGCTCACCCAGAGGCACTCATTAGTATGGGCCGATTTCTAGAAGCTTATTCAGACCTTTCCTAGATCTTCTTTCCTTCGACTCCAGTATCCCGCCAATAGTGAGCCAGAGATATTATGCCAGATACTAAACAGAGAACCTGGTAACGCAGCGATCGGAGTAAAGTATTTAATCGCCAATGCAGATGCTAACCCAGAGTTTTGAAGACCGACTTCGAAAGCAATGGTACGACACACTTTTTGGTCGAATCCCAATGTAAAAGTCACCCAATACCCAAGTATCAGACCTAAGCTATTATGAAGTATGACGGCTAACGCGACAGAGAAACCGATCGTTGAGAGCTTGTCTGCACTCAAGGCAACCACAATGGCAATAATGAACACGATGGTAAACATAGAAACATAAGGAAGCAGCCCCTCTACCCTACGCACGAGTTGGTTGGCAAAGGTATTGACCAATACTCCGACAGCAACGGGCACTAGGACAATTTTTAACAAACTAATAAACATCGAATATGTTGGCACATTGACGCTTTGACCGATAAAGGCCGACACTAACAATGGTGTGAGTACAACGCCTATGAGAGTAGAAATAGCGGTCATTGATACCGAAAGCGCCACGTCACCTTTCGCCAAATAACACATTACATTAGAAGCCGTGCCGCCTGCGACACTGCCGACTAATAACATTCCTATGACAAGCTCAAGGCTGAAACCAAATATATTCGCAATGCCGTACGCCGATATCGGCATGACCAGAAATTGCAAGATCACTCCGACCACGACGGCTTTTCTGTTTGTTAGTACTTTTCTAAAATCATCTAGCTGTAACGTCAGCCCCATCGACAACATGATGACCATCAATAAAGGAACGATGTTTGATTTAAAAGAAACAAACAAATCTGGAAAAAGATAGGCGCAACACGATAACAATACCGCCCAAAGAGGAAATAACTGAACAACCATACCCACAATCTCCAATGTTGAAATGCCCCAAATCCTTATATAAGAGGCACGTGATATAAGTAAAAGCTATTTTTACTGGCTAAAGGTTTTTAGTCAACAATGTAACAGCTTCTTTACAATTGAACCTACCCACCGATTGCTTTGGTTAATAACTTTTCCATTTTGCGGTAGCCTAAGGATTCCATTAGATGCTTCCTAGCGACATCAACCCCTTCAAGATCGGCCAATGTCAGCGCTACTTTCAAGACTCGATGATAAGCTCTGGCAGAGAGTTTGAGCTTTTCTAATGCTTGTTGCATAAACACTTTATCGCCCTCATTCAGATTACAAATCAATTCGAGCTTTCGGCCAGATAGAAGTGCATTCTGGACACCCTGACGAGTTCGCTGTCTAGACACTGCCAGTTCGACACGCTGTCGGATTAACTTACTGGGTTCTCCTGATTCATTTTGATCCACCAGCAGGTTTGAAGGGAGAGGGGGAACTTCGACATGCAAATCAATTCGATCAAGAAAAGGAGCAGACAGCTTTTTAAGGTACTTTTGACTGGCTTGCGACTGATAATAGTCTTGTTCACCTTTATAGGCTTCATTACTTGCATTCATCGCGGCCACAAGCTGAAACCTAGCCGGATAAGATACTTGTCCACGAGCGCGTGAAAGGTGAATCTCACCATTCTCCAACGGTTCACGTAATACTTCTAATACTTTACGATCAAATTCTGGCAATTCATCAAGAAATAATACCCCTCGATGCGCTAAAGAAGCTTCACCGGGTTTCGGAATTGATCCTCCACCAACCAGTGCTGCGGCCGAACTAGAGTGATGGGGAGAACGAAAAATTCGCTGCGACCAAAACCAATCATGGCCCATTTTTCGCCCTGAAACAGATTGAACCGCTGCCACTTCAAGCGCTTCTTTCTCAATCATTTTAGGCATGATTCCGGGCAAACGCGACGCCAACATTGTTTTCCCCGTGCCTGGAGGCCCAACAAACAAGAGGTTGTGCCCTCCTGCAGCCGCGACTTCCAATGCTCGTCGCGCTTGATATTGGCCTTTTACATCCGCCATATCAGGTAGTTGCCTAGAGACGTCTTCGCATGCATTACGACTAAGCTGGCAAACAGGTAACTTATTTTGCCCTAAGAGGTGGGAAGTCACTTGCGTCAATACGTTCGCATGAAGCGCGTCGGATTCAACAAGACCCGCTTCTTGCTCATTGCCCGATGAGCAAATCAGTTGTCTACTCGCTTTGGCACACGCCACCGCAGAAGGCAACAAGCCCGTTATCGCTCTTACGTCTCCAGCTAGAGATAACTCTCCAAGAAACTCGTACTGACGAAGTTGCAAATCACCAAGTTGGCCTGACGCAAGCAATATACTAATAGCAATCGCAAGATCATATCGTCCCCCTTCCTTTGGCAAATCGGCAGGTGCTAAGTTGATAGTTATACGTTGCGTTGGGAACTCGAAATGGCTGTTTTGAATCGCACTGCGTACTCTATCTTTCGCTTCCCGCACGGCGGCTTCTGGCAAACCAACAATATTTAACGCTGGTAAGCCATTGGATATATGGGTTTCTACGGTTACCAAAGGTGAGTCGACGCCAACACGGGCGCGACTATAAATAGTGGCTAAACTCATGATCACTCCTTGATCATATAAATAAAAAGCCCTCACAGTCTGAGGGTTTGTCCTTAATAACTAAATAATAAGCAATGGATTAGCGAACGTAAATGTCTATATTTTCACTACTTGAGTGATAGTTAGATGCGGGGTTATGAGACCATAAACTCTTATTGTAGCCCCACAAGAACGACACCATATTGTTCTTAGTAGAGCCTAAACCTGAATAATCAGAACCATTTCCAGAGCACCCAGACGATTCATGATGAATTAACTTAACCTGAGATAAAGAGTCTCCAAGAGGTACACAATTGGCCGCAAGTAATGTTGAAATATCGCCAGTTGCATATTTCGTAGGAATATCTGACTCAACATCTTGCACGGCTAACAACTCAGAGGCCTGCCCTCTAAGCTCAATCCATTGAGAATCTCGAAGGTACTGGCTAACCGAATCTGATGTGATAGCATCCGTTGGATCGCCAATTGACGAACGTCGCTTAGATACTAATGTCCAACCACCTCCTTTAAATTCCATATTGCAATACGTCGTAAACTCTGCAATACCACCAACTCCATCAGGATCAATGGAATAGTAACCACTAGGTAAAGTTGAATCGTTATCTATTAAAGCCTTACAGCTCGAAAGGAACTCAAGTTTTTCCGGCTCTTGCCTCAGGCTCATCGGATCACTACCATATAAACTGCTATCACTAGCAAAGAGATTTCCATTTATACTCATCATAGAAAGCACTTCACTTACGTGAGCTACCTCAGTGTCCTTAGAGCTGTCCTCTTCAAGTGTCACTGTTTTACCTGCGAAATTAACCACAGGCTTACCAGAAACGTTATCCGATTTTTTCCACTGCAAGTCATAAGGCAATCCGTTATCAAGCTGCCCTTCCTCTTCGCTTGAATATATTGCTAGATAACCCACTTTTTCATCAAAAGATTTATTTTTAGAAGCCTCAAAGAACTGAGCAACGGAGACAAAACCATAAGATGTAACACTTTTTGCACGGACAACATAGGTATCGCCATTGCTCGTCTGTCCAGTAATAAAGAGCTTAGGCACGCCATCGAAAGGCTGTAAAAATTCCACTCGCTTAGATTTCGCAGCCTGATCAAAAGAACCAACTTCCCATACAGTACCATCGGCTTTTTCAACTCTACCAGCCTCCCAAACAGCATAAGGTACCGTTTCATCACTATGTATACCGTCGAGGTACTCCCACTCTTTAAAGCTAATGTCGAACGTGGAACTTGTCACATTTGAGACACTAACTGCTCCACTATCCGCTTCGTTAGAAGAGGGAACGCCTGTTATAACAATAGGGTCAGAGACACCTGAAATACCCACCGTCTTTACAACAGAGTTTATAGTAGTTTCACCTATATCAGCCCCATATGAATAGGTAACTGATAATGACATAGCAGATACTAACAGTGCTTTTTTAAACATCCTTACATTTCTCCTTTACAAATAAAAAGCACAATGACTATATCACTGTGCTTTTTGTAAAAGAAGATAACAAAAAAAGACCTGGATCAAAGAACTGGTCTGAAGCTAAAAAGCTGGTCAAAAGTGATTAAGATTCAGTTTTCTCAAGCTCTTCTAAACGCGCTTCAAGTTCTAAAAGACGTTTTCGGTATTTAGCCAGCATATCAGCCTGAACTTCAAATTCCTCTCTTGTAACCAAGTCCATTTTCGTAAGCGTGTCTTTTGCTACTTGATGCAGTTGCTGTTGGATTTCTTCTGCTGGCAATTTACCTAACGTCGCTGCGGCTTGCTCTAGCCCAGCTCCCATTTGTTTCACAAATTGGTCTAGCATATTGGCCTCTATCGTCTATAGTCATTAGGGTTGCGTTTAAGCAGCCTATTTAAAAGAGTTAAATTACTACGCTCTTATTTTTGGTTGCCTTGATAGTTTGCTAACTAGGGCATTCGACTATATTTTAAATAATCGCTATCGAGTAAAAATAAGGGGCTAGTAACCTGTTTGTTGTTACCCTAAGTATACAAACCAATTCGACTTCTTAAAATACATTATTACACTGTTTGCCTTTCCCCTTTCGAAGCAAATTGCCCCAATTTGGAACAACATTAAATCCCGCTTTACTTTTGTGCACATAAAACGAGATATGTGACCCGACTTGGTGACACCAGACGCATAACTGAAGGTGATTCATCTAATTGATGTTATTGAACCACTATAAAACCAAATAGTTAGCGCATTTTTCCAGTTACTTTAACCACCTCCCTCCAAAAGCACCAAGAAAGCGCACAGCGCACCAACAAAACACGAATCTTAGCTTTCTCTGGTGCGCGATTGACCGTACTTTTTTTGTGCACTTTTCCTCAACCCCTTATAAACACTCACTCTTATGGTTGTGGCACGCATATTGAATATCTGGTTGTACTCGCAATACGAGATAATCCTAAAACTAAGGAGATTGCCAGAATGAAGCTTATTACTGCCATCATCAAGCCTTTCAAACTAGATGATGTTCGCGAAGCCCTATCTGAAATCGGTGTTCAAGGTATCACTGTTACAGAAGTAAAGGGATTCGGACGTCAAAAGGGCCACACAGAACTCTACCGAGGTGCAGAGTATGTCGTAGATTTCCTACCTAAAGTGAAGATCGAACTTGCGATCGCCGATGACATGGCGGACCAAGTTGTCGAAGCGATATCAAGCGCTGCGAACACTGGGAAAATTGGCGACGGTAAAATCTTTATCGTTAATCTAGAACAAGCGGTTCGTATTCGTACCGGAGAGACTGGGGAAGACGCGGTTTAAATAATAAGAAACCGTTTTTATCTTACAAGCCTTTAGGGGGGCGAAAAATGCAAGAAGTTTATCACTTACAATATGCTATGGACACCTTCTACTTTCTGGTGTGTGGTGCATTAGTTATGTGGATGGCAGCGGGTTTTGCCATGTTAGAAGCGGGCTTAGTTCGCTCTAAAAACACAACCGAAATTCTTACTAAGAACGTCGCACTGTTTGCGATCTCTTGTATCATGTACCTCGTTGTAGGTTACCACATCATGTATGGTGGAGATTGGTTCCTATCTGGTATTCAAGACGTAGATGTCGCATCTACTCTATCTGACTTTGAAGGCCGTGAAGGCGGTTTTGAAGGCGGTTCAATTTATTCTGGCGCTTCTGACTTCTTCTTCCAAGTCGTCTTCGTTGCAACAGCAATGTCTATCGTGTCTGGTGCCGTAGCTGAACGTATGAAGCTTTGGGCTTTCCTAGCGTTCGCCGTTGTTATGACTGCTGTGATCTACCCACTTGAAGGTGGTTGGACTTGGGGCGGTAACGATGTATTCGGTATGTACAACCTTGGCGACATGGGCTTCTCTGACTTCGCTGGCTCAGGCATCGTACACATGGCCGGTGCTGCAGCAGCTCTTGCAGGCGTGCTGGTACTAGGCGCTCGTAAAGGTAAATACGGACCTAACGGTGAAGTTCGCGCTATTCCTGGTGCTAACCTACCTCTAGCAACACTAGGTACGTTTATCCTTTGGATGGGTTGGTTCGGTTTCAACGGTGGATCTGTATTGAAACTTGGCGATATAGCAAACGCTAACTCGGTTGCAATGGTATTCCTAAACACGAATGCAGCAGCAGCGGGTGGCGCAATTGCAGCTCTTATCCTAGCTCGTATCTTGTTTGGTAAAGCAGACTTAACAATGCTTCTAAACGGCGCACTTGCAGGTCTTGTAGCAATCACAGCAGAACCTTCTACACCATCTGCACTAGGTGCAACTCTAATTGGTGTTGTTGGTGGCTTGATTGTTGTTGTTTCTATCCTAACATTGGATAAACTGAAAATTGACGATCCAGTTGGTGCAATCTCTGTACACGGTGTAGTCGGCGTTTGGGGTCTACTTGCCGTACCTCTAACAAACGACGGTGCGACATTTGGCGGGCAAATCGCTGGTGCTCTAACGATCTTCGTATGGGTATTCGTTGCAAGTCTAGTTGTTTGGTTGATCATTAAAGCAATCATGGGCGTTCGTGTCTCTGAAGAAGAAGAGTACGAAGGTGTTGACCTTGCTGAATGTGGTATGGAAGCGTACCCAGAGTTCAACAAAAACTAAGATACTCTTAATGTCCACTACTTTGCCTTTAAGGTAGGGTTTGGAACATCAAATACAAACCCTCGCTTTTAGCGGGGGTTTGTCGTTTTTTCTCCCACACTTTTTGAGTTCCTCTGTTACTATAAAAGCAATTGAATATTGTTTAATGACCCCCACCTAACCTCCCCCTTGTAAAGGGGGAGGAATAGTATGCAGTGTTTCAAACCTCCCTCCTCTTAACAAAGAGGAAGGAATTGCATCGATGTATTTCATACTCCTTCCCCTTAGTAAGGGGAGCAGTAGTGCGAGGTATTTCTTATTCCCTCCCCTTACTAAGGGGAGGGTTAGGGAGGGGTCGTTATGAAAAGCATAACAACTCAGAGACAAAAAATGGCAAAAGCAAAAACAGCCTTTGTATGCAACGAATGCGGTGCTGATTACGCTAAATGGCAAGGACAATGTCAGGCCTGTGGCGCTTGGAATACCCTTCAAGAAATACGCTTAACCTCCACTAAAACATCCGCACGTGTTGCCGCGACGCAAGACCCTAGACGTCAGGGGTATGCAGGCGCAACAACAAGCGTTAAAGATTTATCCGAAGTAGACCTTGGTGACGTTCCTCGATTCAGCTCTGGTGCCAGTGAGTTCGATCGGGTATTAGGTGGGGGATTAGTGCCCGGTGGCGTGGTTCTTATTGGTGGGCACCCTGGAGCAGGGAAAAGTACACTGCTTTTACAAACCATGTGCTGGCTCGCTCAACAACAAGGCGCACTCTATGTAACAGGTGAAGAATCACTTCAACAAGTCGCTATGCGAGCACAACGTTTAGGTCTCCCTACTCAGAATCTAAAAATGTTGTCGGAAACCAACGTTGAGTCTATTTTGAATGTTGCTGAACAAGTAAAACCCAAAATAATGGTCATTGACTCGATACAAGTCATGCATTTGGATGGCATTGAATCGGCGCCGGGCAGTGTTTCACAAGTAAGAGAAAGTGCAGCCGTTCTGACACGTTTTGCGAAACAAACTCAAACCGCAGTCTTACTCGTTGGTCATGTTACCAAAGATGGTTCATTGGCGGGTCCAAAAGTACTAGAACACATGGTGGATTGCTCTGTGCTGTTAGAAGGCTCAGAAGACTCTCGTTTTCGTACACTACGTGGCATGAAGAACCGTTTCGGGGCAATCAATGAGCTTGGTGTATTCGCGATGCTTGAAAACGGTTTAAAAGAAGTCAAAAATCCAAGCTCCATCTTCTTAAACCGCTCCAAACACCCTGCTGCTGGTAGTTTAGTTATGGTGGTATGGGAAGGCACACGACCTCTTCTCGTAGAGCTTCAAGCATTAGTTGATGAGTCAGCCTTTGGTAACCCTCGCCGCGTGACGGTCGGGTTTGATCACAATCGACTTGCGATGTTATTAGCGGTGCTGCACAAGCATGGCGGATTGCACACATCAGATCAGGATGTCTATCTGAACGTCGTAGGGGGTGTAAAAGTCGTTGAAACCAGTGCCGACCTAGCGGCAATTGCAGCGGTGGTGTCTAGCTTTAGAGATCAAGTCCTACCGCATGACTTGGTTGTACTTGGGGAAGTGGGGTTGTCTGGCGAAATTCGCCCTGTGCCGTCGGGTCAAGAACGTATTATTGAAGCAGCGAAGCATGGCTTTACGAAAGCAATCGTCCCAAAGACAAACTGTCCTAAAAAGCTAATTAATGGCATGACCGTTATTGGCGTGGAGCGACTTTCTGAAGCATTAGAAGCGATTTTTGGATAATGACTTAGACCGTAAAAACAGGTAGGGAAAGATAGGAAAGGAGACGCTAAACATCGCGTTATTCTTTCTCTTTCGCCGGAGTAGAAAACAAATCCAACATATCCGTTTCATCCATCCCATAAGGTAATGAGGCGGACTGTTTTTTTTCCATTTTGTCCTGACGCGCTTTGATGATTCTCTGCCAACGAGAACGACATAAGTGCAAAACATGGCGACGTTCTACCTCTGTCATTCCATGCCAATGAAAGCGCTCATCTCGACTTCTTAAACACCCTTTACAGTACCCTTTCTTACTGTTTTCACAGATGCCTCGACACGGACTTTCAATGGCAAAAAGTTCATACTGATCCAAACTTAGCTCCTATTCGCGTACATACATTGAGTATTAGTCAGTAGCGAGATGAAAATCATAGATTTCCTCCGAGGTTAAATAATAAATCCGCTCCGCTGGGGCCGCATTTAAAGAAAACCAGTAAAATCGCTCAGGTATGCCAAGAGATAGGTAAAAATTTACATACTCTGCATGCACGGGATCGGCCATATCCACTTCACCTTTCATTATAGTACCTGTATTTGAAGAGGGGTTATCCTGATCTCGCCATGCATGTACGCCAACAGCAGAGCCGGGGCCAATTGTGCGTTTCACGCCACCTAGAAATAGATCAACGCCACCGGATAAAACATAGCCAGTACGCGCAATATGTGTGTTTAGCCCTAGCCGTCGAATAAGACGAGCGCTGTTCATCGTTTCCTGCTGATCAAGGCTTCCAGGCACATCCACCAACACCAACTCCGTCACATTTGGGTGTTGTTCTATCATTGATTTGAGCGTGTTCGTCAGCTCACGTCCCAGAACACCTGATAAATAAGCACTGTCTTCGTTGACGACAAGTTGAATATTGCTATCCGTATCAATCACTGATGCTTTCGCAGCGCCATCTTCTCTATTCTTGCTACTCGAAGACGCACAGCCGGCCAATGACACGATTACCAATAATGCAACTGGCCAGCGCCCTATCGCTGACCAACTATCTAAAACGCACCCACTATCTAAAACTGGCCATGTCCCTTTATAGCGCTGCATATACCCTCATTCATCATTCGTATCGGAATAGGATTAAACCGAAGTCATAAATTCAGTATATACATAGTTTTCGTTTTCTAGAATGGCTATAACAAACAAAAAAATAGCGGCCAACGCCGCTATTCTCTATCTAACGCAGAAACACATTAAGACGGGAACGAAAACGTCTTGCCTTCACGAACACCAGCAGACGGCCAGCGTTGCGTTATCGTTTTACGCTTAGTATAGAAACGTACCGCATCAGGCCCATAAGCATGAAGGTCACCGAACAATGAACGTTTCCAACCGCCAAAACTATGGTATGAAACTGGAACGGGCAGAGGAACATTGATACCCACCATGCCGACTTCAATTTTGTCTGAGAAATAACGCGCCGCTTCGCCGTCACGAGTAAAGATACAGGTTCCATTACCATACTCATGATCGTTAATCAGTTGCATTGCTTCTTCCATCGTGTCAACGCGTACAACCTGAAGTACAGGCCCGAAAATCTCTTCTTCGTAAGACGTCATGTCTTTTGTCACGTTATCGATCAGAGTAGCACCCACAAAATAGCCATTTTCATAGCCTGGAACAGTTGGGTTGCGCCCATCAACGATAACCGCTGCGCCTTGCTCCTCTGCGCTATTGATATAGCCCACCACTTTATCTTTATGTTCTTTAGTGATCAGAGGGCCGAAATCGTTTGTTTTATCCGAGCATTCCCCCACTTTGAGCGATTCCATTGCCGCTTTCATTTTCTCGATTAACTCATCGCCTGCTCGCTGTCCCACAGCAACCGCAACAGACAGCGCCATACAACGCTCTCCCGACGATCCAAAAGCGGCTCCAAGAAGCTGATTAACGACGTTATCCATATCAGCATCAGGCATCACTATCGCATGGTTTTTGGCACCGCCAAGCGCCTGACAACGCTTACCATTTGCTGCGGCAGTTGAATAGATATATTCAGCTATCGGTGTAGAGCCAACAAAACTGACCGCTTTCACTCGCTTATCTTCTAATAGCGTATCGACCGCAACCTTGTCGCCGTTTACGACATTAAAGACGCCAGCAGGAAGCCCTGCTTCATGCAAAAGTTCGGCAATAAACATCGTCGAACTTGGATCACGTTCTGAAGGCTTTAGCACAAACGTGTTTCCGCAAACTATCGCCATTGGGAACATCCACAAAGGTACCATTGCAGGAAAATTAAAAGGCGTAATGCCAGCCACAACACCCAGAGGTTGAAACTCACTCCAAGCGTCAATATTTGGGCCTACATTTTTGGTATGCTCGCCTTTCAACAATTCAGGAGCGCCGCAGGCGTACTCTACATTTTCAATCCCACGCTGGAGCTCTCCCGCTGCGTCATGGCATATTTTTCCGTGCTCAGCACCAATAAGCTCACAAATACGATCTGAATGCTCTTCCAGTAACGCTTTAAAGCGATACATAATACGAGCTCGCTTCATTGCTGGCGTATCACGCCATTCTGTATACGCAGCTTGAGCGGCTGCTATCGCCTCTTCTACCGTTTCTTTAGGAGCAATGGAAACTTCCTTAGTCACCTCCCCTATCGCTGGGTTAAAGACAACCTGAGTGCGCGTTGCCTCAGTAGAACGGCGACCATTTATCAGATGACCAATGACATCCATAGAAACTCCTGACTAATGTAGTGTTTATAGTTTAGAGACGTAAAATAAATCAGCCGCTTTAGGTTATAAATCCCTAATATAGTTAACATAAATTAAGTAAACACTTAACTATCCGATTATCTATCTGGATTGCGTTCTATTCGCTCAGCCAACAACTCACCCTATTCTTTTCGTTACTTTTTTAATCCTTATTTTTAAGGCCAATTTTACAACGGAAGACACATTTTTTGCCTATATTTAGCACGATATGAATTAATGGCATATCTTACATATATGTCAATGGATTCATATTTACCTAGACCAGATATAAAATAAAGTTATTAAATATTTCTTTGACGTTACGGAGTACCGCATGAACCGCTTTTTGCGTAAAACAAACCTGGTGGGCGCCGCCATAATTGCTGCAAGCTTAATTTCAGCCTGCTCTCCAGAAGAAACACAAGTCGTTGCCGAAGAAGTTATCCGACCGGTGAAACTTATTAACGTGGCTTCAACTGAAGCGGAAAACGTTCGTCGTTTTCCCGGTGAACTGCAAGCGAGCGAAGAAGCGTATTTAGCGTTTAGAGTTGGCGGACAGCTTTCCTCTCTAAATGTAGTATCCGGTCAACGAGTAAAAAAAGGCGACTTACTCGCAACACTAGACCCCACTGACTTTAAACTGCAGGTTGAGCTGTCGGAAGCCAACAATCGATTGGCTAAGTCTCAGTTTGGTCGTATAAAAACCATGCTAAAACAAAATGCGACAACAAAATCGCAATATGACGAAGCCAAAGCAAACCTTGATCAAACCTCCAATGCGTTAAAAAGCAGCCGAAATCAACTGGGCTACACCAAATTGTACGCCCCCTTTGACGGCGTAATTGCATCCGTTGATGTGGAAAACTTCCAATACGTCAATGCCACCCAAACGCTTATGCACATCCAGAATATCGATACGATGGATGTATTGTTCCAAGTACCTGAGCACATCGTTGTCAATATTCAGAATCCGACAACAGAAATGATTCCAAACGTTTATATCGACGCCTCTCCTGACTTTGAATATCACGGAATATACAAAGAGCACGAGACAACCTCAAACAAACAAACAAAAGCTTATGACGTTACTTTGGAACTACTCGAAAGTGATGGCGACTCATTATTCTTACTGCCTGGCATGACTGCGAACGTTGACATCGATGTAGGTAAATTACTCGGTAAAAAAGTTCATATTACCGTACCTGTTGAAGCTGTGATGCGTAAGGAAGATACGCAATCAAACACGTCATACAGCATTGTATGGATTTATGATGAATCTACTCAAAGTGTGTCATCACGCCAAGTTGAACTGGGTGAGTTGCAAGACGACAAAATTGAAATTCTGACCGGCCTTAACCCTAACGACAAAGTCGTTGCTGCGGGTATACACAGCCTTACTGAGAATATGAAAGTTCGTCCCTGGACACGAGAGCGAGGCATTTAAACGTGAATATCGCAGGCTATTTTATACAAAGAAAAGTCACTAGTTGGATGGTGACACTGATCTTGTTAGTGGGTGGTTCCATCGCATTTACTAACCTAGGTCAGCTTGAAGACCCTGAATTTACGATTAAAGACACATTGATCGTGACTCTTTACCCAGGCGCTTCACCAGAACAGGTTGAAGAAGAGGTAACTTATCCTATTGAACGGGAACTTCAGAATCTCCCTTACGTTGATAAAATAAAATCAACATCCAAAGCGGGATATTCTAAAGTTCAAATCACCATTAAAGATAAATATCGCGCGCAAGCTCTCAAACAAATTTGGGATGAAGTGCGTAAGAAAATTCGCGATATGTCTGGAACACTTCCTACAGGTGTTCAAACGCCAATTGTGATTGACGATTTTGGTGACGTGTACGGTGTTATGCTGGCGATACACGGTGAAGGCTACCCTTATAAAGACCTAGAAGATTATGTCGATTACCTCAAACGAGAGCTGGTTCTCGTCAACGGTGTCGCTAAAGTTGAAATTTCTGCCGAACAAGATGAGCAAGTCACGATTGAAGTGTCTCGCGCTAAATTGGCAACAATGGGCATCACTACAGATCAATTTAAATCTCTACTTGCTAATCAAAACGCAGTCTCCAATGCGGGCCGAGTTCGAGTAGGTTCTGAGTACATCCGTATTAGCCCAACGGGCGAATTCAAAGACATCTCTGAACTTGAAAACCTCATCGTTGGCACACCTGTTGAAGGTAAGTTAATCCGCTTAAGCGATATCGCTACGATTAAACGAGAATACGTTGATCCACAAGAGCACTATGTGAGCTTTAACGGATCTAACTCTTTATTGTTAGGTATTTCATTCAGCAGTAACGTCAACGTAGTCGAAGTGGGTAAGCGTATTGATCAACGCTTAGATGAACTTAAATACCAACAACCCGTTGGTATCAGCATGGATTCCGTTTACTTCCAGTCAAAAGAAGTGGATCGTTCGGTTAATGATTTCCTATTCAACCTTGTGGCTGCTGTCGGTATCGTTATCCTTGTCCTACTTGTTTTCATGGGCATTTACTCAGGCATTCTAATTGGCCTAATCCTATTGTTAACCATTCTTGGCACCTTCATTGTCATGAATTATTTTGGCATCAACCTTCAACGTATCTCGTTAGGTGGGTTAATTATCGCACTGGGGATGCTGGTTGATAATGCCATTGTTGTAACGGAAGGTGTGTTAATTGGCCTAAAACGAGGCATGACAAAGTTCGACGCTGCCAGCAGTGTTGTTAAACAGACTAAATGGCCCTTGTTAGGCGCAACTGTCATTGCCGTTGTTGCCTTTGCGCCAATCGGATTATCTCCTGACTCTGTCGGCGAGTTCGTAGGTTCGCTTTTTTACGTTCTGCTTATTTCCCTGCTCCTTAGCTGGGTAACGGCAATAACGTTAACGCCTTTCTTTTGCGATCTTTTCTTCAAAGATTCACAGAAGCAAGATGACGAATCTTCTTCTGAAGACCCGTATAAAGGCTTTCTTTTTGTTGGGTACAAATGGCTACTGAACATCGCAATGCGTTTTCGCTGGATAACCGTTGTGCTGTTGATCGCCGCTTTGTTCACATCAGGTTGGGCTTTTCAATTTGTAAAACAGGCATTCTTCCCTCCTTCAACAACCCCGATGTTCTATATGAATGTGTGGCTACCTGAAGGAACGCATATTGACGCGACAAAAGACAAAGCCGAAGAAATTGAAGCTAAGCTGATTAAAGATGAGCGCATCGAGTATGTTGTTTCTACTGTAGGTCAAGGTGCGCCGCGCTTCTTGCTTACCTATTCGTCAGAGCAACCTAACTCCAGCTATGCTCAATTCATTATACGAACGCATACTCAGGAAGAAATTCCAGGACTTCTAAAAGAGCTCTATGCTCAGATGAACAAAGAATACCCTGAGATTCATGTTAAATTTGCTCGACTAGAGCTTGGACCATCTTCTGGTGCAAAAGTAGAAGCTCGAGTAAGTGGCCCTGACCCTGAAGTATTACGTAACGTAAGTGAGAAAATCAAAGAGATTTATCATGCTGACGGCGGACTAGAAAACATCAAAGACGATTGGCGTCAACCAGTAAAAGTGTTACGTCCATTATTTGATGATGTGCAAGCAAGACGTTTAGGAATCAGTAAGGCGGCACTCGATGACGTGTTGTTAACCAACTTCAGCGGTAAGCAAGTAGGTACGTACCGAGACGGTACAGATTTACTTCCGATCATCCTAACGACGCCACACGATGAGCATACTTCCACGGCACAAATTCGTGATATGCAGATCTACAGCCCATCGTCAGGTTCATACGTTCGTCTTGCTACACTGGTAAGTGGCTTTGAGACGGTATGGGAAGATCCAATCATAGAGCGCCGAGATCGTAAAAGAACCATCACAATCATGTCCGACCCTTTAATTCTTGGTGACGAAACCGCCATGTCGGTCTTCAACCGCATTAGAGGGCCTATCGAGGCGATCGAGCTTCCTATCGGCTATAAGCTTGAATGGGGTGGTGAATATGAAAGCAGTAGCGATGCACAGGCTAATATTTTTAGCGCTCTGCCAATGGGTTACTTGTTCATGTTTATCATTACGATATTGCTCTTTAACTCGATCCGAATCCCATTAGTGATCTGGTTCTGTGTCCCTCTCGCGTTAATTGGCGTATCGTCCGGTTTGCTCGTTATGAACACCGCATTCAGCTTCATGGCGTTACTCGGATTTTTGAGTCTATCGGGCATGATCGTGAAAAACGGTATCGTTCTCGCGGACCAAATTAGCTATGAACGAGAGCAAGGAACCGAAGTGTACGAAGCGATCTTTATCTCTGCGGTAAGTCGTGTGCGGCCTGTATGTATGGCGGCAATCACCACGATTCTCGGCATGATCCCTCTGCTTTCCGACGCATTCTTTGAAGGCATGGCGGTCGTGATTTCCTTCGGACTTGGCTTTGCAACGATCTTGACGTTGATTGCAGTCCCTGTTTTCTACGCCATTTTGTTCCGCGTTAAATACAGAAAACGTTCTGAGTTTGAAACTCCATAACCTTCAAAAACACGATCTGTCGAACAGCTTCGACAGATCGTGTTTCTGGCGACGGTACAATTATGCATACAGACAATATTATGAAACTCGACATTAAACTTTTGGTGTCATTTGTCACGATAATGGAAGAAGGAAGCGTGTCGCGAGCAGCAGACCGCCTCAACGTGACGCAACCCGCATTAAGCAAATCGCTTCAGCGTTTACGTACCTTGTTTAACGACCCTCTTTTTACCCGACAAGCCTATGGTTTAAGTCCCACTAGCAAGGCAAAAGAGCTTCATGATCAGATTCAGCCAATCATTAACTCGCTGACTGAATTAATGAAACCATCAGAACTGAACCTAAAAACACTGAATCGACGTTTTAGAGTTCGTGTCAATGAAGGGGATCTAGAAACCTTCGTCGAACCGCTACTTGCAACCATCCATTATGAGGCCCCCGAAGTCAAACTCTCGATCCTAAACTGGGGGGATTCCAACTTTGAAGAATTAATTAGTGGCCAATGTGATTTAGGTGTCGTATCGGTAAACGATACCCCCAACCACATCCGAAGTAAGTTGGTCGGCTATATTGAATCCTGTATCGTAATCAGTGAATCCCATCCTTTGTATCATAAAGCAGAAATCACGCTTGATGAATTTTTAAGCTATAAAGTAGTCACTCAGCACTTTAGAAATATAGAACACGCATCTGCGCATACCATCAAACAACGCCTGAGACAAAAAGGGTATGATATTGAACCCAAACTCGAGGCTGAAAGCCTAATGGTCACATTACAGGCCGTAAAACGTGGAATGGCTCTGGTAACCTCTAGATCAATTGGTGATTTATTTTGTTCAATAACGGAATGCAAAGAGGGGTTTCACCCTGTGAAAGTGCTCCCTATTCCCAAGGAAGCAGTCGAGCTAGACCCTTACAACGGGTTACACCCAATCCATATATGCTGGCATGAAAGATACAATAACGACGCAGCACATCGATGGCTACGAAATAAGATAATCGACTTTATGCGGGCCTCTCCTTGGGTGCTTAGTGAGCCTAAAACAAAATCAGACGTCTAGAGAGTCACGGACCCATTCAAAACGTGGGATCTCTTCATCCTCGATCAAAACATTTTCTATAAACATGCTTTTTGGTCGAGCCCACCACCCTCGTTCTCCATATAGAGCCTGATAAACAACAAGCTCTTCTTCCGTTTCACTGTGTCGTACAACACGCTCAACCCAATATTCCGCCCCTTTATAGTGACGATAAACGCCTGCTTTCATAGTGATACCAAACCATTTTATTTGAAGAAAAGAAAACATCAGAGCGCTTCCTACCAGCACACTTTCCTGACTGTTTGCCGAACCGATTTTCAACTGAAAAGGCCATCTAGAAGCGCTCCTAATAGTGGATCTCGTTGCCTTAAAAATCCACCTTTTTACCAACTTATTTTTATCTTGAAGGGCTTTCTTTCGCATTCACTTTTCAAAATTCGACCTAATATGTCCAATTGCGAGAATACCAAGTCGCAATTTGATAAGTTGCGGTCTACTTAATTTGAAAGACTTCGGCAATAATTTAACCCTATAAGAAACAAAGAACGACAAAACGCTAAGCCCCTTTGTTTCAGGTATTGTTTTAAGGAGCCAATATGTACATCGTTCGTCCGGCAGATTTTCAAGATTTACCCGCGCTAGAGCGACTCGCTCAACAAGCAGGTATCGGCTTTACAAACTTTCCTGCCAATCGAGACAGGCTGAACGATAAAATCGCCTCCTCTAAACGTGCATTACAAACCGATGTCGTTAACCCTGGAAGTGAAACCTATTTATTTGTTCTGGTCGACGAATCAACCGGAGACGTCGTCGGAACCTCAGGCCTAGAAGGGATGGTTGGCATTGAAACGCCTTTTTATAGTTACCGTATAGACGACGTTGTGCACGCGTCACCCCAACTCCAAATTCACAACCGTATTCCCGCATTATTTTTATGTCACGACTACAGCGGCACTAGCCGAATGATGGCAATGATTCTGGATAGACACCACCAGAATCCAACCGCTATGTCATTGCTGTCGCGTGCTCGGCTTTTATTTATTGCCAAGCACCCAGACCGCTTTACTCAAAAACTCTTTGTCGAATTGCGTGGTGACAGCGACAAACGAGGTTACTCGCCTTTTTGGGAGTCGCTTGGAAAGCATTTTTTCGGCATGGACTTTAAGAAAGCAGATTATTTATCCGGCGTCAGCAGTAAACATTTTATTGCCGATTTGATGCCACGATACCCGATCTATGTTCCGACACTCTCAAAAGAGGCACAGGATGTCATTGGAGTTGTGCACGAAGAGTCCGCAAAAACCTCCGACTTACTACTTGATGAAGGCTTCGAATTCCGAGGTTATGTCGACATTTTCGACGCAGGCCCAACCGTGGAAGCACGCACTCGTGATCTCAGAACCATCAGAGAACATAAATCAGGGAAAGCGCTCATTACCCCAACGTCCGAGTCTAATTTAAAAACCGAAGACGCCGCGACGTATTTAGTCGCCGCTGGGCATCTTGAAGATTATCGAGTGACAAGCGCTCAGGCTACTGCTCAAGTGGCTGGCCTCAGCATTGACGAACAAACCCAAAGCCGACTTTCTATCAGTTCAGGAAGTCGAATCCAGTGGACAAAGCTCTAAGCTTCTCCTGTCGTACTGAACGAGGAATCACATCATGATGGTTATACGCCCAATTCAAAAGGATGATATGCCTTCGCTGTATCGTTTAGCGGAGCAAACTGGGGTTGGATTCACCTCCCTAATTGCCGATGAAGCTATCTTAGAACGTAAAATTAATGCGTCGCTAGAGTCATTCTCAAAGAAAAATCTAAATCAGCCAGGTAACGAAGACTACTTATTTGTATTGGAAGACACCGAAACAGGTAACGTAGTCGGTACCACAGGTTTACTCGCCGCAGTGGGCCTAGAAGAACCTTTCTATAGCTACCATATCGGTACGACAACGCATTCTTCTCGAGAGTTAGGCGTCCATAACATTCATCCTACTCTGGTTTTAAACAACGATTACACCGGGTTTAGTGAAGTCTGCACGTTATTCTTAGAAGAAGGCTACCGACATTCCAAAAATGGACAACTCTTATCAAAGAGTCGTTTTATGTTTCTCGCGCAATTTCCAGAACGCTTCACAGAGAAGATTTTCGCTGAGATGCGGGGTGTTTGCGACGAAAACGGATTATCGCCTCTATGGGAAAGTCTCGGTAAACATTTCTTCTCCATCGACTTCGAACGAGCGGACGAACTCACGGCATTGGGAAGTAAGCAATTTATTGCAGAACTGATGCCCAATAACCCGGTGTACGTGAATCTACTGCCTGAATCAGCACGGGCTGTGCTTGGAAAAGTACATGAAAAAACCGCGCCTGCACGCCACTTGCTGGAGCAAGAAGGCTTTCGCTATGAAAACTACGTCGATATTTTCGATGGCGGCCCGACCATCGAAGCTAGAATTCCAGATATTAGGGCTGTACGAGAAAGTCGCCTATGTCTGTCTTCTATCGGCACACCAAAAGACAGAGCTGAAGGCACACATTATCTGATATCCAACGCCAAACTTGAGGACTTCAGGTGTATTTTGATTCAACGTTCCACACCGCCTAGCAGCAGTTTGGTTCTGTCAGATGAAGAAGCAAAGCAGTTAAAAGTCGATTACAAAGACCCAATACGCATTGTAGAGCTATCTCCACACGCCCGAAGATAGCAATTTCTCTTATTGATGGGGTTGATCTCTGATCGAGTCGACCCTCTTTAGATTCGAATTTGGAGCACATCATGAAACAGCAGCATTATATCAATGGTCAGTGGCTAGATGGCGAAGGCGCCGTCTTTTCGTCTATTGACCCAAGCACTGGCCTTTCACTGTGGAAGACTCGTTCAGCCTCATCATCACAAGTAGACAAAGCCGTTGAGGCCGCTCGCGCTGCTTTTCCGACATGGGCTAATACCGATCTAACAGATCGCCTTGCCATCATAGAGAACTTCGCGGAAGAACTGAAAAAACACACAGAAAAGATTGCCACCGTTATCAGCCAAGAAACCGGCAAACCGCTTTGGGAAACTCGAACCGAAGTCGCGGCTATGGTGGGTAAAATCGCAATATCTAAACAAGCCTACCATGAAAGAACCGGAGAGAAATCCAGCGAAGTCCCCGGCGCAATGGCTAGACTGCGTCATCGTCCGCATGGCGTCGTTGCTGTATTTGGTCCTTATAACTTTCCCGGACATCTACCTAATGGACACATAGTACCGGCACTGATTGCAGGAAACACCGTTGTTCTTAAACCATCGGAACAAACCCCAGCAACATCGGATTTAGTGGTTCAACTTTGGCAAAAAGCCGGGTTACCAGACGGCGTTTTGAATCTAATTCAAGGCGAGAAGCAAACGGGGATCATCTTATCTAATCACAGTGGTATTGATGGCCTGTTCTTTACCGGAAGTCCTGAAGTCGGCCACATTATTCACAAAAACTTCGCAGGACACCCAGGGAAAATACTGGCACTAGAAATGGGGGGGAACAACCCATTATTGGTCTCAGAGAAGACAAAAGATTCGTCTGCGGTGGTTCATGAAATCATTCAGTCCGCTTTTATTTCTTCAGGGCAGCGCTGCACGTGCGCTCGTAAACTCTTCTTACCGAAAGGCGAGCATGGCGACCATATCCTGAGCAATCTGATTACAGCTACCCAAGCCATTGTCGTTGGTAAATATGACGATTCTCCACAACCCTTTATGGGGCCAATCATCTCGTCAAACGCCGCCGACGGACTGTTTTCGGCTTATGAAAATCTAGTGTCGTTAGGAGCCACCAGCTTAGTATCTATGGTACGTGGCGAGGCGGAAACTGGCTATGTATCCCCTGCCATTGTCGACGTCACAGACATACTCGATACACTGCCAGATAAAGAATACTTCGGTCCATTGCTTACCGTTATTCGATACGACACATTGGAACAAGCTATGACGCTCGCTAACGCCACTCAATATGGCTTATCGGCTGGTATTCTGTCCGACGACAAAAAAGAATACGAATGGTTTCTACAGCACAGCCGAGCGGGCATCATCAATTGGAATCGACAAACAACAGGTGCCTCAAGCTCAGCACCGTTTGGTGGGACGGGTGCCAGCGGTAATCACAGGGCGAGTGCTTACTATGCGGCTGACTACTGTGCTTACCCTGTCGCGAGCATTGAAGTCGAGACATTAAAAGCCCCTGAAACATTAAGCCCAGGCTTAAGCTTACCTAAATAGAGGAACGGACCATGACAACGATCGAAGCAAACTTTGATGGCTTAGTCGGCCCGACCCATAATTACAGTGGCCTTTCATTTGGAAATATCGCCTCGACAGGTAATACATCCAAACCCTCCAACCCTAAAGCAGCAGCAAAACAGGGTTTGGAAAAAATGAAAGCGTTGACGGACCTTGGCTTTGTGCAAGGCGTACTTGCGCCTCACGAAAGACCTCATATTCCAACCTTGCGAAAACTTGGCTTTATTGGCTCTGATCAAGAGATTCTGACACAAGCCTTCAAACAAGCCCCTAAACTACTCTCCGCCGTCAGTTCTGCCTCTTGCATGTGGACCGCCAATGCGGCGACGGTCTCTCCCAGTGCAGACACAAAAGACGGGAGAGTGCATTTTACCCCCGCCAATCTTGTGAACAAATTTCATCGATCAATAGAACATGAAGTCACAGGACGTATTCTAAAAGCCACGTTTAACGATAAAACGCATTTTGCTCATCATCCCACGCTACCAAGCGTTGAACACTTTGGCGATGAAGGCGCTGCAAACCATACACGCTTTGCTTCAGGCTACGGCGAAAAAGGGGTCGAGTTCTTTGTTTACGGCATGTCTGCTTTCAACACCCAGAGCCCGAGGCCAACGCAATTCCCAGCACGCCAAACCTTGGAAGCATCACAAGCGATTGCAAGGAATCATGGTCTCAATGAGCGTCACGTTGTCTTTGCGCAACAGCATCCAAACGTCATAGACAAAGGCGTCTTCCACAATGACGTTATCGCCGTTGGTAATGGAAACGTCCACTTCTATCATCAAGACGCTTTTTTAGACACGAATGCAATGCAACACGATCTCCAAAAGGCTTGGAACGACGCTGGCAACACAGATACCTTTCACTTTATTGAAGTGCCCAGTGCAGAAGTCAGCGTCCAAGACTGCATTCAGTCGTACCTATTCAATAGCCAATTACTAAGCTTAGAAAATGGCCATATGATGCTCGTTGTGCCTCGTGAATGTCAGGAAAATCCAAATGTTTGGTCTTACCTTAACCGTCTAAAAGACGCCTCTTCTCCTATTAAAGAAATTAACGTCTTCGACTTAAAACAAAGCATGAGTAACGGTGGAGGTCCTGCTTGTCTGCGACTCAGAGTCGTCTTAACAAACGAAGAAAAAGCCGCGTTAAACCAACACACACTCATGAATGACCAATTGTTTAACACACTTAACCAGTGGGTTGAGCAACACTATCGAGATCAATTGGTCGAAAGTGACTTAGCCGACCCTCAACTGCTTCAAGAAAGCAGACAGGCGCTTGATGAACTGACCCAAATATTGAAATTAGGCAGTATTTACGACTTCCAACGCTAGCTTTGTCTTAGTTGTAATTGGGAGATCATTTGGGAGAAATCTAGAACGCAAAGGCTCTCTTGGGGCTAGAAAGAGTCTGTTTTTGACGTAAAGTAGTAGGTTAAAGCAACGACCTGGAAAGCCACAGGTTCAAACGTGCTTTCCATTTTTGAAGTAGTTTTGCTCATCAATATCATGGAAGACAACAACGATCTCTTGCTGAGGCTCGACAGCCGTTCTAACAAGCTCTTCAATAGATGTGGCGATCTTTGGCTTCAATTGCGGGCTGCTATTAAGCCAAGAGATTTCAAAGTACGGGAAACCAGAAGAAGCGCCAGCGACACTTAGATAGATCGATTTTTCGTACTCTAAGGTGAAAAGTGAAGCGGGGAGATCGGTAAGACTGGCTAATTTTCGAATTAGTCGCTCAGACAAAAATTCAAGGTCTTCAAATGGCAGACCTCGTACACGAATACGGAACATAACGTTAGTACTCGTCTACATAGTCAAAAGAGTAACTGCTGACAACGTTGCCGTCTTTCACCACTTCGACAGTCCATTTACCATCAAACCCAGGCATCAGCTTTTTACTTGACCACACACGCCAGCGGTCACCACCAATATCAAAGGGAATCTCAACTTGTACGTCGCCATCCAATAACCAGCGATGTATGACTTGACTGCCCTTCATATCGCGAAGATCTGTAAAAAAGTAGACCCGCTGAATTTCGCCGTATTCAACGTTAATAACATTACCAATGTCATCAATCGGCTCTCTTTCAACGACATCAGACGAGAATTGAGCTCTAGCAACGTAGCCTTCCGCCCAAGCTTTTGAGCCGATAGCAGCAAATATAAGTATCAGATAGACAAATGCTCGTTGGAAAGAATGTCTCATAGCGCTTCCTTTGTAGAATACCAGTGAATTACCGTTAATCGAGTACCTTGTATCGATTGAACAAGAAAGCCTTACGCTATTTCTTGTTCATACGTTGCTTCTCGCCAAAACGTTGTACTCTGCTATCAGGCACCACAGCAACTCTTCGACTATAAACGCTACCGCAACGGCATGACAACACAACAAACTATCACTTACACTCTAGGGAATCTGAGGATAGATCTCTGCAAAACTCGCTTTGCAATCTAGCAGACCACAGCGCATTTACAGCTTCCCGAGAGAAAAACGAGACTGGATTTAAACCCAGCCCTGCGAACTCATCAATACCAAACAAAAATACAATTTCTATCTCGTACTTATCAGTCTAGCGAATGTATTCTACGACATTCAAAGCAATTTACAAAAATTAACGCCCTTGACGATCTGCTAACGGAGTCGAAAATGTGTATTCCATGTCCCAAGGAAAGCGTATCCATGTGTCCTGACTCACTTCTGTGATAAAGGTATCAACAAGTGGCTTTCCAGCAGGTTTCGCATAAATGGTCGCGAAGTGCGCTTTTGGCAGCATATCACGGACTTTTTGAGCCGTTCTGCCAGTATCAACAAGATCATCCACTAGAATGAAACCTTCACCATCCCCTTCAACGCCTTTTAGAACATTAAGGTCACCTTGTTTCATTGCTGCTTCGCCTTTGTCTTCCGAACCATAGCTTACGATACAAATCGTATCAATTAAGCGAATGTCCATTTCTCGACACAAAATCGCAGCCGGTACAAGTCCACCCCGAGTAATGGCAATGATGCCTTTCCAAGGGCCTTGTTCAAGTAGCCTCCAAGACAATGCACGAGCATCACGGTGCAGTTCTTGCCAAGAAACAGGAAAGTCTTTCGAATATGGGTTCATTTTTGGCTCCAGCAATTTTAACGTCGTTACGCCCTGTGACATAAACAGGTGATATTTAAAAACAGTTAACGATAAAAAATAAATGACATGATAAGTAAAATCATTTCGATTTATTTAACCATGCAGTCAAGTTTTTTAATTGCAGCGCATTCTAGTCGACTTTGATAAAAAATGCATGATTAGTGGCAAAAAAGTTCATTATCTCAACCAATTTCAGCATTCGTTCCTTATCATTTCCGCTGCGCTCTTCCTTACCCTTTCATTGTCAGCGGAAGCCCCGCTGCAACAAAAGTGACTTTGTCACATTTTTGCGCAATGTTTTGATTAAGTGAACCTAGTTCATCTGAAAACTCTCGAGCCAATTTGTTCATCGGCATTATCCCTAATCCAACCTCAGAGGAAACCAACACAATATCGCATTCAACAGATGATAAGGCATTGAGCAAGGCTGTCTTATACTTTTCAATGTCTTTTCTAGGCTCTTCACACAGCAGATTTGTAAGCCACAACGAACAACACTCAACGAGAATAGTATGTGAGGTATTTCGATGTTGACGTGCAATGTTTAAGAGGGTTTCAGCTAGTTCGATCGGCTCTTCAACAAGCTGCCATGCATCTGGTCTTCTTTGTCGATGCAGCTCTATTCTCTCTAATAAATTCGCATCGACTGCATTCCCAGATTCATCCGTCCATATTTTAGTGGTCGCGACATAGGAAACCGTTCCTTCTCGTTGCTCGATCCATTGTTCGGCATAGGCACTCTTGCCACTCCGAACTCCGCCTAAGACTAAATGTTTCATGAAAGATCCTTCCCACCCTCTCCACGTATTAATCGAATTAAGCTTTTATCCAGTCGATCCATTTCGCTTAGCGCGGGCAATGCTACCCGTATCCAGCTCTCCCCTTGACGCACATGCACCCCGACACTTTGTAGCCAATCAAACGCTCGCTCAGCGTCTTGTTGTGACTCTAATTGCCAAGTATAAAACAGTGCATTAGCAGTAATAGACTGAGAATCAAAAACGGTATTTAGCTTTGGGCGAATAATTTGCCAAAAATAGTCATGCCTTTTGACTAGGCTCGCTCGAGCGGATTCTTGCCATTTTATGTCTTTTAGAGCCTGTTCAACTAAATAGAGTGCAGGGGTCGAGACCGGCCATGGCCCAATCAAGTTGTTAATACTGTTTGCGTATTTTTCAGCGGCAAAGAGAAAACCAATACGCGCACCAGGCAAGCCAAAAAACTTCCCAACAGATCTCATGACCCACACATTGCTTCGCTCGATCTGCTCTGCTTGAGTAAACAGCAAACTTTGCTCAGGAGTTGCATCCATGAACGCTTCATCGATAATCAAATGGCACTCATCAGACACGTCAGAACTTGAACTGTCTTCCTCTCGCTTTTCTATTTGAGAAAGTACTTGAGAAAGTAGCTGGGATAACACATCCGAAGACAGGCATTCTCCCGTTGGATTATTGGGGTTTATGATTACCGCCGCAAACCACGTTGAATCAATTAATTCCTCGACAGTACGGTAGCTTTCGACCCTAAAGCCCCATTTTTTCCAAGCAAACGCATGCTCTTGATACCCGATAAGCGGCACTTTCACTACTTTCTGTGCATTACTTTCTATGCTGGCGTTAGCCGAAAAAAAGGTTGGCAGCGCCTCAATGAATTGCTGACTTCCCGACCCAATCGCAATGGGCTTCAAATGAAAATATTCTTGAGCCGCATGATATAGCGCATCTTGATCAGGCAGTTCATGCCATTCTTGCATGGGGATCTCAGGGATCGGCCACGGTTCTCGGTTGCAAGCCGAAGACAAATCTAGCCAAGTCTTCGCGGCGCCGTTCGTTTTTCGAGACCATTTCTTTAAATCGCCGCCATGTTTGGGAGGCTTTATATCAAAATGCATATTACTACTCCCCAAAGATACACACCTTTATCGATTAGCTTAATGGATTCACTCAAGTGATGCGGCGTCGGAGGAAGCCCCTCTCCTAATACAGGCCTTTGTTCTAGCTTGCCAAAGTAAGGCGCTTCACCACCGACCTCTACGCCCAGCGCACCCGCGCCCGCCGACATAACGGGGCCAGCATTTGGACTTTTCCATGTGTAAGATTGTTGCCGTGCGCAACGAGTAGCAGGTTCCCACTCGCCACAAATGGCGTAGGTTATCACCACAAGGCGAGCAGGCAGATAATTCATAACATCATCGAATCGGGCGGCACACCAACCAAATTGTATAAACGCTCGGTTCTTATAGCCCCACATCGCATCCAGTGTATTGCTTAATCGATAAAGCAAGGCACCAACAGGCCCCAGTAGAAAATACCAAAATATGGGGGCGAAAATCGCATCCGCACCATTTTCAAGCACCGATTCAATACCCGCTTTGGCGATGCCGGATTCATCTAAGGCATTCGTATCACGGCTAACGATTCGGCCTACCGCTTCCCGCGCGTTTGCAATGTCGCCCTGCTCCAAAGGGACTAAAATAGCCTCAGCGTGCTCTCGTAGACTTTGCCACCCAATGCAAAAATACAACACCACGATAGAAAGTAGGATATGTAACCAATGCGGCAGACTATCCATAATAAACACGTAGATTAGAATCCAAGGGATCACCGCACAGCCCCATGCGACTACCCCCATAAACCGCTGATGAAACACACTGTTGTCGAGTGGTAACTGAAATCGTGCTCGACACGCATCCACCCACTTTCCAAACCAAATGAGCGGATGCCAATTTTTAGGTTCGCCGATCATTCGATCTAAGGCCAAAGCTGAAACAACGACAAACGCCGCCTCAGAAAAATAAGATACAAGAAAATCAATCATAAGAAAGGGGTAAAAATTCACTCTAATACAAACGAAAACAAGGTTAGAATTCTAACACTGATTGAAGCAATTTAAGTGAACACTATACATGACAACATTAAGTTTGATGGTACAAGGTACAACGTCCGATGCAGGTAAAAGTACATTGGTCACGGCGTTATGCCGAATCATGAAGCAAAAAGGACACAAAGTAGCACCATTCAAACCTCAAAACATGGCCTTGAACAGCGCCGTTACGCCTGAAGGTCATGAAATTGGTCGCGCGCAAGCAGTGCAAGCTCAGGCGGCGGGTCTTGAGCCAAATGTCCACATGAACCCAATATTGCTTAAGCCGAATACAGACACAGGCGCACAAGTCATTATACAAGGGAAAGCAATCGGCAATATGAATGCCGTTGGCTATCATGAATACAAAACGATCGCCAAAGCCTCCGCTCTTGAGTCCTATTATTCGCTGGCAGAAAACCAAGACATGATGTTAATCGAAGGGGCTGGTAGCCCAGCCGAAATAAACCTTCGTGCACGAGACATCGCCAATATGGGGTTTGCAGAAAGCGTAGACTGCCCTGTTATCATTATTGCCGATATCGATAAAGGCGGTGTTTTTGCTCACCTAGTCGGTACATTGGAATTATTAAGCCAAGCAGAGCAAAAGCGCATCATTGGCTTTGTCATCAATCGATTTAGAGGTGATAAGTCTCTACTCCAGTCTGGTTTAGATTGGCTGGAAGAGCGCACAGGCAAGCCTGTTATTGGCGTACTCCCTTATCTACAAGGCTTTCATCTGGAATCTGAGGATGCCGTTGCTCACAACACCTTTGAAAAAACCGAAACTCGACTAAAAGTCGTGGTTCCGGTTCTACCAAGAACCAGTAACCACACTGACTGGGACGCATTGCGTTTGCACCCCAATGTAGACGTTACGATTGTCGGTGCAAACGAAGCTATTCCCGCTTGTGATTTGGTTATTCTGCCGGGAAGTAAAAGCGTTCAGACAGATTTGTCTTTCCTTAGAGAACAAGGTTGGGAAAGTTACCTTAATCATCACTTACGCTACGGCGGCAAAGTATTAGGTATTTGTGGAGGGTTTCAAATGTTAGGAGAAACATTGGAAGATCCGCTCGGTTTAGAAAATAAAACCGCCTATACCACTGCTAATGGATTGGGTTTCATTCCAATGACAACCGTGCTGGCCGAAGAAAAACAGCTGAAATTACAAAAAGGAAAGATAGTAGGGCTGGCTGACAATAACGATTCCGCTGCGCACGTAGAAGGCTATGAAATACATTCCGGTGTTTCCAGTTTCCACCAAGACATCACGCCTTTGATCCAGTTAGCGTCGTCTTGTGAAGGCTATATTTCTCCAGACAAACAAATCATCGGCACTTATTTACATGGATTACTCGACCACCCCGAGTCATTAGAAACGATTCTAAAATGGGCTGGCGCGACGGAAACGCAACACTTCGATTATCAAGCCTTTCGAGAACAGGAAATACAACGGCTTGCCGATAGCTGCGTACAACATATGGACATCGATGCGCTGATTGAGTCCTGTCGCGCATTTGTAACGCAAGCTTGATGGATTCTGTTTGCTGACGATTGCATCACGCCAAACGACGATACAATACTCGAAACCGCCATATAAGAAGAAAAGCCAATAAGAACAGCCCAGCAAGCAGCCCTAAATAGAAACCTCGAACCGTTAAGGTTTCTGCCCAAGGGCTATAATGGGATAACCAATAGCCAAGCGGGATACTTAGGCCAAACAACGACATACCAAACGCGATCATCGGCGTTCTGGTATCTCGTAGGCCTCGTAATGTGCCAGTAAAGATCGTTTGAACGATATCAGGCAATTGATAACAAGACGAAATGAGCAAGATACCCGCCGCCATCGTCGCGACCTCTACATCCTTTGAGTAGATGTATGGAATCGCATTATAAAAGGTCTGCGTAAGCATAAAGCAAACACAAAAATAACCAACACCCATGATCAGTATCAACTTCACACGTCGCTTGACGCCGATGATGCCTTCGATAGAAATGGCCTTAGCGACCACGATGGCAGTGACTGCGCTCATGGCCATTAACGGCGTAAATAAGGTAGTAGAGTAGGACATCACGATTTGTCCCGCGCCGAGTGCAACATCCCCAAAAGCGGCAATCAGCCAGGTCAAAGATGAGAAAAGCCCAAGCTCAAACGCGAAAGCAAATCCAGCAGGTACACCGACTTTTAGCAAAAGCGTAAAGTTTTTGACATAGCGCCATTTTAGTTTGGAAAATAACGGTGAAGGGTTAATCTTCCGATCGAAGAACACAAAGATCAACACGGAAAGATAAAGTGATACCGACGAGGCTAACGCGGCGCCCTCAGCTCCCATTTCAGGAAAGCCAAAATGCCCATAGATTAATACGTAGTTCAATACGACGTTTATCACTAGGCCGAGTGTTGCAATCAACAAAGGTAAATTTGGCTTACCTGCGGCTTCGTATAAATTCTTATACGCAGTCATAAGAGCCAGCATAGGTATAGCTGGTGCAATCATGACTAAGTACTGTTTTGTGACGTTTTGAGTTTCGGGCTCGTTGGCTAAAAGTTGCGCAAATTCAGGCAGGACAAAAGCAGTCAGCAAAGCAGCAATGATACCAAAGACGAAACAAACTCCCACCGCCTGCGACATATAAACATTAACCAATTTAATTTGTCGACCATGCAAATGCTTTGTGATCAAAGGCGTCAAACCAAATGTAATGCCCATTAGAAAGCAACCTAATGGCAGCCAAAGGCTCGCCGCCAAGCCAACCGCAGCAAGATGCAGTGCGTCATAATGCCCCAGCATAATGGTATCTACTGCACTGATAGAAAGCTCTATTGTCATGGTCAGCACCATGGGAAATAGAAGATGAAGTATTTCAGCTAAATCTGGGTATTTTTTAGAGATTCTTTTTAACACTTACGTTGCTCTGTCGATTATTATGTTTTGCCGTGTTCAAACATCCCTTTCTTTATGCGAGACACCTTACGTTAAGTGCAAAAAAGCCGAAAGCGTTAAAATGCCAAAAATAAAGGAAGCAACATCGCCAAAAAGGCACAGAATTGCATTTCTGAATTAGGGTTGTCAGAATCGTGCGTCGCTTAAGAAAGCAGCAATTACCTTGACCGCCAACCCAAACGACCTGATATTAGTAGCGAACGAATTCACAACATGACAATACTATCTACTCTCGGCCCCTTATTGGCGTCACTCCTCGTAGGCTTTTGGTTTAAGATTCCTTTTCTAAACCAGCACATCGTCTCTAAAAGTTTAAGTTACCTGACTTACCTAATATTAGGGTTTATTGGCTATAGCATTGGCGCGCTAGACAATTTAATGGAAAAAGTAGCCATTGCTGGCACTCAAGCCGCCGTATTATTCCTCTTTATCACCCTCTTGCCGCTCATTGCTTTGTGGATAAGCGGTCAATTTATGCACGCCAGCCACAGCACAACCTTAAATGTGGATAACAAAACCGCGATGAAACAGGCGTTGATCGACGCAACGATCACACTGGCTTGGGTCATTGCAGGCACCGTATTAGGATTTTTTTTAAAACACTGGCTCAGCAACGTCGACGAATTTGTCACGTGGCTATTATATGCGTTGTTATTACTGGTGGGCTGCCAGTTAAGGCAAGAGAATCATCGGTTACGTAAACTGTTTTTAAACAAACAGGGGGGCGTCATTGCATTAGTTGCAATCAGTACAACGCTAATAGGTGGCTTAATTGGCGGTGCTCTGCTTGGCTTAAATTGGAATCATAGCCTTGCAGCCGTCTCTGGATTTGGTTGGTATAGCCTATCTGGAATCCTTATTACTGGACTTGGAGACCCTGTGTTAGGTACAACCGCATTCCTACTTGATATCAGTCGGGAAATCGTTGCTCTGATGCTGGTTCCTTTTCTTGCGAGAATAAACAGTCATATGTCGGTTGGTTACGCGGGAGCAACGGCCATGGATTTTACGCTACCATTGCTTGGAAAGTGTCACGGAGTGGAAGTCGTGCCTGTGTGTATTGCAAGTGGCTTCATCATGAGCTTTTTCGTCCCATTCCTAATCCCTCTTTTTATGGGGCTGTAGTTTATGGAGCTGTAGTCAGCAGCCCCATATCACAGCAGGTTTCGCTACTTATTTCTCGGGGCGTAAGCAAAGACATCAGAATAACAACGTTTTTCGTCAAGTCCCGCTTTTTCCAGTTCATCAAGGGTGCCATAAACCATAGCAACCGAGCCACAGATATACGCGGCACTGTTTGATAGATCAGGATGATCTTGCAAAATTGCTTCGTATAACCAACCTTTACGGCCAGCCCATTCATCACTGCACTCATTAACAACCACATGAAAATCGAAAAGGGCTTTTTTCTGAGTTTCTTCCAACCACTCTTTCATGAAGACATCTTTCTCTGTACGAATCCCCCAGTACAGGGAAACCTTGCCTGAATAGTTACGGGCAATTAGGTCGTCATAAAAGCTTTTAATTTGAGAAAAACCGGTACCGCCTGCAATCATCAGCAAATTATCTGCGTTTAGGTCAAGAGCACCATTTTCGATATGGCAATCGCCGCCCGCCATCTTAATATTCACAACAGCGTTTTCACTCAAGTACGCCATGACTTTAGCTGCAAGCGACGTTTCTTCGGAAACGAGAATATACAAAGTTAGCTCAGGAAGATTGCTCGGGCCACTACCAATTGAGTAAGGTACATGTTCGCCACTTGGCAGAATAATCATTAGATACTGCCCAGCAATAAAATCAGCATCACCAACATTAAGCGTTGCACTGTAGACGTTGTGACTAATCTGTTCTACCGCACGAACACTGGCTTGTACATCTCTCACTCAACTTACTCCACATTCTATAAAAGTTAAGGCTTAATCGCCCTTAGGAATCACACTATACGATATTGGTTATACCTTTTCGACAAGCAAAAAAAAACCACTTTCTGAAAGTGGTTTTAGTCAGATATTCGCGAGCGAGCTATCTTATTTATTCTTGCCTTTCATAGACTGGAAGAACTCTTCATTCGTATTGGTCACTTTTAGACGATCGATTAAGAATTCTGTCGCAGCAATGTCTTCCATTGGATTAAGAAGTTTACGCAGTATCCACATACGTTGTAATTCGTCTTCTGTGGTTAACAAGTCTTCACGACGAGTACCGGAACGACGAATGTTAATCGCTGGGAAAGTACGTTTTTCTGCAATCTTACGGTCCAAATGAAGCTCAGAGTTACCCGTACCTTTAAATTCCTCAAAGATAACTTCGTCCATTTTAGAGCCAGTATCAACAAGTGCTGTCGCAATGATGGTTAAGCTACCGCCTTCTTCGATATTACGTGCCGCACCAAAGAAGCGCTTAGGACGCTCAAGCGCATTTGCATCTACACCACCAGTAAGCACTTTACCAGAGGACGGGATGACAGTGTTGTATGCGCGAGCAAGACGTGTAATGGAATCAAGCAGAATAACCACGTCTTTTTTGTGCTCAACTAGACGTTTTGCTTTCTCAATAACCATTTCAGCGACTTGAACGTGACGCGCTGGCGGCTCATCAAAGGTCGATGCAACCACTTCGCCACGTACAGTACGAGACATTTCTGTTACTTCTTCAGGACGTTCGTCAATAAGAAGAACAATCATGTGACATTCTGGGTTGTTGCGAGTAATGGCATTGGCAATATTCTGCAACATAAAGGTTTTACCTGCTTTCGGTGGTGAAACCACCAAAGCACGCTGACCTTTACCCATTGGAGCAACTAAGTCGATAATACGAGACGTAACGTCTTCTGTAGAGCCGTTACCCGCTTCCATTAGTAAGCGATCATCGGCAAATAAAGGCGTTAAGTTTTCAAATAAGATTTTATTACGAACACTGTCCGGCTTATCAAAGTTGATTTCGTTGACTTTCAACAATGCAAAATAACGTTCGCCATCTTTGGGTGGGCGAATTTTACCGGCAATGGTGTCACCCGTACGCAGATTAAATCGACGAATCTGGCTAGGTGAAACGTAAATATCATCGGGGCCCGCTAGATAAGAGCTGTCTGGAGAGCGTAGGAAGCCAAATCCGTCTTGAAGAATCTCTAGGATACCATCGCCGTAGATATCTTCACCGCTTTTAGCATGACGCTTTAAAATTGAGAAAATGACATCCTGCTTACGAGAGCGGGCTAGGTTATCCAATCCCATCTCAGCAGCGATATCGAGAAGTTCGGGTACTGATTTCTGTTTTAGTTCGGTAAGGTTCATAAAGGAGTTTTATTTAGCTCATCTGCGGACACTTGACGAGACTAGCGTTAGAAAAGTTAGTTTGTATGCTAATCGAAGTCGGAAGTGGTTAATATTATCGCCATTTTAATTATTTATGGCTGCGAAAAACGTCGTTCAATACGATGCTCACAACCGTGATCAATAAACCTGCCACTGAGCGAAATCTCGCAACGGTGTGCAAAGTTATATAGCGCGAAAAAATCTGATTGGAGTCAAAGTAGACGTCATCTTGAGTAAGAGTAAGTCCCTTAGACACTAGGTACTATAGTTCGACTTATTCGCAAGGTCTATAGGAAAATACATGAAAAATGCTTTTTTTGCTATTTTTTGATCAATAACAAGGGAATAGCATACAATCAATGTTCAAAAAACAAACAGAAAGTAGTCTGTCTGCTCTTAATTATAGGCTTTATCACAGTAAGTAACGCGAACGACAGTAAAATTGATGCCCATCCTTCTATGTTGATTTCGTTCATTAGTGTGTAAAATCCACCTATGTCAGTTTTGGGGCCCTCGTCCCAAGTCACTCATTCGGCACTCTAGATCCCAACCCGCTTTTGCCAAATGGTAAACAAAGAAGCGAAGGTTGTGCGTCATAGAGTTTCAAAATAGACAAAACAAGGCTTTAATTGGATGCAATCACTTTTACTGCAACAATCCCACGACTTCCCATTTGAAAAAATTGCTGCCATCGACCTCGGTTCAAACAGTTTTCACATGGTCGTTGCACAGGTTACGCATGGACAGCTTCGTATTACAGGTCAATTTGGAGATAAAGTTCAGCTTGCAGCAGGATTGCAGAGTGACGATAGATTAGACGATGCATCTCAACAAAGGGGTTTAGACTGTCTCGCGCAGTTTGCTCAAGTTATTGACGACCTTCCACCTGGCGCAGTCCGAATTGTCGGAACAAACGCACTGCGTGCGGCAAAAAACCGATATGACTTCATTTTGAAAGCGATGGACGTTATCTCGCACCCTGTCGAAATCATTGCAGGGCGAGAAGAAGCTCGACTGATTTATGTTGGCGTCTCAAAAACAATGGATCACGGCGATCAAAAACGACTCGTGGTTGATATTGGTGGTGGCAGTACCGAGTTTATTATTGGCCGCGCTTTAGACCCCATTCTTACTGAAAGTTTGCATATGGGCTGTGTTAGCTTTCGCCAGCGCTTTTTCGCTGACGGCACAATCACTAAATCCAACTTTCAAAAAGCCGTCACGGCCGCACGTCTGGAACTGCTCAGCATTCAAGAAGATTATCTCGACGAACAATGGGATGTCTCCATTGGTTCGTCTGGTACCATTAAAGCCGCATTTAATATCATCAAAGAAAATGGCTGGGGTAAGAAAGGCATTACGCCCAAAACACTGAAACAGCTGCAAAAAGAACTCATTGCAGCAGGCCATGCCGACAACATAGACCTTGTCGGACTGAAGCCAGAACGCAAATCGACCTTTGCCGCTGGCCTTGCAATTTTAACCGCTGTGTTTGAATGCTTTGAAATTGAACAAATGGACTTTTCGACAGGCGCTCTTCGTGAAGGCGTTCTATACGATATGATGGGACGTTATGCAGAATCGGATATACGTGAACGCACGGTAAACTATTTTGTAAATCAGTATCATGTTGATCTTGAACAGGTAAAGCTCGTCACCCAAACAGCACTTTCTGCGCTCTCTCAGGTAAGCAACGCTTGGCAGCTTAACAACTTATCCAGTGAAGACATGCTCAGATGGGCTGGTTTGCTTCATGAAGTCGGCATCGGGATTTCTCACAGCCGTTATCACAAACATGGCGCGTATATTATTGGCGAATCTGACATGCCAGGCTTTTCTCAACAAGAGCAGCAGGCCCTCGCAAATCTAGTCTTACGCCACCGTCGTAAATTCACACAGTCATTAGAATTTAAATTTACCAAGCGAGATCAGCAAGACTTGGACCGGTTAGCCATTCTTTTACGTTTGTCTCACTTGCTGCATGAAGACAGAAAAGAAGGCGATATTCCTATTTTCAATTTAGTCGCAAAAGACAAAACACTGCACGCGGAGTTTTTAGAGGGCTGGCTAGAAGGAAGACCTCTAACCGTTGCAAACCTTCAACGTGAAGCAGATTATTTATCAAGTGCGGGCTACAAGCTGACATTTAGCTAACCTTGATACGAACCTGTACATAGAAACCGATGACCTTAGAACCCCAGCTTTTGACTGGGGTTCTTTTTATCGAGAGATAACTCCGTTATCGGTGCCAGCAAAGAACATTTTGCTTTATTAGATCAGCTCAATAGCTTGCTAGAACTCTGTGATGATAGTGACGCCAGCCGCACTTGACGTATCGATGGTAGTGAGCGCTTCAATGGCTTGCTCAAGGTTGATAGTGCGGCCTAGCAATTTTTGCGGCGTTAATTTTCCAGATAACATCATGCTTAGCATCGCATCGTAACGGTATGCCTGCATGCCATGACTACCAATAATTTCTAGCTCATCGGCGATCACTTTTGACATCGGCATTGGTGGTGACTCGTGATCGGCAAGCAATAACCCAACTTGGATGTGTTTACCTAGTTTACGTAGACTTCTCACCGAATTAAATGCAGTAATAGAGTGGCCCAATGCATCCATTGAGACATGCGCACCACCTTTGGTGATTTCGATAACGGCTTCAGCGACATCCGCCACTTGATTGGCATTGATCGTGGCAACAGCGCCTAAAGACTTTGCAAGTTCTAGCTTACCTTGCTCGATATCAATAGCGATAACATTTGCCCCCAAGGACTGTGCAATCATAATCGCAGACAGGCCGACACCGCCACAACCATGAACCGCGACCCACTGCCCTGCCGAGACTTTACCTTGATCAACTACAGCCCGAAATGACGTCGCGAAGCGACAACCCAGACTTGCCGCTGTCGTGAAATCAAGGTCCTCAGGCATGGAGACAAGGTTAACATCCGCCTGGTCAACCGTGGTGAACTCAGCAAAGGAGCCCCAATGAGTGAAGCCGGGCTGAGTTTGACTGCCACAGACTTGATGATTTCCTGAATGGCATTCAGGGCATCCGCCACACGCATTGATAAAAGGTACCGTGACACGGTCCCCTATTTTGAATCGAGTGACGTCTTTACCTACTTCTGCAATCACTCCTGCAAACTCATGGCCAGGTACATGAGGCAGCACCACATCAGTATCGTGGCCCTGCCAACAGTGCCAATCACTGCGACAAACTCCCGTCGCCTCCACTTTAATCACAACCCCATGATTGGCTAGAGTGGGATCGGCAACGGTTTGAATAGTAGGTAAAGATGAGAATTGCTCTATCACTACGGCTTTCATGGTGCACCTCTTAATAAACGTATTACTAGAAGTCTACAAAATCAGTTAGAAATTACCTTGCTATTTCATTCAAAAAAAACATGATTATTAGAAGAGTCTTTCTTATATAAGCATTATTAAAAAGGAATGTCCCCTACTATGGCATTTGATAAAACCGATACCCTTCTATTAGCTCTATTACAGAAAAATGGACGCCTTTCCAATGCGAAATTGGCAGAGTCACTTTCTCTAAGCGAAACCCCGTGTTGGCGGCGCTTAAAAAAACTCGAAAAGGACAAAGTGATCAGTGGCTATCAAGCAAATATTGATCGTCGAAAAGTCGGTTTTGGCGTAATGGCGTTCGTACAGATATCTTGTACTAGCCACGACGAAGAAAGTACTTTGCTTTTTGAGCAGATTATTGCTGAATCCGAAAATGTACTGGCATGTCATAACACGACGGGGGAAGCGGATTTTATGCTTCAGGTCGTCGCAAAAGATCTAGATGATTACAGTTCATTCGTAGAGGGTACCTTACGAAAATTACCTGGGGTTTCAGCGATTCGTTCTAACATTTCACTTAGAGAGGTAAAAGCCTCAACACGCCTACCGCTAAATTAATAAAATGATCAATTCAGACAAGTTCGCTTATATAGACCAAACCTTAATTAAACAAGGCTCGTCGAACTCGATTTGAGAAAGCAAGCTTTTAGCATTTAACAATTAAAAAATCCCCGTACAATGACGAGGATTTTTTTGCATTCTAACGTTATCTACAGACGACTCTACACCGTCTGAATGATAACAACGTTAACTCGAACGAGAGCTATTTGCTAACTCGCCCATCAGCGCTCTCTGTGCACTGCGGTATTCGTCTTTACGAGGCTTAGATAATTGATAAGAGCCGTCACTTTGAAGTAACCAACTCTGAGTATTATCGTTTAAGTAATGCTCCAACTCTTTCTTAACACGTCGTGCTAGCTTGTAATCCTGAACAGGGAAGGCAACTTCAACCCGGTTATTTAGGTTTCGATCCATACCGTCCGCACTGGATAAGTACACCAATGGATTACGGTTGTTGTAGAAATAGTAGACCCGAGTATGTTCGAGGAATCGACCAATAATACTGCGTACTCTGATATTTGAAGACACTCCCTTAATACCTGGGCGAAGCGTACAAATACCACGAACAATTAGGTCAATTTTCACCCCCGCCTGAGAAGCTTTATAAAGTGCTCGAACCAAACGTTGCTCTGTTAATGAGTTTACTTTGATGATAATGCGAGAAGGCTCACCTTTGCGGGCATTCTCAGCTTCTGCTTCAACCATATCCAACAAACGGTCACGCAGCGTAAATGGCGCATGCAAAAGTTTTTTAACTTTTAGCTCTTTACTCATGCCCGTTAATTGCTGGAACACTCGATGCACGTCTTCACCGATCTCTTTATCACAGGTCAAGAAACTGTAATCGGTGTATAGCCTTGCATTGCCCGCGTGATAGTTCCCTGTTCCCAAGTGCACATATCGGACCAACTCAGAATTCTCACGACGAACGATCAAAATCATTTTAGCGTGTGTTTTATGACGCACAACACCATATACAACAATGGCACCAGCGTCTTGAAGGCGACTCGCCAAAGCCAAGTTTTCAGCTTCGTCGAAACGTGCACGCAATTCAATAACGACGGTCACTTCTTTACCATTTCGGGCTGCTTCTACCAAGGCATTGGCAATTGGCGAACGCGCTCCCGTTCGATACAAGGTCTGGCGTATCGCCACGACTTTAGGATCTTTCGCGGCTTCGCTTAACAGGTCTACAACAGGAGAGAAGCTTTCAAACGGGTGCATCAACAGATAATCCCGTTGCTTAACGGAATCAAAGATGCCGCCAGGCTTCGCCAATTTATTTGGCAACCCAGGCGAAAATGGTTCGTAGGTCAGATCAGAGCGATCGACAAGATCCAATACCGCCATCAATCGGCTTAAGTTTACAGGGCCGTCAATTCGATACATGTCTTGTTCAGTCAAATCGAACTGAGTCAATAACGATTCAACAATGTGAATTGGACAATTGTCTGCGATTTCCAAACGTACCGAGCTACCGTAATGACGACTTTGAAGCTCAGTTCGAAGCGCACCGGCCAAATCGACGCCAATGTCATCGGAGTCCACTTCGAGGTCCGCATTACGAGTAAGACGGAACTGGTAACAACCTTTTACCGTCATACCTGGAAAGAGCTGGTCTGCGTGCGCGTGGATAATAGACGACAAGAAAACCATATTGTCGCCGCTCTCACACACATCATCAGGCAGTTTAACCAATCGAGGAAGAGAGCTCGGTGCAGGCACAATAGCCAAACCGTTTTCACGTCCGAATGCATCGCGACCTTCTAGCTCAACAACAAAGTTAAACGTTTTGTTTGCAAGACGTGGGAAAGGGTGAGCAGGATCCAACGCAACGGGGCTGATGATAGGCAGAACGTTGTCTCGAAAATACCGTTTTACCCAAGCGGCTTGCTTGTCATTCCATTCTGAGCGGCGAATAAAGTTAATATTCTCTTCCGCCATCTTTGGAAAGATAATGTCGTTTAAAATTCGATACTGTCGACGAACAAGCTTATGAGCTTGTTCGGAAATAAGTCCTAATACTTTTTTAGGATGCATGCCATCAGGGCCAGTTGTCTCACGACTGTATTCTAGTTGGCTCTTCAAGCCTGCAACCCTGATTTCGAAAAACTCATCCATGTTTGAGCTAAAAATACACAAGAACATCAAACGGTTTAAGATAGGATGGTTTTCGTCCATCGCCTGTTCGAGTACACGCGCATTGAACTGTAAGTGGCTAAGTTCACGGTTGAAATAAAGTTCGGGATCAGAAAGGTTAATTTCTTCTGGCAATCGCTTTTCAATCGATACTTGGCTTGGATCTAGCGGTTGCTCTGGGATCGGTTCAAGTACAATATCTTCTACAACATCTGACTCTTTTACCGATTCCTTTTGATTAGATTCACTCGTCTCAAATGGCGACTGAACCACCTTTTTTTCAACTTCTGCCACAGACTGATCAGACATGCGCTCTATTACTCCAGTATTTTAATCATCGTGGAGACTAAATTCCGTCTCCACTACAAACTACAACAACACTCATTACAGTGCCATTGTATTTTTATTTAAACCGCCCTAGGCGGCTTCAAAATAGGATATTTAAGGCTGCATTTAAAAAGAGTACAGCCTATTTACTCAACAACAATCTTGCTGCGTCTTTCGCAAAGTACGTTAATATGCCATCTGCGCCAGCGCGTTTAAACGCTAATAAAGATTCCATCATGACCGAATCTTTGTCCAACCATCCGTTATCAAATGCCGCCATCTGCATCGCATATTCACCACTTACTTGATAAGCGAAAGTCGGCACGCCAAGTTCATGTTTAACTCGACGGACCACATCTAAATAAGGCATTCCAGGTTTGACCATCACCATGTCCGCCCCCTCTTCAAGATCTAACATCACCTCTCGAATGGCTTCGTCCGTATTTGCGAAGTCCATCTGGTAGTTAAACTTATTGCCTTTACCTAAGTTACCACTTGATCCTACCGCGTCTCTAAACGGGCCATAATATGCGGAAGCATATTTCGCAGAATACGCCATGATACGCGTATGTATATAACCTTCTGCTTCTAACGCTTCTCGAATAGCACCAATTCGACCATCCATCATGTCAGATGGCGCGACAACCTGAGCGCCCGCTTCAGCATGAGACAACGCTTGTTTGACCAACACATCGACGGTGACGTCGTTAACAACATAGCCAGTTTCATCAATGATGCCATCCTGCCCATGCGTCGTGAACGGGTCTAATGCAACATCGGTCATTATGCCTAAGTCAGGGCATGCTTCGCGTACGGCTTTCACCGCTCGTTGAGCCAAACCATTTGGGTTGTACGCTTCTTCTGCCAAAAGCGACTTTTTGTCACCTTCTACAACAGGGAAGAGCGCCAACATAGGAACACCTAGCTCAACCAATTCTTTTGCTTCTTCAACAAGAAGGTCAATTGATACGCGCTCGATGCCCGGCATAGACGGCACAACCTGACGCTGATTTTCGCCCTCTATAACAAACATTGGATAAATCAAATCATCGCTACTTAACCTGTGTTCACGCATCAATCTACGAGAAAACTCATCTTTACGCATACGACGCATTCGGTTTAGTAAAAAGGCCATCCAGCACTCCTATTATCGTGGGCTAAACTATAAACTTTTTATGACAATGTCGTGACAAAGTGACGTCATATTCACTTTATCGAATAAACAAACAAATAAAACACGTATTACAACTCGGATTCCGCTTCTTCCAACGCTTCTTGAGCAATAAACCAAGCTTCTTCATGCTCTTCTAACGTTTTTTTCCAAGTTGCCTCTTCAGCCAAAAGCACCTGTAAGGTGTCTTTGTTTTGCGCTTCATACAAAGTGCTATCCGCCATTTTTTCAGCAATACCATCAAGCTGCTGTTGGGCGTTTTGCAGCCCTTTCTCATGCTTTTCTAGTGCCTTTTTCAGCGGTCGTAACTGTTCGCGCTTCTCAGCTGCTCGACGTCGCTCTTCTTTCTTGTCGACCTTTTCAACAACTTGGCCTGTCGCGAGGTCTGCTGAGTCACTTTGTTTGCTCGCTTGCTGACGCGCCTGCAACCAATCATGGTATGACTTGAGGTCACCATCGAATCCAACCACTTGATGATCGGCAACCAAATAAAACTCATCAACGGTACTGTTCAATAAATGTCGATCATGCGATACCACTAAAATCGCACCTTCAAACTCCTGCAGCGCTTCAGTTAAAGCATGGCGCATTTCAATGTCTAAATGGTTCGTCGGCTCATCGAGCACCAATAAATTAGGTTTTTGCCAAGCGATAAGAGATAACGCCAAGCGCGCCTTTTCGCCACCAGAAAAGCCTTTTACAGGTCTCAGCGCATCGTCTCCAGTAAAACCAAAGCCCCCTAAATATTTTCTTACATCTGACTCTAACGCCTTCGGCGAGATACGTTGTATATGAAGAACAGGGGATGCTTCTAAATCCAAAGCGCTGAGTTGATGCTGAGAAAAGTACCCAACTTTCGTATTTTCACCGTATATTCGTTCACCATCTAACAGATCCAGCTCACCCACTAACGTTTTTATTAACGTGGATTTACCTGCCCCGTTAGGGCCCAACAAACCAATTCGCTGCTCATTTCGGATGGAGAACGCTGTCTGTGCTAACTGTACTTTTTTCTCACCAGATTCCAGAACATAACCCAAATCCGCCTGTATCAGATTAACAAGCTGGTCCGATGTTTTATCTGCAAAAGGGATAGAGAACTGAAACTGGGAATCGACATGAGCCGGCCCAATCGTTTCCATTTTCTCCAACATTTTAAGGCGACTTTGTGCCTGTTTCGCTTTGTTCGCTTTATAGCGAAAACGATCGACATATTTCTGTAGATGAGCACGCTTTGTTTGTTGCGCTTCATGCGTTGCTTGCTGTTGTGCAAGGTGCTCCGCTCTTTGACGTTCGTAGGCCGAATAATGTCCCGTATAAAGCGTTAGTTTTTTCTGAAACAAATGAACAATGTGCGAACAAATTCCATCAAGAAAATCTCGGTCATGCGAGATTAAAAATAACGTGCCGGGGTAAGCTCGCAACCATGATTCCAACCACATCACGGCATCTAAATCCAAATGGTTCGTCGGCTCATCAAGTAACAAAATATCGGACGGAGACATTAAGGCTTGCGCAAGGTTTAAGCGAATACGCCACCCACCAGAAAAATCAGCAACTGGCCTGTCCATGTCAGACATTTTAAAGCCCAAACCTTGTAGCAACATTTCGCCTCGTGATTTTGCTGTATAGCCTTGTGCATTTTCATATTCACTGAGCCAATGGGCGTGTGCGTGATCGTCTCCATTGGTTTGGCTTTTCTCAATATGCGCTTCAATTTCTCTTAAACGGTCATCGCCATCCAAGCAATAATCCAATGCGCTTCGATGAGTTTCTTCCACTTCTTGCGCCATAAAAGCAATTCGACGCTGCCCGGGAAGCAAAACTTCGCCAGTATCTGCGGATAGCTCTCCTCTAACTAAAGCAAATAAGGACGATTTACCCGCGCCATTTGCGCCTATTAAACCAACTCGCTGCCCTTCAAAAAGGGTCATGTCAGCGTTTTCGAGTAGAAATTGAGTTCCGCGCTGCAAACTCACTTGAGAAAATTGAATCATACAAACCTAATGTAATTCTAATAAGAAAACGTCATCGTGATTTGGATCAATCATCGAGACCGTCAAGCATTTTAGAGCGCTGACCTAATAAACTAAAGACGTATTATCAAGAAACACCCTGTCTCCTCTTAATTTGCACCACATAAACTAGAACTGACGTCCTGCAACGCGTAAAATGCGCGCATAGTTTAATAATAAAGTTAGGGACGCTGCGAATCGCTCCACTGATTTCAGTGTTTAATTCCATTCGCAGTATTTCTAACCACTTCGTTCGTGAAGCCCACGAAAGGTGAAATCTGTGACCAACATAAATGAAATTCAACGCTTCTCTTTCGACAACACAAATGTTCGAGGAGCGCGCGTTCTTCTAAACGAAGCGTATCAAAATATTATCAGTCGAAAGGACTACCCAAAGCCAATTGAAAGCTTACTGGGTGAATTTGTGGCTGCAATCTCATTGCTGAGAGACATTGTTAAAATTGACGGTGTTCTATCCTTGCAATGTAAAGGCAATGGATTTCTCCAAACACTCATGACCGAATGTGATGAAAACCAGAATTTACGCGGTATAGCACAATGGGATGAGAACCAAAAAGTTCCTGAGCAACTGTCATTAAAAGAGCTGCTTGAAGGTGGCTACCTCATCATTACCATCTCACCAAAGAAAGGCCAACGCTACCAAGGCATTGTTGAAGTGGTTGGAGATACATTAGCAGAGTGTCTTGAGCAGTACTTCTACCAATCAGAACAGCTTCCCAGCCGAGTTTGGTTAGCGGCAAACGATACACAATGCGGCGGTCTATTCTTGCAACGCCTTCCAGCAGAACAAGCGAAAGAAGGCGACGAGGATGCTTGGGGCCGCTTTACGCACTTGGCCTCAACGGTAACCAATGAAGAACTTTTAGAGTTATCAACTGTGGATCTACTACACCGTCTCTATCACGAAGAAGATGTCCGCTTATACGACGCTAAAGCAATGCAATTTGGCTGCTCATGCTCACGACAGCGCACTCGCGACGCCGTTGCATCACTGGGCGCTGAAGAAGTTCGTCAAATTTTGAGTGAACAAGGAAAAATCAGCGCAGACTGCCAATTTTGCGCCGAACTTTATGTCTTCACAAAAGACGACCTTGCAGACCTTTTGGGTGACTTAAAGCAAACCCACTAAACAGGTTACTCACTTCCATTAATGAGAAATCAAAAAATGGGCGCCAGAAAATAGAAACAATAAAAAAACCGGAATGATATTTATCATTCCGGTTTTTTTATAAGCATTACGTGCTTGTAATCTCAATCTCTTGAGCACCACGTCTATAAATGGATACTTTATAGACGCTTTCTCTTCTTAAGCTTTTAAGCAGATGCCTTCTTATCTGCAGGCGGTTCCAACATCAGCCATTCAGCAAGCTTAAGTCGCAACGTATCGACACCGTCGTTTTTAAGCGCTGAGAAGTTTTGCACGCTACCGATCACCTCGTTTTCTTTCATGTATTTTTTAACTTGCAACGCAGCCGATTTTGCCGGGCCACGCTTAAGTTTATCGGACTTAGTCAGCAATACATGAACTTGCACTTTATTCGACTTTGCCCAATCCAACATCATAACATCGAACTCTTTTAACGGATGGCGTACATCCATTACCAATACAACCCCAACGAGAGATCGACGGTTCATGAGGTAATCTTGCATGTGCTTTTGCCAATTGATCTTCATTGCAACAGGCACTTTTGCAAATCCATAGCCTGGCAAGTCAATAAGGCGTCGATCTTCGACATTCATCCCAAAACAGTTAATTAACTGTGTTCGACCTGGCGTCTTCGACGTTCGAGCAAGTTTACGTTGATTGGTCAAGGTATTTAAAGCCGTCGATTTACCGGCGTTGGAACGACCCGCAAACGCCACTTCCAAGCCTTGATCAACGGGGCATTGTGATAACTTTTCAGCACTCTTAATGAAATGCGCGGACTGGAAAACAGAGTCAAAAGGGGTCATAGAATATAGTTCAGTAGAATGAGTCTTAAATAAAGGTTTCGTCGCTCCACAATGCTCTAAAATAATCCGTTAATTAGGGACACATGGGCTCAAGAAGCGGATTATAACAAATCCACTCGATTATGGGTGAAAATATCGCCTAAACGTCATCTCAAGAAAGTAAGACGACACACTGATAGGCTCAGTCCGGTAAAAATTACACAAGCAATTGGGATTTAAATAAAGGATAATAAAACACGTGTTGCCATAATGACTTTACTAGCCGTTACAAAACACCCCATATATAGTTACTTAATTGTTAGCGATCTTAAGGTATTTTTGCCCTATTATTGGTCGAGGAAACTCCTATAACTGATTAGTAGTTTCCTTAAAAAATATCTCTTGATCGAACTTTTTTCGGGTAAAGGACTCATAGATATCAAGCTATTAGAAAGTGTTCTCTATTAATCGACTTCACTTTTTTACAAGCTATTTTGCCCCCTTTAACCCCTTCTTTAAATGGAGATTAAAAATGAAAAAGCTGATCTCAGCCTTGTTGTTTTCATTCTTGTTACCTTTAGCTGCATTCGCTCAAGAATATTCAAACGGTAACGGTTACACTGAAATAAAGAACCCTGTTCGTACTCAAAACCCGGACAAAATCGAAGTAGTCGAAATCTTCTGGTACGGCTGCCCGCATTGCTACCGCCTAGAGCCTTTTACTCAGGCTTGGATGAAAAATGTGCCAAAAGACGTGGATTTTAAATTTATCCCCGCTGTATTCGGAAGAGGTTGGCTAGCTCATGCAAAAGCGTTCTATATTGCGGATATACTAGGCATTGAGCACAAAATACATTCAGATCTATTTAACGCGATTCATCAGGACCGTCGTCGTTTAAACAACGAAGATGATCTAGCTGAGTTTTTCGCTGATTACGGTGTGAGCGAAGATGAATTTAAGAAACAATACGACTCGTTTGCAGTAAATAGCCGTCTGAATCAAGGTAAAGCAAAAGTTCGAGGCTATGGCGCTCGCGGTGTACCCGGCTTAGTTGTTAACGGTAAGTACCTCGTTACAGCAGAAACCGCAGGTGGTAACAACAACATATACAAAGTTGTTGATTACTTGATTGAGAAAGAACGCAAATAACCCTAGCAAGGTAGGAATCAAAATGTCGACAGCTCAGGACAAGTTAGTAGAAGCCCTACGTAAAACTGTTTCTCGTACCAGCATGCTGGCCGAAGGCTCTGATCCTGAACTAGACAAAGTTCTCCAGCAAGTTCGCGCCGATGTCTCTAAAACAGATGATATTCGAGTCGTCGAACTTGCAATGCGTACTATTGAACCCTTCCTGCTAAAACTCGATGAAGATCGTCTTAGTAAAGCTCAATCTTTCCGAGACGGTCTTCATCAGCTTCTAAATACGCTAGAAGGCCTAGAGCACTACCAAGTTCCTATCAACGAAAAGAGAGCTTTTGAGCAATCACTGCGCAGTAAATGGCAATCCAGCACTTCGTGGCCCATTCTGCTACAACAGTTTTCAGAGCTTGCCAAGCTCACGTTCACAACCAAAAAGGACGAGCGCTCTTCTTCCTTAATTTCACGTTTATTTAAGAAAGATAAAGAAGAAGATAAAGCTTCTCCTCAGGTCGAAGAAGTAACCGCGCATATTTGCCACAAGCTCATCGCCCTTGTTCGCGACCTTCAGCTTCCATCCGAATACGAGAACCAAGCTGAAGACATTATCAGTGAGCTAAATGACCATAAAGATCTAAATCACTTACCGATTCTTTTGGACGAAGTGATCAGTCTTGTTTTAGTTGCCGTAGGTAAACCTCAAGAAGATCTAGCCACTTACCTGACGCATTTAAATAAACAACTTGCGAGCATCAATGCCTCAATAGTTACGAGTTATAAAAGTCAAAAAAACCTAACCGCTCATCGAGAGGACTTCGACACGTCTCTACAAAAGCATGTTGAAGATACGAACTCAGCGCTCTTAGAAGCCAGTGATTTAGGTGCTCTTAAATCCCTAATTGGTCAACATATGGTTGAGCTAAGCGGAACAATGGGACGGTATCGCGAGCAGATCAAGAAGCAAGAAGAACAGGCAACTCAGTCTATTACCAACTTAAAAAGTAAAGTTAATAGAATGGAAAAAGACGCGACTAACATGCGGTCGCGCATGCAACAAAAAATCGCCGAAGCGATGACTGACTCACTGACCAACCTACCAAACAGAGCGGCGTACTTAGAAACCATTCTCCCTCTAATAGTGAACTCCAAAAAAACGAACAAGCCACTCTGCTTGGCTGTTTGTGACATAGACCATTTCAAAAAGATAAACGACACTTGGGGACACCTCGCTGGTGACAAAGTCCTTCGCCTAGTCCCTAAACAAATTTTGAGTGCGGTTGGCAAAGAAGACTTATTATTCCGCTATGGCGGCGAAGAGTTTGTGCTGCTGATTCCTGCGTCTACGGTAGAAGAATGCCATGTTAAAGTAGAAGCAGTTCGCGCCTCCGTCGAAAAAACACCGTTCAACGTTGAAGGTCAACCCGTGTCCGTCACGATTTCTATTGGTATGGATTACCTTAACGCTAACGATGATCATGAATCTATCTTCGCAAGAGCAGACAAACACTTGTACGAAGCAAAAGAATCAGGTCGAAACAAAGTTGTTAGCGGCAAAGCTTAGCTATTTAGCGATATACCTCTTAACCATCTCCCTAACCAACTAAGCCTCTTTTGGGCACGCTGCTTATTAGGTAGATGGTTAAGAAATAGATAGTTAAGAGGTAAATAGTTAGGATATAAATAGCTTTAGAGAGAAGTTAACGCACCTATAAAACGTCAAAGCGTCGAGCACTTAAGCACAGCACCTGCCAGTACATCGAAAACCGTGATTTTTCAATAAATTCAAACTAATTCCACCTAATCACCCGCTGGACTATTTTTCCCTTCCCTCAACCCTGTTACATTATCTTCGCGCCAGTTACAATAGAACGTATATCATTTACTCTGTGCCTTTTTATCGGCACGTTTGCAGGAAAGACGGATCATGCAAGACGATCAAAACAAAACAACGCATTTTGGTTTTCAAGAAATCCCAACAGAGAAAAAAGTCGACGCTGTAGCGCAAGTGTTCCATTCTGTTGCCGCTAAATACGACATCATGAACGACCTTATGTCAGGTGGCGTACACCGTCTTTGGAAACGTCATACTATTAGCCAGTCGGGCGTAAGATCAGGTCAAACCGTTTTAGACATCGCCGGCGGCACTGGAGACCTTACGTTAAAGTTCGCACGTTTGGTGGGAAGTGAAGGACAAGTTGTTCTCGCAGACATCAATGACTCCATGTTAAAAGTAGGCCGCGATAAACTGGCAAATAAAGGCGTTGTTGGTAATGTAAAATGCGTTCAGGCTAACGCAGAAGCACTGCCCTTTCCTGACAATACATTCGATTGTATCACCATTGCTTTTGGTCTTCGCAATGTTACAGACAAATCCAAAGCACTCGCTTCCATGTACCGCGTCCTGAAACCAGGCGGCCGCTTGTTGGTTTTAGAGTTTTCTAAGCCTGAATCTGAACACTTATCCACTCTTTATGATCAATACTCTTTCCGCTTACTCCCTGCGATGGGTAAGATCATTGCGAACGATGCTGAAAGTTATCGTTACCTTGCAGAATCCATTCGCATGCATCCAGATCAAGAGACCTTAAAAAGCATGATGGATGAAGTCGGTTTTGAGCGCACAAACTACCAAAATATGACAGGGGGCATTGTCGCTCTTCATAAAGGATTTAAGTTCTAACCATGTGGAAAAGTGCAACTCGCTTACTGCGTATCGCCTATACAGTGGTACGCTTTCGCCTAGATACCTTCATCCCATTTAGCTTACTACCTTGGTATATTCGCTACACCATAGGGCTAGTTTGTTCACCTGGTCGAAAATCCGCCGAAAAAAACAGAGGCGAACGACTACGGCTCGCACTAGAATCGCTCGGTCCAATATTTGTCAAATTTGGACAAATACTGTCCACACGCCGCGACCTCTTGCCCGATGATATTGCTGACGAACTCGCCAAACTACAAGACAGAGTCCCTCCATTCTCTGGTGCAACAGCGAAGAAGATCATCGAAAGGTCATTAGGGGATAGCGTCGAGAATGTATTTGAAGCATTTTCTATCGAGCCTCTGGCTTCAGCATCCATTGCGCAAGTGCATACAGCAAAGCTCAAAACGGGTGAAGACGTCGTCGTCAAAGTCATTCGTCCTAATATAGAGAAAACAATTCGCCAAGATATTGGGCTACTCTATATGTTGGCGCACTTCGTCGCAAAAGTCAGCACAGACGGCCGTAGACTGCGTCCAGTCGAGGTTGTAACTGACTACGAATACACTATTCTTGACGAACTGGATCTCGCCAAAGAAGCTGCGAATACAGGGCTTTTGCAACGCAACTTTACTGATTCTCCGTTACTGTACGTTCCTCAAGTACATTGGGACTACTGCGGCAAAGATGTTATGGTCATTGAGCGCATTTCAGGCATTCCCGTCGCTGATATTGAAGCGCTCAATGCTGCCAATGTAAATATGAAAGTGCTTGCTGAGCGCGGCGTCGAAATATTCTTTACTCAAGTATTCTCACACAGCTTCTTCCATGCCGATATGCACCCTGGCAACATATTTGTTGATGTATCGAACCCTGAGCGACCAAAGTACATTGCCATAGACTGCGCAATAATGGGAAGCTTGGATGATGAAGACAAGAGCTATCTTGCTAGAAACTTATTGGCTTTCTTTAAACGCGATTATCGCATGGTGGCGGAGCTTCACGTTCAAAGTGGATGGGTTCCAAAAGGCACACCAATACATGCCTTTGAATCCGCAATACGAAGCGTCTGCGAACCTATGTTTGCTAAGCCACTAAAAGACATATCTTTTGGCCAAGTTCTATTGGGGCTTTTCCAGACGGCTCGTCGCTTTAATATGGAAGTTCAGCCTCAACTCGTATTGCTTGAGAAAACACTGTTAAACATCGAAGGTCTAGGACGCCAGTTGTACCCAGATTTAGATCTATGGGTCACGGCTAAGCCATTCCTTGAACGCTGGATGAGCGAACAAGTAGGCCCAAGACGCGTTCTTGACGAAGTCAAAAAACAAGCACCAGAATGGGCGGGGCAACTACCACAGATACCAAATCTTGTGTTTTCAGCTTTAACCCACCTTTCTCACCAAGAAGAACGCATGGCGGAACAAACTAAGGCCATCAGCGCATTGGGCAAAGAGATTAAAAAAGGTCGCCGCAATATGCCGTTTAAGATGCTAGGCTTAGTAAGTCTAGCTGCGGCATGGATCACAACCGACCCTATTGCTTTAGAGCACCTAGCGACGGCAGATTTGTTAAGCCTCGGACTCTTTTTCGCAGGTCTATACCTGCTCGTATTAAAACCGTAATAATTGAGAGACTATAATGAAAGTAGATGTTCTAGCCGAACTCGCTACAACTTTGGAACAACGCAAGACTGCTGCACCTGACTCTTCTTATGTTGCAAGCCTCCATGCTAAAGGATTAAACAAAATCTTAGAAAAGGTTGGCGAAGAAAGCGTCGAAACGATCCTTGCCGCCAAAGATGCACAAGCATCTGGCGACAAAAAAGACGTGATCTACGAAACAGCGGACCTATGGTTCCATAGCCTTGTAATGCTTTCACATCTGGATTTATCCCCCCAAGATGTGTTAGAAGAGTTAGCTAGACGATTTAATTTATCTGGTCTTGATGAAAAGGCCAATCGAACAAAGTAGGAGAATCACTATGTTAGGCGGTATTAGTATTTGGCAATTGTTAATTGTTTTGGCTATTTTGATCCTGATTTTCGGAACGAAAAAGTTCAAAAACCTAGGCTCTGATCTAGGTGGCGCAGTGAAGGGTTTTAAAGAAGCCGTGAATAAAGAAGGCGAAAAGGAAGACGCTGACGTAGCACAAAGTAAAGTGATTGAAGGCGAATCCAGCAAAGACAATAAGAGTGTCTAAGCGTGTTTGATATAGGCCTTTCTGAACTACTCGTTGTATTCGTAGTCGGGCTGCTGATTTTGGGACCCGAAAGATTACCTGTTGCGGCAAAGACGGCTGGCCTTTGGGTTCGTAAGATTCGTAGAAGTGTTCAATCGGTTCAACGTGAAATCAATGCGCAGCTTGATCAAGAAGAGATGCAGCAAAAAATCAAAGAGACCAATGAAAGAATACTCAAAGAATCTCGAGAAATTCAAAACACGATAACACCTTTGCCAGAAACTCAATTAACAGAGTCTGGGGAACCTAATCTTGTGGATAACGTGCAAGAGGCAGAGCAACCAAGTCCGTCTCCTTCTGCACAGACTACGAACACTCTGGAAGACTCACAAGAGACTACAAAAGCGTCTAACGCAAATTAGCATTTCGTTAGACGTACGTTGTTATCTGTTAATCATAGTTTTAAATGCTGGATCACTAAACAATGAGCCAAGACAGTACTGAAACGGGCCAAGCTCCTTTAGTAGCTCATCTTATTGAGCTAAGAAATAGGCTTCTAAAAGCCGTCCTTGTTATTTTGTTAGCCTTTGTCGGTCTATACGCCTTCGCTAACGAACTCTATCTAATGGTATCTGAACCATTAAGACTACTTCTTCCCGAAGGAAGTTCATTAATTGCAACAGAAGTGGCATCCCCTTTTCTCGCGCCACTTAAACTTACCTTTGCTGTTGCCGTCTTACTGACGATTCCTTATACGCTATTTCAAGCGTGGGCGTTTATTGCACCCGCTTTGTATAAAAACGAAAAAACCATCGCGATCCCACTTTTAATCTCAAGCGTGCTCCTGTTTTACGCAGGCATACTGTTTGCCTACTATGTTGTATTACCACTCATCTTTGGCTTTTTCACCACAGTAGGGCCCGGTGAAGTCACCGTCATGACGGACATTAACAATTACTTGAACTTCGTTCTCAAATTGTTCTTCGCGTTTGGCGTAACCTTCGAAATCCCTGTTGCGACTTACTTGCTAATAAAAGCAGGTGTCACTACGGTTGCCACCTTATCTAAAAAACGTCCGTATGTCTTTTTAGGCTGTTTTGTCGTTGGCATGCTGATCACGCCACCAGATATTTTCTCTCAGACGTTATTAGCCATCCCTATGTGGCTTTTGTTTGAAGTTGGTTTACTTGCAGGACGCACAGTAAAACAAGAAGAAGAGACTGAAAGCGAAACAGAAGAGGATAAGAACAAGGATGACGAAAAAAGCGAAGTAGCGAAGACTCAACCCTAGAATTCATTCCTCGCAAAAAGTAGACAAATCACGTTTCAAACCAACGAAACGATGATTTGTCTTTGCTTCTCACTTACCCATCTTATCCCATTTAACGCTGCCCGATTTAAACTCACTTAATACTATCCTCTTGCTTTCAGCTAGCTCTAATTCAGCGCGATTTATGCCATCCGTCTCTTTAAGTCTCCTCTGCATTGCGTTACCGTAGAAAAAACAAACAATTGACTAAGCGTATTCAACAAAATACTCAGGAAAGGAGCAAGCATGCTAATCATCTCCGCTGAACAGGTAGAATCAACACTGGATTTCACAACCTTAGTTAGCGCCTTAAAAAGTGCATTTTCCCGTGACTTCGGTATGCCTCAGCGACAGATGTATCCGATACCTTCTGACGATACCGAACACCATAATACCTTCGCACTTCTTCCTGCTTGGACAGACGAAGTCATTGGCGTTAAAAGCTTCACTAACTACCCTGGCAACCCGTCTAAAGGTCTCGTCACAACATCCGCCCAAGTCCTATTGTTTGATCGAGAATCTGGAGTGCCAATAGCCCTAGTCGACGGCACCAGTCTGACTAACTGGCGAACCGCTGCGGTTTCAGCATTGGCATCCTCTTTGATGTCACGTGAAGACTCTGAGTCACTACTTTTATACGGTACAGGCGCGATGGCACCTTATATGGCTCTGGCGCATGCAGCAGTCAGACCGTTGAAGAAAATATATATCCACGGAAGACAACTGAGCAAAATGGAAAAAACCTGCGAGCGAGTAAGGCAAAAGCGCCCAGATATTGACGTTGTTCCCTGCCCGACACCAGAAGATATCATCACTGGCGTCGATATTGTTAGCTGCGCTACCAGCGCGAGTATACCTCTTTTCAAGAGCTCATTGCTTGCAGCAGGCACGCACATCGATTTAGTAGGAAACCATCACCCTAACTCACGCGAGTGTGATTCAGCAACCGTTCACATGTCTCGAGTTATTGTCGATAGTCGCTTAAATGTTTTAAACGAAGCAGGAGAGATCTTAATTCCGCTTAACGAAGGCGCCATTGAGCATTCGCATATATTAGGTGAGCTCTCTGAGTTGTGTTCTGGAAACGTCACCCCTAGAACAAACAGCAGCCAAATAACATTATTTAAGTCCGTCGGCACAGCGCTTGGGGACGTAGCAAGCGCTCACTTAATTTACAAGAAATTGAACTAATCCAACATAAAGGTTACGGGTCCGTCATTGGTAAAACGAATCTTCATATCCGCACCAAATTGGCCCGTTTCCACTTTATCGTACTGAGTTTTGACCTTAGCAACGAAATCATCAAATAAGCGCCTCCCCTCTTCAGGTACTGCTGCCGTCGAGAATCCAGGACGTAAGCCCTTTTTTGTTTCTGCTGCCAACGTAAACTGAGAGACAAGAAGAACCCCTCCGCCAACTTGTTGAACATTTAAATTCATCTTGCCGTCATCATCACTGAACATACGGTATTTCAATAATTTATCAGCAAGGCGCTTCGTATCGTCTTCAGTATCGCCTTTTTCGATTCCCACCAACACAAGCTGCCCATGATCAATTGCGCCAATCACTTCACCTTCTACCACAACACTGGCGTCGATTGCGCGTTGAACCAATACTTTCATATTTATCCTTAGTGAACTTGATTAGATAACATTGGAATATAACATTTCAGAAGACAGTTTTGACGGTTATCTTGTACTGCACAAACACAAAACCCGATAGGAAGGAAAAGGAACGATTAACAAGAAACAAGGCCCTAAAAAAAACAAAAGCGCCCGAAGGCGCTTCTGCCGCTCCTAAACTCTATTGAAAGAGTCTATTTGCTGCTGCTCGATTAAAAGCTAATTGAGCTTTGGTATTACTTACTTACGACCAGCGCGTTTACGCTCGTTTTCAGTCAATAGCTTCTTACGAATACGAATGCTTTCTGGCGTTACTTCTACCAACTCGTCGTCTTCGATGAACTCAAGCGCTTGCTCTAGCGTGTGCTTAATCGGTGGCGTCAATGTCAACGCTTCATCCGTACCAGAAGCACGTACGTTTGTTAACTGCTTACCTTTAATTGGGTTAACCGCTAAGTCGTTATCGCGAGAGTGAATACCGATAACTTGGCCTTCGTATACTTCCACAGCGTGACCTAGGAATAGACGACCACGGCTTTGCAAGTTAAACAAAGCGTATGCTGCTGTTTTACCCGTTAGCATACTAACAAGTACGCCATTTTGACGACCTGATACTTCGCCGTCTTTTACTGGACCATAGTGATCGAAGACACTTGTCATGATACCAGAACCAGACGTTAGCGTTAGGAATAAGCCACGGAAACCAATCAGACCACGAGACGGTACGATGAACTCAAGACGTACACGGCCTTTGTTGTCAGGTTCCATGTTAGTAAGCTCGGCTTTACGCAAGCCAAGTTCTTCCATAATTGAACCCTGATGTTGTTCTTCAACATCAATAACCACTTGTTCGAATGGCTCTTGAATTTGTCCGTCGATTTCTTTTTGAACAACTTCTGGACGAGAAACGCCCATTTCAAAGCCTTCACGACGCATGCTTTCGATCAATACAGATAAGTGTAATTCACCACGACCAGACACAATGAACTTGTCAGGCGTATCGCCTTGCTCAACACGTAGCGCAACGTTGTGGATCAACTCTTGATCTAGACGCTCTTTAATATTACGGGTGGTAACGAACTTACCTTCTTTACCCGCAAATGGAGAGTCGTTAACGATGAATGTCATGCTTACTGTTGGCTCATCTACCGTCAAAATAGGTAGAGACTCAACACAAGTAGGATCACACAAAGTATCAGAGATACTTAGGCCATCAATACCCGTAATACAAACAATATCACCTGCAGAAGCTAGATCTGTATCGACGCGCTGAAGGCCATGGTAGCCTTTTACGTTTAAGATCTTGCCTTTACGCTCTTTATCATCGGATGATTTAATAACGACTTGCTGGTTTGGAGACAAACTGCCGCGAGTAATACGACCGATACCAATAACGCCAACATAGCTGTCGTAATCCAATGCAGAAACCTGCATTTGGAATGTACCTTCTGGATCAACATTAGGTACTGGAACACTGTCGACAATCATTTGGTACAGCGGCGTCATATCTTCTGCCATTGCTTCTGGATCATTACCAGAGATACCGTTGATTGCAGATGCGTAGATAACAGGGAAATCCAACTGCTCTTCTGTCGCACCAAGACTATCGAACAAATCAAATACTTGATCCATTACCCAGTCAGGGCGAGCGCCTGGACGGTCAATTTTGTTGATAACAACGATTGGACGCAAACCGCGCTCAAACGCTTTAGAAGTTACAAAACGTGTTTGTGGCATTGGTCCGTCAACGGCATCTACCAACAACAATACAGAGTCAACCATAGACAATACGCGTTCTACTTCACCACCGAAGTCAGCGTGTCCAGGTGTGTCCACAATGTTAATGCGGTAATCGTTCCATTTAATGGACGTGTTTTTCGCCAAAATGGTAATACCACGTTCTTTTTCCTGATCGTTGGAATCCATGATGCGCTCAGCGCCTTCATCTTTACGATCAAGCGTACCAGACTGACTCAACAACTGATCTACGAGTGTGGTTTTACCATGGTCAACGTGAGCAATAATTGCCACGTTACGTAACTTACTGATATCAATCGACATTTTGGTTTCTCTATAATATACGAGATGGAAAGTACAGCTCGTGAAACGCTTTGTTTCAACCGTCTGAACTATCATACGGAGTAAAATTCGCGCAATTGTACCCTTATCTTTGTGAACTTCCCATTAAACTGCGAAAATTTAATAAAAAAACCTGATAGATCGATAAATCGGATTTAGAAGCTGACGCAGCGTAAGCCGTCAGTGATTAGGTAAATAACCAAGTATGCAACAATCTTCCCGGCATAAAGGCGAAGCTTCCTGCAATGATCAATCCGCCAATATACAGCCCAAGCATACTGGACTTATGTCGAGCGACATTGCCCTTTCGGATTGCCACTATCGCATTGGGTACATGATAGAAAACAAGCAAACTAAATAGGTGAATAAATCCAAAATGATCTAACAAACGAGGGCCAACATGCGCAGGCATAACGAGGGTAATACTGGCGGTAATCACCATCAGCAACATATAACACTTGCCCATCAACTTATGTCGTGGCGTTCCCTTTCTATTTACTAGAAGTATCGTCCCAATGACAAAGGCGGGTAAAACCGTCGCTAGATGTAAATAAGCCAATTGCAGATAAGTCATGTCCGAAATCCATTATGATCGTTTTAAAGTTGCTATTGCTGTAAATAGTGATCGCGGTAAACAGTGATCGCTAAAAATAGTGTATCGACTAACGCTCTCCCCGAGAATGATCAATCTTGCGCTTCTCAATCTTATATTTTTAGTGACAACATGACATTCAATAAAAAGGCCCGACTCGTAAACGAATCAGACCTTTATAAGAGCACAATCTTTAAAAGATATTATAGATCACGGCTAGACAAAAACTCGTCGTAGTTACCTTTAAAGTGATCTAACTTCTTATCATTGATGTGAATAATTTCAGTCGCCAAAGAGGAAACAAACTCACGGTCATGACTCACGAAGATTAATGTGCCTTGGAACATATCCAGCGCCATGTTCAAAGACTCAATCGATTCCATGTCTAAGTGGTTAGTCGGTTCATCCATAATCAATACATTAGGCTGTTGCATGATTAGCTTGCCAAACAGCAAACGGTTCTTCTCACCACCGGAACAGACTTTGGCTTTCTTCTTAATATCATCAGAAGAAAATAACATGCGACCTAAAATACCACGGACGGCTTGATCATCATCGCCCTCTTTGCGCCATTGACTCATCCATTCAAAGATCGTCATATCATTCGCAAAATCATCGTTACTGTCTTGCGGGCAGTAACCCAAAACGGCATTTTCCGCCCACTTAACGTCACCATTATTAAACTCAATTTCAGACATCAAGCCACGCAAAAAGGTGGTTTTACCAACACCGTTTTCACCCAGCACGGCTAATCGAGTTCCAGCTTCAAGCATCAAACTGCCGCCGCTGTATAGCGTTTCGCCATCAAACCCATGACCAACGTTTTCCAGTATAAGAGCCTGGCGGTGAAGCTTCTTCTCTTGTTCAAAACGAATAAAAGGGTTCTGTCTGCTGGAAGGTTTAATGTCTTGCAGCTGTATTTTATCCAGTTGCTTAGCACGAGACGTCGCTTGTTTTGCTTTCGATGCGTTCGCAGAGAAACGCGCTACAAACTGCTTTAATTCTGCAATTTGAGCAGATTTCTTAGCGTTGGCCGCCATCATGGTTTCACGTGCCTGCGTAGAGGCAAGCATAAAGTCATCGTAGTTCCCTGGGTATACACGCAGCTCACCGTAATCGATGTCCGCCATATGAGTACACACAGAGTTTAGGAAGTGACGATCATGGGAAATAATAACCATGGTGGACTTATAATCGTTCAGAATGCCTTCTAACCAACGGATAGAATCAATGTCCAAGTTGTTGGTAGGCTCATCAAGCAGCAGAATATCAGGCTCAGAAAACAATGCTTGAGCGAGCAATACTCGAAGCTTCCAACCCGGAGCAACCTCACTCATCGGTCCAAAATGCAGCTCTTCAGCAATACCTGCACCGAGAAGGATCTCACCAGCACGGCTTTCTGCACTGTAACCGTCCATTTCAGCGAAGTCACCTTCAAGCTCAGCCACCTTGATGCCGTCTTCTTCACTCATTTCAGGCAAGCTATAAATGCGATCACGCTCTTGCTTCACTTCCCATAGCTCTTTATGACCCATAATTACAGTGTCAATCACAGAGTATTCTTCGAACGCGAACTGATCCTGATTCAGCTTACCTACTCGCTCATTTGGTGTAACCGACACGTTGCCCGCTGTTGATGCCAGCGAACCGTCCAAAATTTTCATCAGCGTGGACTTACCACAGCCGTTCGCACCAATTAGACCGTAGCGGTTACCATCGCCGAACTTAACGGAAATGTTTTCGAATAGGGGTTTGCTACCAAATTGCATGGTAACGTTAGAAACAGTGATCATGTGCTTTCCAAAAGTAATGTGACGTATCACTCAGGATACGAGAATTGATTAATGAGCGTACTATAAAGGCTGTGTATGAAATGTCTATGCCAATGCCTGAAAAATCTTTTCATTATTATTCAGAAGCGGGCTTTAATCTCCCAACTAAAAAGCTAGCAAGTCCACCAAAACCACAAGCAATCAACGCAACAATCGCTAATCCATCGATACCAGAAAACGCAATAACAGCCGCATAAAGCGGTGGCCCAACCGTCGCGCCCAAATTCCCTAATTGAGCAATCAAGCCATAACCGTTACCTTGCTCATAGCTATTGCGCGCAAGCCTTGGTATTAAAGAAAGTGCCGCCCCTGGGATAAGTCCAGCGCTGAAGATCATCAACCCAAAGATAGCGCACAAATGCAGTTCACTTACTGGGTTCAACATTAATAAAAGGGCACCCACTCCCAACCCAATATACGCAATCACGGCAACACGCTGAGGTGGTAACCAATACTGAGAGATGGCTCCCGCCAAAAAGGTTCCTGTTGTACTGACTAATGGCAACACGATCTGAAGCGTCGCAGTCAGATTGGCGTCTTCAATAAAGTTTGGAAGATACGTCAATAAAGACACGAGCGTACAGGTATAAAACAGGAAAACCACACAAGGCAGCAGCGTACGCGGATTCCGATAAATGCTCATCAATTTAGACACATAAGATTCGCCGCTTGATGGCAATTCAGATCGGTAGCGCGACTCATTTTTATCTAAAACAAATAACAACACCAATGCTATAAACAGAATAAAAAGGGCGTGACTAAAGTACAACCCAGAGAGATCGTAGTTAGCTAAAATTTCATTTCCAGCCCAACCACTGATAGCAAACGCAACACCAAAGAAGGTTCCCCAAAGACCCATTGTAAGTGACTTATGATGTGGCGCACTCAACAACGCTATAATAGTCGGTGCCGCGACGACCACACCTAGCTGAGAAAAACCTTCCAACAAACGAGAAAGCAAAATCCATTCAAACGACGGCAAAAGAGACTGGAGAAAAGACATGATAGCACCGACGAAAAGCGCGCCGATCAGGACTCTAAAATAGCCGACTTTGTTAGCGATAATGCCCGCCGTCACGCCAAAAATAAGCCCCACAACGCCCACTATAGATAATGAAGCCCCTGCGAGCGCGGGCTCTATTTGATAGTGGTTTAGTACTTGATTGTACGATATCGAAAACTTGGCAAATTGCATGGCTGCCGCGATGCCCGCAACCCACAATAAAATGACGGCTAACCACGATGTAGATTGTGTAGATTGCTGACTTACCTTTCCTTCGTTGGCCGTGATTGCCATTGCGTATTCCCGTTTGCTAGTTAGAGATTAAGTTTTACAAACTGACCTTCGATATTAAAAGGTCATGAATTTGAGCCAGCATTGTAACGGTATTTCGACAACGAAAAGCAGGAGAGAAAAAGGAATTCCAATTGGCGCAGTGGCGCTAAAATTAAGAACGAGGTACACGAATTAAGAAAGGGGCACACAAATTGAAAGAGGAGTACGCGAATTAAAGGACACACATTAGGGAAGCCGAGAATCAACGTTCAGACGCCCTAATGTGATGAGAGAGCCTAAATTAGATCCCACCTCTGATATGCTGACGAACATGCAGTTTATAAAACTCAGCAAGCGCTTGATGTAACTCAACGGACAAAGGAGGTAGCGCAGACGCTTGGGTATTACGCATAACTTGCTCTGCCTTCGTCGTCCCCGCTATAACACTGGATATTTGAGGGTGATCTAATATCCAACGCAGCGCGACATCAACCAGATCCATTCCCTCTGGGAGAATCGTCTTAGCTTGCTCTGCCAGATCAACGCCCAATTCGTAAGGAATGCCATTGAATGTTTCGCCTACGTGAAACGCCGCGCCGTCTCGATTATAGTTTCGATGATCACCTTGTTCGAACGAACGTGTTTTGGTCATCTTTCCAGAAAGCAGGCCGCTGGCCAACGGAAGACGAACGATAATTCCGACCTCGTTTTGCTCAGCCGCAGGAAATAGCTCCGTCGTTGCATCCTGACGAAACACATTAAACAGAATTTGTAATGACGTTAACGCTTTAGAGTTACAACAGAACAGCGCTTCATCAAGCATTTCGACACTTGCGCCGAAGTGCTTTATCAATCCTTCTTGCTGTAAGTCTTCCATCCAAGCAATGATGTCACCCGCAAACAGCACGTCACGAGGCACACAATGCAATTGAGCAAGGTCAATCGCCTCAACTCCCAAGCGTTTTGCAGAATTTGCCAAGCTTTCTTTCACAGCGGCCTTGGTATAGCCGTCTGGATAAAGGTTCGGATTGCGTCCGACTTTGGTTGCGATAATAGGAGGCGTATCTAACGTCTTGCGCCATTGGCCGATTCGCTCTTCCGACAAACCCGCGCCGTAGACATCCGCCGTATCAAAAAATGTAACACCTTGTTGATACGCCGTTGTTAAAATATCGAGCGCTACATTCTCTTCAATTGCACCGAAATCGTTTCCGAGCTGCCAGCAGCCTAAACCGATCTCAGACACTTCTAGACCTGACTTTCCTAGCTTACGTTGGTACATCTTGCCTCCTAGAAATCAATGTATTTTATTTTTATTCAATCTAACTGATACGAGGTCTTTGCACGACACCTCGAACAACGCCAAGACGAGGTAAAAATAGACGAAAAACAGAATTTATGCGTTATAAATGAACTCTTTGAGTCTCTTTTAGCACTGTTTTAGAGAGCACAGCAGTCTGGCAAAGATCTCGATACAACAAAACTAATATCTAATTCGGTGTCAAGTTGCAAGGTTAGGTCGGCAATCACATACTATGTGGACAGTTTAGAGCGCGCTTTTAATTGCATCGAGCCCAATACTTCAACCAGACAGGCGCTCAAAATTAAAACCGCACCTAGCCATTCTATTGCCTGCATGCGCTCTTCCGACAAAATAATACTGGCAGAAATTACGGCCACCATGACCTCAGACATCATCAGTAAACCCGCTCGTCCAGGGTTAATTACTTTTTGCGCCCAAAATATCGCAACCACAATCGGCATAAGAATCAGCAACGAGAAAGAAAACATAACCGTCGCGGCACTCTCCGTCAGAACAACGTCCGCCATTGGTGCAGAACCGAAAAAGTAACCAATTAACAAAGCCCCAATCACTGTGGCTGAAAACTGACCTAGCGCCATACCGGGAATAGGAACACGGTTATATCGACGCACCATAGACGCGCCCAACGCCCAAAAAACACCCGAAAAGAACGCAAGCACATCCCCTTTTCCCTGCTCACCGAAGTCCCCTCCTGAAAGCAACAATACCATTCCCAAAAGGCCAACCACCACCGCCAACCAGCGGGTCCAAGTCACACGCTCCTTTAGCCAAAAAATTTCAATCAGCGTCGACCATACAGGCGTTAAGTAAAATAGCAGAGTTGCTCGAACAACAGATGAGTAAATCACACCAGATGAGTACAACGCGATTCCAAGACCAGAACACAAGCCTATAAGACACAACGCTCGCCAATGCGTTTGGTAGCGATGCAGAGTCAGTCCGACAATAATCAATAGTGGAAGAATGGCAGGAAGGTTCAATAACACCACTGCCGCAACACCTTGAACGCCTTGTGATTCCAAATATCGTAACGGTATCCAATAGACGCCCCAAAATGCCGCCGCAGAGAAAGCAACGAGTGACGCAAAATGCGTACTCGGATTTTTAAACGATATCATGGAAGTCTTCGCGCCTATGTTGTGTGATCGGCCGAAGTCGTGCAGAAAGGATGCCAAAGCTAGAAAAGCGGATAAAACAAAACGTCTTTCATTTACAACATCATGTTTTGGTGTTTTTGATGGAGGTTTGGGGACGGAGCGCTAGCACCGATAATCACCCCACTCACACTCTAAAAATGCTTTCCAATCGACAAACATTTTTTCAAAATCTGAGAGTGTGGTTTGTATGCTTGTACCACCCTCTTCATCTTCAATCCATACATCCAATTCAACTTTTCCGCTTGGGAATATCGTAAGTACCGAATCATCTCGTTCTATTTCTGTGTTACCACTGGATCTTGATATTTCTATCACAAAATCAATTTATTTAATTCGTGTCGGCACCGTTTCAAAAGATAGAAAATGTCCAAATAATGAATATGGCTCTTCAACGATACAAAGTGGGCACATAACATTATTGGTGTTTAAAACTATCTTCAGAGCAGCCATGCAATAAAAAGCCCCGAACGCTTCGAGGCTTCTTGTTTAGTTACTCTCTTTTCTAAGCCAGTACTTCCAAGCCTTTTTCGGCAACCAGGTTTAACAATTTCAATGAGGGGCCGTTTGGCTTTTTCACGCCTTGCTCCCACTTCTGAACCGTCGACTTACTGGTATTCAAATACGCCGCGAACACACCTTGGCTGGCGTGACTTTGTATGCGAATGCGTTTTATTTGAGTCGCACTGTATTCTTTTACGGGCGGTAAACACATTGCATCGAACTCACGCAAGGTGGTCTCTTTCATCACGCCTGCTTCGTGTAGGTCTTGGGCCGTGTCGTGCACCATGTCTAAGATTGATTTATCCATCGTTTTCTACCTCAATTAACGCGCCGTTTTTAACGGCTTGGGTTAATGCCTTGTCACTGTAGCCGAGTAATTCAGCAGCTAAGTATTTTAATGCTTTCAGTTCATCGTCTTTGATGTTGGCTCTGGCGTTTTTAGCGAAGCCATATACGAAGAACGCTTTGTTACCCACCTTGTACGCCAACAGCGTTCTAAGTCCTCCGCTTTTACCTCGACCACCGATTGCCACTCGCTTTTTCATCACATAGCCGCCTAAGTCGGCGTCAATCAAGCCTCGCCCCATTTCATCAACCGCTGCTCGCAGGGTATCATCGTCCAGTCCTTCCTTTGCCGCCCATTTACTGAACGCCTTGTTTTTAAATATCCGCATCATGTTCCCTTGATCTTATCAATAAAGTATAGCACCTAGTGCCACATACAAACCACCTTTTAACAGTTGTTATTCATGCTGCCTTCGGCGTGGGCTTGCGCGGCTTTTGGCGCAAGGACTGAACCACAGGGAGCCACGCACGCCCACAAGCTAGTTTTTGGCTGTATGGGCATATCCGTGCGATTTGTTTGAGCTTAACTGAAGCAGTTTTGATTGTGTTTTGGCTTTGGAGCTTAGGCTTTCCGCCCCTTATTTTAGTAAACACGTAATTTAGCGGCGTTTTTTTCGCCGCTAAATTTACTCTTACCCCACGGCTATTTGTGGGGCAAGGGCAGTGCAGCGGAAGTTGATTGACATGAAGTGGCAGGCCGTTTACCGCGTAGTTTTTCGGTGAACGGACCGAACGCAATGCAACTGAAGTGTACTGAGCAAGTTGTCTTCGTCTGATTCGGACAGTACTGGTAAGCATTGAGGCCGCCACGTAACCCAATTGGATCGTGGGTGATGTATCGACCTGCATGTGGGTCGTAGTAGCGGTGTAGGTTTTGATAGAGCCCGGTTTCTTTGTCTTCGTATTGCCCTTGGAATCTGAGTCTGGGATCGTATTGATCGCTGCTATGCTCTTCTTAATAACCGTTTTTTTGAAAACCTACTTTTTGGCTTTTACGCTTGCCGTAGGGTTCGAAGTCATCTGTCCAAAGTGTTTCACCTGTGTCGTGTCGGTACACGGCAATAGGGGTGCCGAGGTGGTCGGTTTCGATATTTTGAACGCCAGTATCTCGGTCATAGAGTGTGATAGGTGCGTGGCTATTGAATTCATTCCGCTTTTTTTTGACTTCGCTAAATACAGTTTTTCTATAAAGAATAATATCTGCTGTCTTTGTAATATTTCAAAAAAGAAAACATCGTACAGATATACTTTTCCTCACTTAATGGGAGAAATACATCTGTACGATGATGCTATTATCCATCTTCAATTTCAGCCTTCACACTTTCCGGAAGCCACTCCCATACTACATTGTAATAAAGAGTACTAATTTCCTTATAATTAGCTTCTGCAAAAGCAATTACAAGCTCTGAGTCTTCATACTTCATAGGCTGGTGAAAAAGCGAATTGAGCTTTTCTAATAGGTCAAAAACTCTCTTAACCTCATCAACCGATACATCTACCTTTAAATCCATATGATCACCTATTTTTCTTAAATGTTGGGTTGCGATTACTTAAATCCACATCCCCTTTGAAAACTCGTTCCGTAGCCCCTGTGATAGGGTTTTCAACCACACTAAATTCGCTAGAGTTCGCATCAAATTCAACTATATGATTTGCTCTACCACGTCCAATACCTAATTGCTGCTCAACGTCTCTCGGGCTTCCAGGCTTTCCTTTAGCCTTTACAGTAAACACACTATTTTGGTCGCTAGCCTTAATCATATTTGACTCTTTGATTGCTTGAACACCTTTACTATTAGTAAAATGGCGAACCCTGTCACCCTTTGCAACATCCCCTTTCTTAGAAGATTCCCCCACCGATTCCTTACAACTCAACCCCAGCGGGTCGATCCATTCTACTGGATTCGGGCAGTACTGATAAGCATTGAGGCCGCCGTATAATCCGATTGGATCGTGGGTGATGTATCGACCAGCATGTGGGTCGTAGTAGCGGTGTAGATTTTGGTAGAGTCCGGTTTCTTTGTCTTCGTATTGCCCTTGGAATCTGAGCTTGGGATCGTATTGACCGCTGCTATCTTCTTGATTGGCTGCTTTTTGGCATTTACGCTTGCCGTAGGTTTCGAAGTCGCCTGCCCAAAGTGTTTCACCTGTGTCGTGTTGGTACACGGAAATCGGCGTGCCGAGGTGGTCGGTTTCGATATCTTGAACGCCAGTATCTCGGTCATAGAGTGCAATCGGTGCGTGGCTATTGGGTTCGTATAGGTAGTAATGTTGCCAGGTTTTGTTGACGAAGTTGTGGTCAGCTTGGCGAACTTGGATGAGTTTTTTGCCTTGCCACACATAGCGTTCGCTGTATTGGTACCAGAGTGCGCTGCCATCGTCGGCGAAATATTGTTTTTGATCTTTGTGATAGTCGGTCTGCCCTTCTGGGCGTTTGGATTGGAAGACCTATTAACGTAGTGTAATACATCGTTTTAAGACGTTAAGTATATAGACAAACATTTTTTATAATACTAGTTTGCTTCTTCTACTAGGATAAAAAGGGCGTATTACGCTTCCAATAATACGCTCTATATATAGGTCAATCCCACCTGATATCTTCATATGGAGTAACACTTACAATTGTAAGGAAGTTAAACTCACAATTCATTGAGAATGGCTCTGCATTTAAAATAATACTTTTATTACCACCATCAAACTCTTCAAAAGAAAACTCTGAGAACCAACCTGTATTCTTCCCCGAAAAGTCGACTTTATGTACATCACTCAGGCGCAAAGTTACATGGATAGCATTAAATTTATTTACATTCCACTTTTTAGGATATTTTTTAGGAACATCTTTGGTATTAAATGATATAGAAAGATCACCGCCTTCAAATGCTACCTTCGTAACCTCTATTTCATCTAAAGGAAATCCTCCCAAGAACATTGACTCAATCATCTTTCTGTTAGTCGCCAGCTCGAACCACATAGTACCCTCCAAAAAACTTAAAAATTATAGTGTCCATGAGTATTAGGAAAGCTCGATGTATTTAAAACCTCTCCAGTCAACTCATCAACACGTCTAACGTTGAAATGAGGTTCCAAACCATGTCCCAAAGCAGCTTTCCTATGCCCTAAACTATGCTCTTGAATAACAACGGAAACGCCCTTTATATTTTTGAAGTGATATTCTCGCGCTTGCACTGGTAGCCCTTGATCATCTAAAACTTTTTTTCCGTAGCCATCTAACAAGTCCACATGTTCAACAAGCGGTTTTTGTCCAGCGCCTATATTTGCATCTCTTTTAGCTTGCCTAAAAGCATCTCTCCTACTTTCAGCCCAGTACGTCGTCTTTTTGTTCTTTTCGGATTTTGTGTCTGGACAATCCTTACAACTCAACCCCAGCGGGTCGATCCATTCTACTGGATTCGGGCAGTACTGATAAGCATTGAGGCCGCCGTATAATCCGATTGGATCGTGGGTGATGTATCGACCAGCATGTGGGTCGTAGTAGCGGTGTAGATTTTGGTAGAGTCCGGTTTCTTTGTCTTCGTATTGCCCTTGGAATCTGAGCTTGGGATCGTATTGACCGCTGCTATCTTCTTGATTGGCTGCTTTTTGGCATTTACGCTTGCCGTAGGTTTCGAAGTCGCCTGCCCAAAGTGTTTCACCTGTGTCGTGTTGGTACACGGAAATCGGCGTGCCGAGGTGGTCGGTTTCGATATCTTGAACGCCAGTATCTCGATCATAGAGAGCGATCGGTGCGTGGCTATTGGGTTCGTATAGGTAGTAGTGTTGCCAGGTTTTGTTGACGAAGTTGTGGTCGGCTTGGCGAACTTGGATGAGTTTTTGGTCTTGCCACACATAGCGTTCGCTGTATTGGTACCAGAGTGCGCAGCCATAGTCGGCGAAATATTGTTTTTGGTCTTGTTGCGAGTCAGTCAATACGCTTGGGCTAATAGGCATAAAAATACGATGTATTAGAACAGTGTAATACGCCGTATTGAAATGTTAAGCATATAAACATTCGCGAGTAACACCTACGCAGCCTACCGTAACTCACATATATCTCCTATGGAACCTTCTCATTAGGAAAAACTCTATTCCAAAGGCTTTCCACTACGTACTCTTTTGCATCTACCTCATCATCTGCTGGATACACCACGTATTCGTCATTCTCAAGTAAATCTGACCAAGAGATAGACGAATCTTGAAACAGTTGTCTTAACTCATCTTCAATATCTGCTCTTTGAACTGGATCATTCAGAACGCTATCTAATGCAGCTATTTCATCACTTTCCTCTAACCCTACATCCACTGAAAAAATAGATATTAGTAAATTTCTTAGAGATGGATAATTTTTCACTCAATTACCTCACTGGAAATATTGTTATGGTTTCCCAAACTTGTTTAGCTGGATCAAATTGGTAAGTTGCTTGAACACGTCTAAGATTCTCGACGAAATTTGGAGCACCTTGTAATTCTGGCTTCAATTTACTTCCGGCAATTCTCTCGAAACCTCGACCAAGGTCAATTCCAAGGTCACCAGCATCAATAGGCCTAACTGTAATTATGGATTTACCCGGATTTTGTCTAATTACCGCCTGCAATACATCATTATTACGCAAAGCTTGATCTGCATAGATTAACAAATCATCCGAATGGAACGCTGAAGACATCGGTGGCAGAATTGTCTTACCTTTAACAACTTTTACATGTCCATCTGGCGAAATTCCTGTTAGCGCTCTGTGCATTAGCTGTTCATTGGTGACGCTACCGCCATGTCGTGCTATTGAATGAGCATTTGGATGGCTGGTTATGAGATCAATATTTTGTGGATAAATCTTGCTTTGCCCAGCTCCTTTCTTAGAAGATTCCCCCTCCGATTCCTTACAACTCAACCCCAGCGGATCGATCCATTCTACTGGATTCGGGCAGTACTGGTAAGCATTGAGGCCTCCGCGTAATCCGATTGGATCGTGGGTGATGTATCGACCTGCGTGTGGGTCGTAGTAGCGGTGTAGGTTTTGATAAAGTCCGGTTTCTTTGTCTTCGTATTGCCCTTGGAATCTGAGTTTGGGATCGTATTGGTCGCCGTTGTATTCTTCTTGATTGCCACCTTTTTGATTACTGGCTTTTTGAAAACCTGCTTTTTGGCTTTTACGCTTGCCGTAGGTTTCGAAGTCGCCTGTCCAGAGTGTTTCACCTGTGTCGTGTTGGTATACGGCAATGGGGGTGCCGAGGTGGTCGGTTTCGATATCTTGAACGCCAGTATCTCGGTCATAGAGTACAATCGGTGCGTGGCTATTGGGTTCGTATAGGTAGTAGTGTTGCCAGGTTTTGTTGACGAAGTTGTGGTCGGCTTGGCGCACTTGGATGAGTTTTTGGCCTTGCCAGACATAACGTTCGCTGTATTGATACCAGAGTTCGCTGCCATCGTCGGCGAAATATTGTTTTTGGTCTTTGTGGTAGTCGGTCTGCCCTTCTGGGCGTTCGGTTTTATAGACTCGCTTTTCGGTTCGACGACCTAATGCGTCATATCGATAGTTCAGTGCTTGGGTAAGTTGGCCGTGTTTGCGCTCTTCAAACGCCATAAGCTGGTGTTTGGCGTTGTAGATGAGGCGCTGTTCAATGCACTGCTCTTTGCCTTTGCGGATGGTGACAAGGTTACCGTATTGGTCGTAGTCGTAATGACGATCCCCCCAGAATGGCAGTCGGTTTTTGTCCAGTTGGGTGATGCCTTCTGGAAGGAGGTTGCCTGCCTTGTCTGTCTGATAGTCGGTTTGATCGTCGGTTCGATGACCTGTTTGATCGTCGGTTCGCGGCTCTGTTAATTGTGCGTTATTGGATTCTGTCGTGCGTACCTGCGTCAAAAAGTCTCGGTCAGTGTAGCCGTAGTCGATTTGGTGACGTCGGCCGTTTTGGTGCTGTGTTCGAATGCTTGTTAAGCGTTGTAAGAGGTCGTATTGGTAGCTCTTCTTACGCAGGTCATAAGTCTGTACTATGTGACCATTTCGTTCGCTTAAACTGTGTGTGTGTTGAGCACTTAGTTGATGGAGGTCGTTGTACTGGTAGTCGGTTTGATGACGCCCTTGTATTTGTTGGGTGATCTGACCAAGGGGGTTGTGTTCACGACGTACCACTGGGATCGATTGATAACGGCTGTCGTCATGGGTGATGGCAAGGTGTTCGAGTTGACCTTGTGACCCCCACTGCATTTCTTGGCTGAATCGCCAAGCGGTTTCAGTGCCATGTCTCAAAAATAGGTAACGTGTGGTGTTCGCCACAGCGTGAAACGCTTGGTAATGAAGGCGTTTAGGTTGGTTTAAGGCGGTGTAACCTTCGATGTCGATCTGATGACGGAAGTCTTGTACGGCGCCCAATGCCAATGGAAAGGTATGTGTTGCGCTTTCGTTTGTAAGTCGCCCTAAGTCATCGTATTCAAAACCGATGTTGGCCCATGCGTTATCGGCTTTGTTTAGCTGACCCTGTTGGTCATAGCCATAGTGATGAGAGACGTTTTTACGCGAGTCGGTCGCGTGTTGATGGTGCTCGGCGATGAGTTGGTCTCGTTCGTCGTATTCGAAACGCGCTTCGATCTCACCTTCGGTTTGACGTATGCGTCGACCACATCCGTCGTATTGGTAGTGTACTTCACGGCCGTCTAGGTAATGGTCTTTGATACGACGCTCACAGCCATCGTATTCCATTCGGTGGGCTTGACCATTGCCGTTGTAGATGGCGACGAGGTTACGTTCTTCGTCGTATTCATAACGTTCACTAGAACCATCTGGTAGGCGCTTTTCCAAGAGCTGCGCAAAGACGCCATACTGATAGAGGATCTCTCGACCAACAGGATCTTGGTAGGCAATTACCCGACCGACAGCATCGTATTGGAACTGTTCGGCTAGACCAGTCGTATCGGTTTTAACGATGAGGCGGTCTTGATGGTCGTATTGGTAGTGTTCGGTTTGCCCATGCTGGTCGGTGACGCTCTGAACTCGCCCTTCGGTATCGTACTGAATGGTTTGTTTCGCCAGTAAAGCCGTGCGGTTTTCCGTTTGTTCACTTTGGCCCTGTTTATTTTGGGCTTGCTCACTTTGAGTTTGTTGATGTTGGCCGCCATCATACAAGGCATACTCAATCGGCTCCGGCCAGACGGTATGCCATTTGTAACGGTGCAATCGTCCTTGTGGGTCAAGGTAAGAGGACAGGGTCAGTTCGTCGTAGTGCCACTCTTCTTCTATGCTAGGCTGTTGCTGGTTCGGCGGTGTGATGGTTCGGCGAATCAGTTGTTCGTATCGATCGTAGGTAAAGCGGGTAATTTGGCCGTGTTCGTCTTTGAGTGACTCAGGCAGTTGGGTGTCTTTCCAATAGCGTATGTGGCGTGTCTCGCCAGTTGGCAAACGGTATTGGGTAAGTCGTTGTCGGTCGTCGTATTCGTAGGTGTGTTCGCGCCCATTTGGGTCTTGATAAAAGGCGACGTCACCTGCAGGGGTGTAACGCCAGAGTTGGATGTGACCTTCTGGGTCGATGTATTTGATCTTCTGACCCTGATCGTTGTAAATATAACGTTTTTTAAAGCCTCGACCATCGGTAACCTGATGTTCGTTTGGTTCAATATGCCAATCAAACCGATAGTCGTAATGCCCTTCGGCGGCATACTGTCGAGTGCATCGCGCTCTGGCGGTGCTGGAGTCCCATTCGAAAAAGAAGGCCAGTCCGGTTTGGTTTTTGTGTTTAACAAAGAGGTGCGACTCGTACTTGTAACTAGCAGGCGGCGTGAAGGGCGTTTTAATGCCGATGAGGTCGCCTTGCGCGTTCACGCGATAACGCACGCACGTTTTTGTTCTTTCAAGAAAATCCGTCTTGTCTGAAGTGACGGTTTCTTGGTCTGGCTGTTGCTGTCGTGCGGTATGTCGAATCGAGCGCCAGTGGCCGTTGCGCCCCAGATCAAAGTCGAGTTGTGTTCCCCATGATGAAGTCGCACGAATCAAGCGTTGATTGTCGTCGTAGTGCAATGCCCAGTGATGCAGGTTGTCGCGAGTTCGTATGCGGCTGAGTGTCTGTTTCGTGGGAGTGGTCGATCCCTCTGTTGCCTCGGCCGTTTGAAACTCGTACATGAAGCCGTCTTTTAGGACGGAAAAGACACCCGCAATGCGATGCAGAGCGATACCACTTGGGTGAGTGATTCGTAAATTGTCGCCGGGCTGGTCTGGGGCAGAGGCTGGGTCTGGATCGATGTCAAACGCCACGGTCAGCCCTTGTTCGGTTCGGACTCGAACTTGGTTGTCTTTGTGTTGCAACTGAAGATACCAAGGGTGGCTCCAGCCGTACCCCAGTTCACTGCAATCTCGTATGGCGGAGGAGCGATAAACCCGTGTCCATTCCACGGGGATCGGTCCGGGTAGACTAAAGTCGGTGGCTTCGGTGATTTCTTCTCCGGTTGTCATGGAGATAGGATCGCCTTCTTTGTCACACCGTTCGTTGGTCAGGGTTGGCACGCCGTTGTCGTTTTCCGCTTGGGTGGTCGCGGTTTTTTCCGATCGAGGAGGGATTTGAGCGGTGTTCTTTTGGTGACGTCCCGTGAGTTTCTCGACGCGTTTGGCAACGACGATGGCGTATTTTTTAGGGGATTTGTAGATGAACAGCAAAGCTTGCAGCAACGGACGTAAGGTCGACACGATTCGGGCTAAGACTTTGCCTTTAGACAAGCCACTGGCAGCGACTGCAGCCGCCGTGCCCGCTGGCCCCGCCGCGAGCGTGCCGGCGATCATTAAGACGATATCAAACGCGGCCGCCCCAAAGAACTCGGCTTTTTCTTCGGTGGGTAAGGAGCCAAACCAGTCTGTGGGAAACTGTATCAGGGCTTGCCACACTTCTGGGTCACTCGCTAAGACCTCTAAGACTTGGTAAAGCTTCTCGGCTTGCTCTAAGGTTTCATTGAACTCATCACAGACATACGCATAATCCCCCTTTAACTCTTCCAAACTGTAGCCGTCGGCCAATTTTTCGTAGAGACCTGAGGCCAGCTTTTCCGCGCCAGACGCCATCGTAGAAACGCCTTCTATTACCGTGTCGGTGATGTCCACTGCTTGATCGACGAAGGCGTTCGCAAACGCTTTCGACAATACATAGCCTTCCTCCCAAAAGCCCATTTCGTTGAGCTTGGCATCCATTTCATTTTTGCGCGCTTGGTTGTCTCGAATGGTGTCTGCGAGGGCTTTTTTGAAGGTTGTTCTTAACTGCTGTAGCTCACGCTCATTCTGGGAAAAGGTGACCGAGTAACGCCCCGGTTCATCGAGTAATTCTTGCGCTTTAGCAGACGCGTCAAGCTGACCTTTTATTTCGGTATGGCGCCCTTCGTCTTCGCGCTTTATAACGTATTCTAATTGAGAAATGGGCAGACCATCTGGGTCTTCGTAAGCCAGATTCAGAGTATAGGTTACATGTTCTGCGGCTTGATGATGGTATGAGTCGGTGCTTTGCTGGCTTGCGCTGGAAACAAGAGTCGAGGCTGAGGCAGCGGTGCCAGACGAAAAGGAAGCACTTTGATGAGACGTGTCTTTGCGAGTAAGTGCGCAGTCTTTGAGTAAGAAAACCCGTTTCTCATCTGGGTTTCGACTCGAAAAAGGACGGCGTACTCGATACCACTCGCCTTTTCGGTTTTGAGCAAGGCATAAAAAGACATCGGAGGACGTATTTTGCCATTCACCGGCTTCATTTTTTGAGAGCTCGCCCCAGTCGGACCAATGCCCTGATAGCAATCGTTTCGCTTGGGCAGGTAAACGCCCCACTGCGTCTTTGTTACCAGAAAAGGTGCTTGATTGTACGCCTGAGTGCTCGTTTAATGGCTCAAAAGCGAGCAACGATTCGTTTGAGTCATCACGAAATGAAGAAGTGGGCGCTGTAGACAGCGAAGTGCGATTATCCTGATCGCTCATAGCAGATTCGTCCTTGATTCATCTATGGTATGCGGGGCAGGATTCTAGGGTTGCCGCTGATGCTTTGCAAGCTATTTGTCTCTATTGCCCAATCGGCGAGGTATTTTTTTAAGCAAGTTGAAGGAGCTACTAAGACAAACAGTAGGAGCTACTAAGACAAGATGAAGAGGTTTTCAAGACAAGCTTAAGACACTGGAGAGATGTCAGTACGGCGTTTTCTACGACGAATTCGTTTTGAAAGCGCGGCAATCGGCCAAGTGACGATTAGATTAATGATGACAGCACTAACAACGCCGAAGGCAAAGCCTGTAGCGGATAACGGGATGCCAATTTGAAAATTCTGAACGGTTTTCTGTAAATACGAATAACGCGAGGGATTGAACACATACACCACTTTTTCGATAAACTGGTCGCTCGCAAAGAGGCGCATGCCAATTCTCAAATCTTCGTATCGCTCCAATGTGGCTAGTTTTTGTTGCGCATCCTCGCGCACACTTTTCACGTCGTTTTGTAGGTGATGGCGAATCATTGCGAGTACACTGGCGTACTCATATTTCATGGCGGTCTCTTCATAGCCTTCCACTTGCCACCGAGTTGACTCATACAACCCAGACAAAAACTGCTGATAGTGATCGAGAAGCAACGGAATTTGTAACGCAAGTAACAGCGTTGCTCCAAACACCAACTTATCGAGAATCCGACCTATCATTTTGAGCACACGCCACCCACTCTCATACACCCATCCACTTCAACACATCCAGTCGTTCTAACCTGTCGTTAGAATCCAGCTTGTGTCACTTTAGCATAGATTTATGACAATGAAATTTGTCATTTTACTCACGTCTTAGCCAAACGTTCAGAAGTGAACTCTGCCTAAGTACAACAAAGTTAGCGTTAATCAAATGCGTGTGAACTGACGTTGTAGATCGTGAAGGTTACCAACGTATTCTGAACCGTAAAACAACTGAGGTACCTTCGCAAGTTCCAACCCAATCATACAAATCAATTCGGCTTTGGATGTTTTGGAAGAGCGAGATGCTTCAACACTCACGGTTTCAAATGCAATATTATGATGGGATAAAGTATCTTCAGCCAATCGGCAGGTTCCATCAAGAGTCGCGCAGTATAAGGTGTAGTTTTTCATAACAAGTCTCCTAAAGTGATCGTGAAGTAGTGGCTAACCGCCCTACCCGATAACCTCTACTTTAAGAGACTCGCTTTGAATAATAAAATCAATTGATTTTATTATATTGATTCTAATTGGCTATCAGAAAAACCTAAAAGCGTCTGACTCGGCTCTAAAGCACAGCTTCAAAACACTCAAGTTGCGGTGGCCCCATGTAAATTTCTCGGCGACTGCCCGCATTCGCATGCGCCTTTCGGAATGCTTCCGACTTAGTCCACGCTTCAAATGCCTCTTTAGATTCCCACGTCGCATGAGATGAGAAGAGCGTGCATGTTTCGTCCGATGAGCCTTGAAGAAGATTAAACGACTTAAAGCCCGGTACGTCCTTCAAATGCGAATCTCTATTTTTCCAAATATCGATAAACTCTTGCTCACATCCCAGTTTTATCTTGAACCGATTCATCGCAATAAACATCATGAACTCCTATTAAATGGTTCACTCATCTTAATACGTCGATCCAAGATAATCGATCCCTCATTAAAAGGCTGGCACAGTCTGTCTACGCCTCTGTGAAGCAATGACGACAAGCAAAAGTATCAGAGCGGGAATATAAAGCACTTCTTTGGGCATTCTATCCGCTGCCACTTCCACTCTCGTCACTTTGACACTTTCATCGCCATAAAAGTCATAGTCTTGCAGCTGACCGAAATAAGGCGTTCCAGGGAAAGGCTCTTCCAACAGCATGTCACCACCACTTTCCTGAGTCACCAATCCGGCTTTTTCTAACCTTGCATTGCCATCAGCAACCGCACCTAATTCGACCAGTAACGTCAGCTCTTTGATCTTATCAGGGTCGTCAAAATCAGGGCCGGAGATCACCATTCTTAGCAAACCATCTTGTGGCGCTTGTCCTGCCGTTTCGGCCACTTCCGTCCCCTTATAAACATCGTACGGAGGCTCTATATAATCGAGCCAGAAACCGGGTCTGAATAGCGTGAACGCAACCAAAAGCAAAGCAAGCGTTTCCCACAGTCGAGTACGAGCCAAAAAGTACCCTTGCGTTGCTGATGCAAACAACATCATCGCGATCGTGGCGACAATGAAGATAAAGATCGCCTTGTACCAAGTAACGTCTATCAGCAAAAGTTCAGTATTAAAGATAAACAAGAAAGGTAATAGTGCCGTTCGAATATCATAAGCAAAACCTTGCACGCCCGTTTTAATAGGGTCGCCGCCGGAAATCGCCGCTGCCGCGAACGCCGCTAAGCCAACGGGGGGCGTATCGTCAGCCAAAATACCGAAATAAAACACAAACAAGTGAACAGCAATCAACGGAACGATTAACCCTGATTGTGCGCCCACCGTCACCACCACAGGCGCCATCAATGACGACACCACGATGTAGTTCGCGGTGGTTGGTAAACCCATCCCCAAAATAAGGCTCATAACAGCCACTAAAAGCAGCATGATCATGATATTACCGCCTGATAAGAACTCCACCAGCTCGCCGATCACTTGATGTGCTCCGGTCAGGGAAACCGTTCCCACTATGATCCCCGCCGCTCCCGTTGCGACGCCAATTGGAATCATGCTGCGAGCACCGGCAATCATACCGTCTACAAAGTCTTTCCCACCTGCCCGCCAGCTCTCTCTCATATCGCTTGAGGCACGCATTAACGACTTCAGTGGCTTTTGCGTAAACACGATAAAAATCATGGCAAGCGTTGCCCAATAGGCAGAGGTCGTAGGCGATAACCGCTCAATCAAAATACACCAAATTAAAACAATGATCGGCAATAAATAGTACAACCCAGTTACCGCCACATCCCACGCTTTTGGTAACACAGTAACGGGGGAGTTCGGATCGTCGACTTCCAGATCAGGGTGACGCGCTGCCAAATTAACCAGCCCCAAATACAAGGCTAAAAAGATCAGCACAGCACTCAAAAATGTCATGTTAGGAAAGACGGTTTTCACCCAGCCGAGGCCGTAATACACAAATGCCGCCAAGACAGAGATAGCGATAAAGCCCAACAATACATTGGAAAGCCGCGCCGCAAGGGTTGCCGTCACAGACGGTTTTTGCATTCCCTTAAGACCCAATTTGAGCGCTTCAAGATGAACGATGTAAACCAGTGCAATGTACGAAATAACCGCAGGTAGAAACGCATGCTTGATCAGATCAGGGTAAGAAACCCCAGTAAATTCTGAAATAAGGAACGCCGCCGCGCCCATTACAGGAGGCGTTAGCTGTCCATTGGTCGACGACGCTACCTCGACTGCGCCCGCTTTTTCCGGCTTAAAGCCCGTGCGCTTCATAAGAGGAATGGTAAAGGTTCCGGTCGTTACAACATTGGCAATGGAAGAGCCTGAATACAAACCAGACAAGGCGGAAGCAACAACCGCGGCTTTAGCCGGCCCACCACGTAAATGCCCCAATAAGGCAAAAGACAACTTGATAAAATAGTTACCCGCACCCGCCTTTTCTAACAGAGCACCAAACAAAACAAATAAGAAGATCATCGACGCTGAAACACCCAGCGCAACACCGAATACGCCTTCTGTTTGCATCCAGTAATGCCAGAGTGCCTTACCATAAGACGCCCCTTTCCACTGAATAACATCGGGCATAAAAGAATAGTGACCGAAGAACACATAAAAAACGAACACGGACGCAACGATTACTAACGGCAAACCAAGCGCTCGAAACACAGCAATGCCGAGACCGACCATACCGATGGTTGAAAAAATCAGGTCTGCCGTTGTAGGTAAGCCTGCGCGGTTAGCAATGGACTCTTTAAACACAAGCAAGTAAAGACAGGCCATAGCCGCAACAGCAGCAAGCACCCAATCGTAGGCGGGCACACGGTTGTCCGGTGACGACTTAAAGAGAGGAAACGCCAACATAGAAAGCGCGATCGCGAAAGCTAAGTGAACTTGTCGCGCTTCCTGATTATTAAAGACAAGCGTAACACCCGTTAATTGGGTTAAAACAAAAGGTAAATCGGAAGCGATGTACAACTGAAAAGCAGACCAAATGAATGCGAGTCCTAATATAAACCTGCCTGCGAATCCTGCCGCGTTACGAGCACCGCTTTCCACTTTGGCGACCATAGCATCAACATCTACATCCGCGTTATTAGGTTGATTGGAATCGGTCGAAGACATCTATTACCCCCTATTGTTCACACCCGGAAAATACAGATTTAGAAAACCAAAACAGCGCTAGACCTCCCCAAAGGGAGAGAGGCCAGCGCGTTTTATAGACAGAGACATGTCAAATCTAAAACCGAAGTCAAAGATCTAAAACAGAGACCAAAGACAGATTTGACTCAAGATAGACTACATCCAACCACGTTCTTTATAGTATTTGATAGCACCAGGGTGCAAAGGAGCAGACAGGCCGTCTTTGATCATTTGCTCTTCTTTTAGATTGGCAAAGGCTGGGTGCAACTTCTTAAAGTCACTGAAGTTATCAAACACCGCTTTTACCAGCGTGTATACCGCTTTTTCTGACACATCAGAAGAACTGATTAGTGTCGCCCCCACACCAAATGTGGTGACCTCATCAGGGTTGCCCTTGTACATTCCACCTGGGACAGTCGCGACGCGATAATAAGGATTATCAGCAATCAACTTATCAATAGGCGCGCCTTCGACATTGACAAGCTTAATATCACACGTTGTCGCCGCTTCTGTTATGGCGGCCGCTGGGTGACCAATGGTATAGATCATCGCATCAATCTTACCGTCACACAGTGCTTGCGCCATTTCAGACCCTTTAAGCTCGGAGGCCAAAGCAAAATCTTTCATGGTAATTCCAAACGCATCCATCACCACTTCGGTGGTTGCACGTTGTCCGGAACCCGGATTACCCACATTCACTTTTTTGCCTTTTAGGTCTTCAAATTTCTCAATACCGGCCCCTTCTTTAACGATCAAAGTAAACGGCTCTGGGTGTACTGAGAACACTGCTCTTTCTTTCTTAAACGGCCCTTGGTCTTTAAATTTCGAGGTTCCATGATAAGCATGATACTGCCAATCGGATTGCGCAACACCGAACTCTAGCTCACCACCACGTACCGTATTAATGTTGTATACCGAACCACCTGTCGATTCGACAGAACAACGAATACCGTGCTCTTTACGCGTTTTGTTCACCAGTCGACAAATTGCACCACCGGTCGGGTAGTACACCCCTGTAACACCACCTGTACCAATCGAAATAAACTCTTGAGCAGATGCGACAGGCGCCATCAAACCCAATGAAACGAGACCAACAATTGCAGTATGCTTAAATTTCATGAAATTGCCCTTCTTCTTTATTGGTTATTGTGCACTTACTAAAATGAACCAAAACAACAGCCTGAATCACAGAACGTATATGACTAAACAGTAGGTTTTTCACTAATAGCCAAGATCAGAAAACACGCACGATACCGAATAAGCCAAACGCTCTACGACTTCATTAATGTCACTTTGCTTCAGGGTAAAAGGGGGAGCCAGTAGTACGTGATGACCACGTTTTCCATCAACAGTGCCACCCATAGGGTAGACCATCAGCCCATTTTTTAACGCTTCCTGTTTGATTCGAGTATGAAGATTCAAACTCGGATCAAATGTTTGTTTGGTTACTTTATCCTCAACCAGTTCAATACCAAGAAAAAAACCACGACCACGAATGTCCCCTACATATGAACTATTAGCAAAACTCTCGTGAATTTTCCTCTTAAAATACGATTCCATTGACGCAACATAGGGAACCAGTTGATCTCGCTTTAATACATTCTGAACAGCAACGGCTGCCGCAGCCGCCATTGGATGAGCCATATAGGTGTGCCCATGCTGAAAAAAGCCAGAACCGTTAGCGAAAGCATCATAGAGCTCTTTCGAGAGAAGAACCGCTCCAATAGGTTGATACCCTCCTCCGAGTCCTTTAGCGATGGTCAGTAAATCCGGAACAACGCCGTCTTGCTCACATGCATACAGGGTGCCAGTTCGCCCCATACCGCACATGACTTCATCCAATATGAGAAGCACCCCATATTGATCGCAAATTTCTCGGATACGTTTGAAGTAACCCTTTTCGGCAGCAACCGCACCACTGGTTGCGCCCACCACGGGTTCCGCAATGAACGCCATCACCTGATCGCGGCCGAGCTCTAAAATTTTAGTTTCTAACTCTTGAGCCGCGCGGTAAGCGTATTCTTCAGCAGATTCAGTACTATTTTGGAAACGATAGGCATAACAAGGACTAATGTGGTGCGTTTGGATTAATAACGGCGCAAATTGAGCCCGCCGCCATTCATTCCCTCCTGCGGATAACGCACCCAGTGTGTTTCCATGGTAACTCTGACGCCGCGTGATGATATGTCGACGTTGAGGCTCAGAACGTTCAATAAAGTACTGACGAGCCATCTTTAGCGCCGCCTCGACCGCCTCAGAACCACCAGAGACAAGATAAACATGACTCAAGCCTTGTGGCGCATCGTCAATGAGCGTCTCCGCAAGCTCTTCCGCCGCTTCGGAAGTAAAAAAACCGGTATGCGCATACGCCACCTTGTCCAGTTGACGATGCAACGCTTCTAATACCTCAGGATGGCCATGCCCCAAGCACGACACTGCTGCGCCGCCGCAAGCATCAATGTATTGCTTACCCTTTGAATCATAGAGATAGATACCCTCACCTTTTACAGCGACAGGCGGCGTATTCTCGGTCGAGCGATGAAGTAAAAACGTCATAACGCGCCTCACGGTTCGTCAGGTCGAGAAACAGTAATAGGGTCTTTATGCAAAAAACTTTCTTTGTAAACTCTATTTACATGCTCTCTTTGTATACTTTTGTATTAGAGCGCTCGCATTAAAACAGTTTAGATAAAAGCAAGTTACATAAAAGGCAGTTCGTATAAAGAATAACCAAAAGATTAAGAGTAGACTGTATTCAGAAATATACTAAGTAGATGAAAGAAACTGTTTTAACAAGTTGGGATCACGATGAAAAAAACGCTTTGTATTGTCTTTTCTCTTATTATCGTCATTGCAGCATTCACCCTCCTCCACGGTCTTGATGCGTTTCATGTATCAGATGCGAAACAGCAAACTCTTCGTTTCCAACAAGCAAAACATGAACTTGAAGGGACTCTGCTATTACCTCAAAACACTCCCGATGCTCCGATTGTCGTTGTGGTTCATGGAGATGGTCCACAAGATCGTTACGCCAATGAAGGTTACCTACCATTATTCCACGCATTGCTAAAGCAAGGCATTGGCGTGTTTTCTTGGGACAAACCGGGTATTGGAAAGAGCAATGGAAACTGGCTCTCTCAGACGATGAAAGACCGTGCAGACGAAGCCTCATCTGCTCTAGAAAAATTAAGAAGCCTACCAGAGTTACAGCATCGCAGAATGGGCGTACTTGGCTTTTCTCAAGCAGGTTGGGTTGTCCCAAAAATAAACGTACCAAGCGATTTTTACATTCTAGTTGGCGCGGCCATCAATTGGCGTCAACAAAGTTTGTACTATACACAACAACGTCTAAAGGTCGCGGGAATACCTGGGCAAGAGATCGAGCTGCAAATAAAAACATCCGCTAAAGCATTCGATACAGAGTTTTCAGAGGAAAGCGCAAAACAAGCCTGTCGAGCAAGACCCTGTTCACGAGCAGATTTTGAACGCCGCAACGCCCTGTCCGACGCCCGAGAAGATATAAAACACGTTTCCACACCAACCATGATCCTATCTGGCACAAAAGACCTGAACGTTAATACGAATAACACAATCAAAAACTGGGATGTCTTGCTGCCAAAAAGCACTCCTTATTGCATTAAAAAGATTTCCAATGCGACGCATGGACTTCTCAATGCGACTTGGTTTAATTTCCAACGCCCCGATCAATGGAGTGGCTGGGCAGAGATGTTGTTCTTTCTGATGGGCGATCAAGCGTACGCCTCTAACGTGATCGGCTTAATGTCAAACTGGGCACGAAAAGGTCTCTGCCAGTAACTTTTTAAACGTACTTATGACACAAGCGCAATCTACGGGTAAGATTCAGAAAAAAAATGTTATCAACCCCACGCTAATAAAGACCCAACGGTATGAAAGTAGCAAAATTTTTTGGACTTGCGATAACACTATTAGTGATCGTCGGTTTTGCCATTAACTGGAGCATTAGTTCGGACGTGCCTGATATGAATGACGTAAAAACAGACCACTACGCAGATGGAAAGTTTAAGAACACCCAGTCGATACAAAGCAAGCCTCTGAGAGAGGAACTCACTCTTTGGAAAGAGCTGCTCACTGAAAAGAAAGTCGGAACCAAACCCGATATCGAGATCCCTGTTTATAACATTACACAGGAAGATCTTAATGCCCTCAGCGACGACACCATACACATAGTAAAACTCGGTCATTCGTCAATATTGCTAAAAGTGTATGGCGACTATTGGTTACTTGATCCGGTCTTTTCTGAACGCGCCTCGCCTTTCCAGTTTATGGGGCCGAAACGCTTCCACCATCCTCCGATTAAGCTCGACGACTTACCCAATATTGAACTCGTCTTGATATCCCATAATCACTACGACCATTTAGACAAAGCCAGTATTAAATCCCTTGCACAGAAAACCGAGCACTTCTATGTGCCACTTGGCGTTGATGGTGATCTTTTAAAATGGGGCGTTGATAGCAAAAAAGTCAAAGCGTTTGACTGGTGGCAGGAGCAAGAGGTCACCAACGGCATGGTCGCCTTTACCCCGACTCAACATTTTTCGGGCAGAGGGTTGAGTGACAGAAATAAAACCTTATGGGGATCTTGGGTGATTAAAACGCAAGAACACTCACTCTATTTCAGTGGTGACTCAGGTTACTTTGCTGGGTTTAAAGAGATTGGTGATAAATACGGTCCGTTTGATCTAACCATGGTTGAAACCGGTGCTTACGACGATCGATGGGCGGATATTCATATGCGACCAGAAGAAAGTGTCCAAGCGCATATCGATCTGCAAGGCGACGTAATGATGCCTATTCATAACTGCACCTTCGACCTTGCCTTCCATGAATGGCGTGATCCGATGAACCGAGTAGTAGCGGAAGGAAAACGACGGTCTATTAAAGTGACTGCGCCTGAATTTGGGCAAATTTTTAGCATATCGGATAACACCTTCGACTCCCAATGGTGGCGTAACGAAGCCAACGCCGACAACTAGTGCCACCTTCGCAGTTTGAAAAAGCGCGGGGCACAAAAAAGCAATCGACTTCGAGAACCTAATAACGAGTGGTACGATACATAGCCGTATTCACTCAACATTATTGAAAGCTGGAACGTTATGATCATTCAGAGACACAATAAAACCCTTTCCACACCAACAGGTGACATGCAAGTAACCGTCTATCGCCCTGTTGACGAAGGTGCCTATCCTGCCATTATTTTTTATTCTGAGATTTTTCAACAAACCACTCCTATCGCACGCAGCGCAAAAATACTGGCGGGACACGGTTTTGTTGTACTAGTACCGGAAATTTTTCATGAATTTAATCCTGAAGGAACAGTGCTGGCTTACGATGATGAAGGAAAAGATAAAGGCAATGCTGATAAATTCGCAAAGCCACTCGAGAGCTATGACTCAGACAATCAGGTTATGATCGATTACCTAAAATCCCAACCATTTTGCAGCGGCAAGGTCGGTAGTATGGGAGTGTGTATCGGCGGACACCTCGCTTTTCGAGCGGCACTGAACCCAAGCGTTGACGGCGCATTTTGTCTCTATGCAACAGACCTTCACTCTAATACTTTGCCCTGCAATGAGGGTAACCAAACACTAGAACGATGTGGCGATATTCAATGTGAAATGGTGATGGTATTCGGCAAACAAGACCCACATGTCTCACCTGAGGGACGCCGTTTGATTCACAACACAATGAGCGATAATCAGGTCAACTTCTCATGGCTAGAAGTCAATGCTCAGCACGCCTTTATGAGAGACGAAGGCGATCGCTACGATGCAGCCTTAGCACTGCAAATGTATCGCAATGCCGTGGACTTTTTTCACCGCTGTTTATAGCAACTGCATATAGCGCGCCCTAATGAATTGATCGGGAACTGGGCGGACAATGTGACCACTCATTAAGTCCACCCACTCGACAATGATCGTTCGCTATGCGCGTAAAAGACGCTCGAGCATGGCTTTTCAATTCTCTAAAGACATAATTATCTAAAGACACGCACGCTGATTTCAGGACATTGGCGAGCTACCCGAAATTTCACCTCGTCGGGGCACATTCTGACCTTCAGAACATAAAATCAAATTGAAAACACCTTAAGTGCACTTTTTTTGGACAGCATGTACACGACTTCGTGTTAATCTTAGAAAAGCTAAAAAACCAATAAGAACAAGCTGATTCTACAAACGTCACTCGCTAAAGGGTTCTCTCCATGACAATCATGCAAAAGGCCTTCTGGCTCATCGCCAGCCTAGGTAACTTAATCTCTCTATCTCTGTACCTGAGCACCGCCAACGTGTTCTTTTTGTTCTTATTTAGCGGGACACTTTTATACACCGTCGTCGGCTTATACGATTTGTATGTCGGTCCACACAGCTTAAATAGACTCTACCCTGTGATGGCTCACATACGCTATTTTTTAGAATCTTTTCGAGTCGAAATACAACAGTACTTTATCGCCAACGATACCGAAGAACGACCATTCAATCGCGAACAGCGCTCGTTAGTGTATCAACGTTCCAAAAACGTACGAGACACCATCGCATTCGGCACGCAACGTGATTTAATGGAAGAGAACTATTTAAGCCTGTGGCACTCTCTTGCTCCAAAGAAGCTCGATCAATCTGAAAAACGCGTCACTATTGGCGGTCCAGACTGTTTATTGCCTTACGAAGCATCGCATCTAAACATTTCCGCAATGAGCTTCGGTGCGCTCAGTCAAAATGCCATTGAAGCCTTGAACCTCGGTGCTCGTAAAGCAGGCTGTTATCACAACACAGGAGAAGGCGCTGTTAGCCCTTATCACCTAAAACACGGCGGTGATCTTGTTTGGCAAATCGGTACCGGGCTATTTGGTTGTCGCGATCACGACGGCCACTTCAATGAAAGCTCATTTAAAGACATGGCCACACGCACCTCGATCAAAATGATCGAAGTAAAACTTAGCCAAGGCGCTAAACCCGGACACGGTGGCGTACTGCCGAAATCTAAAATTTCCGATGAGATCGCAGCAATACGCCATATCCCAACGGACAGAGATTGCGTCTCTCCCGCAGTGAATCCAGAATGCACAACGCCCATTGACCTGCTTCATTTTATAAAACGACTCAGAGATCTAAGTGGCGGTAAACCAGTCGGTTTTAAGCTGTGTATAGGCAACCCTGCTGAGTTCCTAGCCATCTGTAAAGCCATGCTACAAATAGGTATTACTCCGGATTTCATCACAGTAGACGGCGCCGAAGGCGGCACCGGAGCCGCACCAGTTGAGTTCAGTAATCGTCTTGGTATGCCCTGTTTAGAAAGCGTTTACTTCGTTCACAATGCTCTCATCGGTTCAGGGTTAAGAGACAAGGTCCGTATAATTGCTTCAGGCAAGACCGCATCAAGCTTTGATCTGCTTTCTAAACTGGCGGTTGGAGCCGACCTAGTCAACGCAGCCCGTACCATGATGTTCGCCTTAGGGTGTATTCAATCTCGTCACTGCAACACCAACCTTTGCCCTACGGGCATTGCGACCCAAGATCCTGCACGCTCAAAAGCGATCGACGTGACAGATAAAAGTAATCGCGTGAAAAACTTCCACGACAACACACTCGAAAGCCTCTACGAATTAATTGGCAGTATGGGGCTAACGTCCCCAACACAGCTACAACCTCATATGCTTAAACAACGATCCGTAAACGGCGAACTCAAATCCATCGGCAGCCACTTTGCGCCGTTAACAGTAAATGCTTTAAATGAGCTGCCTGGTGACATGAATCACCAATGGAAACAATGGTGGAACCAGTGTCAGGCTCATACCTTTGAAGTAGAAGAGGAAGTGTATATCTTTACCGAAGCCGATTTGGCGAGCTAACACAGCGTGTGAATAGGCAGAGAGCGATCAATATAACAATAGGATGTATTAGCAGCGTAATACATCCTATTAATAACGGGACTGAGTAAAAATGTTCTTTTGAAGCTCGTTTAGCACGCATTCTCCCTTATAGCGGTAACTGTCGGCGGCTTTTTACTTGGTTAAGCACGATGGTGGTATCCACCTTCGATACGGTTTCAATGTCACCCAGTTTTTCTTTTATAAATTCGTCATAGCTTTTAAGGTTTGTCGTTGCGACGTTAAGCAGATAGTCATATTCTCCCGTGACGACGAAGCATTCTTGAACTTCGTTTAATTCGGCTACCGCTTGTTCGAAATTGTGTGCGTTTTTCTTCGAGTTGCGCTGGAGTTGCACAAATACAAACGCGGAGATTTCAATCCCCACTAACGACCGGTTAATTTCAGCCGTGTAGTGATCAATCACTCCCAATTTCTCTAGTCGCTTCACCCGTCTTAAACAAGGCGTGGGTGACAAAAAAACCTGTTCCGCCAGTTCTGCATTGGTCATGCGACCATCGTTCTGTAAAGCGCGCAAAATGCTTAAATCAATGTGATCGAGACGAATTGACATAAAGTGCTCTCATTTAATATTTTTTTAACATAATCCTTCATTATTGATCGAATTGATAGAGGAATATGACAACTTAAACTCAAGTCTCTTCGCTATAATTTTCGCTAATACGTATTTTGACCCATTAAAATTAGCGCAGGATAAAAACAATGAGTACACCGCTGGTCAATGAATTTGATAATTGGATTCGAACACGCTTTGTCGATCTAAACACGGAGCTGGAAAGTCTCTACTTCGCTCAAGATAAAAAAGAACAAATACAAGGCGTTGGCGAAGAACTAAAGCTCGCCCTGATCACTGAAGGCGATCAATTTGTGCAACAACTATTGCATGAAGGCAATACTGACGAAGGCTTTGACAGTGGATTCGACTTATTGGGAAACGTAGGCTTTCTAATGTCCGCCAGCCGACGCCACGAAATGGACGAAAAACACCCAGCCCTTAAAAGCGCATCGGCCTTAGCCATGCAGCTTGGCGCATCGCTTGGCGTTGTACCGCGCTTTGCTTCTGCACACCTTGAAACCCATAACCGCGCACAAAACGGTAAGTACAAAACCTTTACTCATTTAGACGATGAGAAAGTGTTTCTGGATTACAATACTCGTGGCGTATTTGGCTTTATTCGCGCTTCGGAAGCGTTGTTACACATCCTGCCTCTGGGGGTTTCACATCCTGTTACCCTAGACTTGCTAAACACTGCGAAAGACGCACTAGAAAAGGTGGTCGAAAACAACACAGCACTCTTTAACGAATTGGATGTAGATCGCTTCTTTTACAATGTGCGACCCTATTACAAAACCCACAAAGTCGGGCGACATGAGTACCGAGGCGCCAATGCTGGCGACTTTGCTGGCATTAACGTCATCGATCTACTACTGGGACTTTGTCGCGGCAACGACCCCTACTATTCGCAATTATTGGTAGATAAATTCCTATTTATGCGCCCAGAAGAGCAACTCACTCTACGAGACTGCATGCGCCGCACCAGCTTAATGGATGAGTTCCTAGCGGTCAGCGATGAAGAACGTGAATCGCAGTGGTTTAAAATCAACCTTTCAGCCTTCTTAGACGTTTGTGAAGCTCATGGTGAAACCGCACGACAACACCACAGCCAACTCATTTCACGCTTTATTGAAAGCCCAGCAGCAAAATACGAACTGGCTCACCGTCAAGACATGACAGCAAGCGGGCCTCCACTGGAAGTATTATTGGCGGCCCTGCAAAAGCTGCATGATTTACGTACAGCATCGTACCGAGAAGACATCCAAACTCGTCACCAAGATGTACAAACATTGCGCAGCTACTTATAGGAGAATGTGATGCAAGAATTTACACAAAAAGACGGTATCTACCTGCTCAATCACTCGGTTGGCCTCATGCCTGCTAGCACCCGACAAGCGGCTGAATCACAGTTTTTTGCTAACTGGGAGCACGGTACACCCGATCCATGGGCGACGTGGTTTCCAATGTTTGAGCAGTTCACTACCCGACTTGCCACACTCTTCAATACCGAATCCAGAATGTTTTGCCCGCAACAAAATGTTTCAAGTGGGTTAAGTAAGCTGCTCAGCGCCTTCCCTGATGCAAGTAATAACGAAGGCCGCAATGTAATCTTACTAACGGAAAATGATTTCCCGTCTATTGGTTTTGTCATGCAACAGGCACAACAAATGGGCTATCAAATAGAATACATCAAAGACGCAGAAGACGTACTTGATGTAACCGTTTGGGAAGAACACTTAACCGAAAACGTCTTCACCGCTTTGATCACTCACGGGCACTACAACTCAGGGCGTTTAGTCCCCGTCACAGAGATCGTCCAAGCCGCTCGAAAATCCGGTGTTATGTCGATCGTCGACATCGCACAGACCGCCGGTGTCATCCCGATCGATTTCTCAGAATGGCAAGCAGACGTAGTGGTGGGTTCATGCGTAAAATGGCTTTGTGGTGGCCCGGGGGCGGGGTACTTATGGGTAAACGACTCCGTCTTAAGCATGCTTAACCCCTTCGACGTGGGCTGGTTCTCACACGAGAATCCATTTGAGTTCGACATTCATAACTTCAAATACGCCGATTCAGCCTTGCGCTTTTGGGGCGGCACGCCATCTGTCATTCCTTACGTCATTGCCGCCAATAGCATCGATCTCATGCACAGTATTGGCATTAAAAACGTGCGCGCACACAACGTTAAGTTAGCGGACAAAATCATCGACGCCATCCCTGAAAGCTGGTTGGTATCTCCAAAAGACGATCAGGTTCGAACCGGTACACTCGTCATCAATCCCCCCAACCGAGACGCAGTGGAAGAAAAACTCAAAGCCATAAATGTTCATTACGATCTACGTAAACGCGGCTTCCGACTCTCGCCTCACATCTACAATACTCATGAGCAAATAGACAAAGTCATCACGGCATTTCTATAAATCATAAAACGTACACTAAGTGCTTTTTGAAACCAATAATCCCAGCACAAAGCTGGGGTTATTGACACACCTACTTGTATGACACAGTTTCTGAATTGAGGCCATTCAGAAACAGGCTATCTCATCATGAACCTCTTTGGAAAGGGGTTGGCGTGGCAACTGAACAGGAGGCTTTAAAATTTGTTAAACAAAAGATTCAAAAAATTGAAGATTTGCTAGATGTAATGTCAAAAGACAAAACAAAACAAAACAAAACAAAACAAGCGATAGCAATCACAGAAATACATACTCGCCTATGACTCCTGTCTAGCTAAAAAAGCCATATTACGCATTAGCTAATACGGCTTATGCTCCATATCGTTTATCATGCATACAAAAATGACATTCTTATTGGGGGCTTACAGTACTCGAAAGCCAACTTCTTTGACTTCATTATCCACTTCTTTCAGGAAGTAACAGGCAAGATATTCACCAACTACTTTGGTGCTCACTTGCTTCCAAATCACTTGAGCAATGTCGTCTCTTCGTATAACAGCCAAGAACTCCCTTTCAGCAGACAAGGATGTAAAAAACTCATGCTCGTTCCACAGCTTTTCAACATTTTTTCGATTATCAGGATCATTTAACTCTTCCGCTGTTTGATACTTAGAGAACAATGCCCAGTTCTTCTCGTTTGATCCCTGTATAACATCGTTAATCATTGGCAGAGCAATTTCAAAAATTTCACTATCCGTTTTATCGACAATACTCATATCGTTTTCTCAACTTTTTATATTAAAGTACACGTAAAGGTCAAAAGCACAGACACAATTGCTCATTACAAGCGGTTGTGGCGTTAATTGTTATATTTTATTTACGCATGATAGCAACTAAGGGTAGAGGGTGTGCTTTTTCATGATGTGATTTCCCTGTTTCTTTGTCGTGACTTTATGAGCTTTCTTGCTTTCTTGCTCGCTTACCTCTGTATTTTTACGCTGTTCAAAGCGTCATTGGTGACACCTAATCCATCTGAACAATACTCGTATAATACCGCTACAGATTTCATTTCAGTTTTGCTGCAATTTCCCGCGCCAATCTATACCACTGATTATTAACAATATTGTCTATTTCTTCGTCTGTCGGTAACACTTGAGGATCTAAAAAGCCTGATACCAAAGGGTGGAATTTACCAACACAAAGATCGAAAGCCTTCCGTTCTGAATTAAGCTCATAGTTGCCTCTGTGTATCATTTGAGCGTTGAACACCAACACATCTCCTTGTTTAAGATCGAGTAACACTGAGTCAGGAAGCGATTCACTGTTGTTATGACCATTCAACTCGAACCGCACATTTCGCTCTAACTCTGTGTCCCAACGTTTATGCGTACCTACGACAACCTCAACGCCCTTTTCATCAATCAGTGGAATACGAATATGAAGACTTAACATGCGGTGTTGCTCATCACTTTGCACTGAATCTTCTATTGAGCTGTATTGCGAGTCTCTATGCCAATAGGGAAGACGCTCACTATTCGATGGGTTAAAAAAGAGCTGCGTATTATGAAAATACAGGCCAGAACCAAAGATGTTCTCCAGCGTTTCGGTGAGCTTTTGCGACGCAATCGTATTGAAAAATTCTGCTCTCTGGTCAGGGCTGCCTTGAAAATACTCAGGGTGTGTTAACGAATGCATATTAACCAGCTTTCGATTGAATATGGCTGCCTCGTTCTCTGACCGCCATATTCGGTAAATACGGTCAACATACCTATCCAACAAAGCGATCTCGTCCTCGCTAAAAAAGCCTTTAAGAATAACGTATCCGTCTTTTTCATAGCGCTCTATCGGTTTCATTCCCCCTCCCAAAGTATAGAAAAAATTAATTTTATCAAGCACTTGGAGCTCGATGAAAAACTGGAATAACTTTTTCGTTGAATTCAAAATACCCTTTCTAAGACTAAGTTATAAATACAGATATGCGTTAAGGAACCTACGAATAAACACATAGAGGTTATCTCATACAGAGCATCTTCCATCACGGAGTCACTCATGTTGTACCAGTTTCTCATAAAGTGACTGCGTAACATGGCCGCAAGCGGATAAGGACGTCGCCCGTTACCTGTTTTCGGGTAGAAGGACTCTCTTTGAGATTCGAGTTTTTGCCATGGAATCAGCTCATTCATACGACCCAGAAAAGGTTCTTTGCGGGTTCTAAGGCGTTTTCGGTATCTGCGAAGGAGAGTAGGTTCATGGTTGATTTGGAATTTTAGTTGGCTTGAGTCGGTGATGTTGCCGACTTATTCGCAGATTCCCTTGCACCTACTAACATTAAGATTGAAGTTGCAATGATTTTATTTAATACCTTCATATTTCACCTTTTCAAGATCCGCTATTTACTATTCATTTGGCTAACGGATAATTTTACAGTACGCAACCTTAAAGCATTCAGAAATAGCGTTTTAATCAATGCATTGGAGGTCCAACAAAGGTTGTGAATACAGCAGTGACTGCCAATATCGACGACGCAACGATCTTTTCGATTAAAATAGATTTTTGAATTACTCTCGTATTACCTAGAACTAAAATTAGCGGTACAAGATGCAGTTTATGGTAAGCCGCAATCGCAAGAATAGCGGCCACCAAACTAAGCTTCACCATCAACCAAAAACCGTAATCGGATGACATTAAACCTTGCCATCCAGTCAATTCATAGCTCATCCAGACGCCACAAAGTAATAAAATCGACACGGCAATGGCTGCCAGCTTACCAAAGTTCTCTAATACTATATTGGACTCTTCAACTATTGCGTAGCGCACCGCTAACCACAATGGAAACAATAACCCTAGCCACCAAGCCGCGATTAAGATATGAATGAAAAATATAATTTGATAATACCAAGCTTGACTCATCGAGTGCCCAGAAAGAGAAAACGAATACACTAAGCTAGCAACACCAAAAAAAGCGACTAGCAATGATAAAGACGAATACGGCCATGCGTTGTGGTTACAAACTTTACCAAGAATACTCAACGACAGCGCCACAGATGCATAACCAAACAAACGGACAAGTACAATGCTGCCTGCAGAAGAATCCCAAAAGATCGAGACCATATCTGGATCAAACATCGACCAAAGCCCTTCTTCCATCGTCGCACCCACTAAGATATAGAAATACGCCACTGTGGCCGCACTCCCGACCAGCACGCCGACTTTTATATACCCTTTGATACGACGCAAAAGCTCAGGCTGATGGCGCAACAAATTAAACGCAAACAAACCACCAATCACGCTGGATACGCCAAAATACAACAACCAACGTGTCAGTAATTACGCAATTTCCCAATTCGTTAACGCCATAAAACCTCCCGCTATTCTTCGCTCTATTACCCAGATGAACTATCGGAAACCATTAATGCTGCATGAAATTATACGTTCCTTTCATCATATGCCCATCTTCCCCCATGGCTTTCCATTGAACTGAGTAAGTATCTGGGGTCAACATAGGCAGCATCGCTTTAAAGTTTTCTGTGGCTTTGGCTTTTCGATCGTATTGAATCGCCACTGGTTTATTATCCGACCCAACGACTTTTAAACTCACCACACGCATTGGCTTTTGAAAATGCATTTCGACTTGCTGTGCTTGATCCATTAGCATCGCGCCATCTTGCGGGTAAGTTTCCATCATCTTGCCGTGCGCATAGACGTTTACAGCGGCTGTCATTGCTAACACAGAAAACGCGAATTTGAGTTTTTTCATACTGTTATCCTTTAAACTTTAATTGCTTTGGGCTTAATATTTGTTTGCATGAGTACAAAGAGGAGCCCTCTTGTACCGGCATTTTGTGCGACTCTGAAAAGCCGCGTTTACATCGATTGAAACAAACACTCATTTCAATGAAGATTTTTTCCACAGAAAATACACCGCAGGCAAGACCAATAACGTCAGTACGACCGCACTCACCATACCACCGACCATAGGAGCGGCAATCCGACTCATTACTTCGGACCCTGTTCCCGTGCCATACAAAATCGGTAGCAAGCCGATAATAATGGCTGCGGCAGTCATCATTACAGGGCGTACCCGCATACCAGCGCCGTGAAGCACTGCGTGGTAAAGCGTATTAACACGAGGTAGAACGCCTTTTTCAGCACATTTACGCTGTGTTTCGTTCCACGCTTGATTCAAATACACCAACATAATGACGCCGATTTCTACTGCCACCCCAGCCAGCGCAATGAAGCCAACCCCCACAGCAACCGAGAAATTGAAACCAGATAAATACATCAGCCAGATACTGCCCACCATAGCAAATGGTAAGGTGCCCATAATGATCGCCACCTCGGAGAAATTACGGAAGTTGATATACAAGAGGACAATAATGATGGCCAATGTGAGCGGCACCACATAGGTCAGCTTTTCTTTTGCCCGTTGCATATACTCATATTGACCAGACCAATTTAACGAATAGCCTGCTGGCAACTGCACTTGCTCTGCTACGATTTTTTGTGCGTTTTCGACATAACGGCCAATATCTACACCCTCAATGTCCACAAAAGTCCAACCATTTAAACGCGCGTTTTCACTTTTTAACCCTGGTGGGCCTTCTTCCACATACACATCAGCAATATCCCCCAAAGCAATTCGCAAACCATTCGGAGTCACGATTGGTAAAAGGGCTAACTGCTCAGGTGAATCTCGATATTCCTGCGGATAACGTACATTAATGGGATAGCGCTCAAGCCCCTCAATAGTATTGGTGACATTCATGCCACCCACCGCCGAAGAGATAAGCTCTTGAACATCTTGAATATTCAGCCCGTAACGTGATGCCTTCGCGCGATTAATATCTATATTGACGTAGCGACCACCCGCTACACGCTCAGAATAAACCGATGCAGTGCCTTCAACTGGTTTCAAGATTTTCTCTAGCTGCAAACCAATATCTTGAATAACTTGCAAATCAGGGCCTGCGACCTTTATACCCACAGGGGTTTTAATGCCTGTTGCCAGCATGTCGATTCGTGTTTTGATTGGCATCACCCACGCGTTAGTAATGCCCGGGATTTTGATTAGCTGATCCAGCTCTTGCTTGATCTTGTCGCTGGTCATGCCATCTCGCCATTCAGAATGAGGCTTGAGTTGAATAAAGGTTTCTATCATGGTCAGCGGCGCAGGATCGGTTGCGGTCTCCGCACGACCAACCTTCCCAAACACAGTTTTCACTTCCGGTAAGGTCGCAATCAATTTATTAGTTTGCTGCAATACTTGACGCGCTTGTCCGATAGAGATCCCAGGATACGATGTTGGCATGTACATCAAATCGCCTTCGTCTAGGTTAGGAATAAACTCACTGCCCAACTTATTTAACGGCCACATACCAATGGCAAATATAGCAATCGCCATCAAAATGGTGGTTTTCGGAAAACTCAACACGGCTTTCAACACTGGCATATACACAGCGACCAAAGCCCGATTGACAGGATTTTTATGCTCAGGTAACACTTTACCTCGCACAAAGTAGCCCATCAAAACAGGTACAAGAGTGATTGCTAATGCCGCCGATGCGGCCATGGCATAGGTTTTGGTATAGGCCAACGGGCCAAACATCCGTCCTTCTTGGGACTCCAAAGTAAACACAGGCACAAAACTGACGGTGATAATCAGCAGACTAAAGAATAACGCGGGACCGACTTCGGCAGCTGCGGCGGCCACAATCTGCCAACGGTTTTCCTTGGTCATTTCGACTTTTTCCATATGCTTATGGAGATTTTCTATCATCACGATTGCGCCATCAATCATGGCGCCGATGGCAATAGCAATACCGCCAAGCGACATGATATTGGCATTAATACCCTGTAGATGCATGACGATGAAGGCGGTTAAAATACCGACAGGTAAACTGATAATCGCTACCAAAGAAGAACGCACATGAAAAAGAAACACCACACAAACCAGCGCAACCACTAGGAACTCTTCCAGCAGTTTGGTCCATAAATTCTCCACAGCACGATCAATCAAACCAGAACGATCATAAACGGTCACCACTTCAACGCCTTTTGGCAAACTGGATTTCAAAGAATCCAATTTCGCTTTTACGCCTTCGATGGTTTTTTGTGCGTTTTCACCAAAACGCATCACCACCACGCCGCCGACGGTTTCGCCTTTACCATTTAGGTCTGCTAAGCCTCGACGCATTTGTGGGCCAATACCAACGTCTGCCACATCTTTGATCGTCAGCGGTGTGCCACTTTCACTGACGCCAAGCGGAATCATTTCTATATCTTCGACACTCTGTATATAACCAGACGCTCGAACCATGTATTCCGCTTCTGCCATTTCGATGACCGACGCGCCGACTTCTTGATTACCGCGTTTAATAGCATTTTGAATATGACTCAATGGCATGTTTAATGCGCGCAATTTATCTGGGTTAACACTTACCTGATATTGCTTCACCATGCCACCAATAGGCACCACTTCGGATACACCGGGTACGGTTTGTAATTCATACTTCAAGAACCAGTCTTGCAGTGAGCGCAATTGACTCAAGTCGTTTTGACCAGTTTTATCGATCAATGCGTACAAGTACACCCAACCGACACCCGTTGCGTCTGGCCCCAATTGCGCCCTTGCGTTGCTGGGCAAGGATGGCGCGACCTGACTTAAGTACTCCAACACTCGGCTTCGTGCCCAGTACATATCGGTATCTTCATCAAAAATCACGTAGACATACGAGTCCCCAAAGAACGAATAACCGCGCACTGTTTGAGCACCGGGTACAGACAACATCGCTGTGGTCAACGGATACGTCACTTGGTCTTCGACCACTTGCGGCGCCTGCCCTGGATAACTGGTTTTAATGATGACCTGCACATCAGACAAATCAGGAATGGCATCAACGGGCGTATTTTTTAACGAATACAAGCCTGCGCCCACTAAAATAAAAGTAGCCAACAACACCATGAATCGGTTGTTTATGGACCAACGAATGATCGCTTCAATCATGATATTCCCCTACTCCGTGTCAGCGTCAAAATAGTCAGAGACGATAAACTTCACACTGCTTTCACGCGTAATCTCAAGTTGAATGTCTTTGCCTACCGGTAATTCTTCCACTTCTAGCCAATCAGCTAACGCAAAGTCCATCGTCATTTTTGGCCAATTCCAATCGGCAATAGGATCGTGGTCCACATTCATCTTGCGTGCTGTCGCATCGATACTATTAATGCGAGCAGCTACCCAAACATTGTTGGCAGGTTCTGCTGCTGACATTTCATTGCTAGACATTGATGTCTCAGTCATTTCAGTGCTGCTGTCAGGCATTGACGCCTTCTCACTGTCTATATTCATGCGTTTGAAATCCGAGCTTTTGCTGGATTCAGAGTCCAACAGAAACTGCGCCGATGTAACGACCTCATCACCCAGTACCAAGCCGTCTAAAATTTCCACGTAGTCGTCGCCGAACGCACCAGTTTCAACGGCAATCGATTTATATCGCCCTTCACCCAATGCAAGTACCACGCGATTTTGCTCGCCACCTCGAATTAGAGCTTCTTTTGGAATCAATCGTTTTTTACCTGACTGGGTGGTTTCAATACGAACATGGGCAAACATATCAGGCTTTAAGAGTTGCTCTGGGTTGTCTAAACGAATGCGAACACGCAAAGTGCGATTTTTTGCATTTAACGTCGGATAAATAAAATCCACATTACTGACAAAGGTCTTCCCCGGTAGGAAATCCATAACAGCTTCAATCGGTTGCCCCACCGCGACAAGATGCGCTTGGCGTTCAAACACTTCGGCATCCAGCCACACCTCACTCAAATCCGCGATCGACATCAAAGTTGTGCCAGGTTTAATGTAGAAACCATCTTGAATTCCAAGGTTATCAATAACACCGCTTTGTGGTGCAAAGAATCGCACTGTTTGAGAAACCTTGCGCGTTTTCTTTAACGCTTGAATAAAACGGTTCGACACTTGCAAAGCTTTTAGTCTTTCTTCACCCGCATTAATCATGCGCTGGTCTTTGCGCGCTAACGCAAAAACAAACTCTTCCTGCGCATTCACTAAGGTTGGTGAATACAGATCGAACAAAGGCTGACCTTTTTCAACTGAATCACCATTGGATTTAATAAAACTTTTTTCGATCCAACCTTCAACACGGGGATGAATATGAATAATATTGTCTTCGTTGTAAGCCAAATAGCCCACTGTACGAATGTCTGGTTTCAACATGTCTTCGAACACTTTTCCTGTTCGCACGCCAAGATTATTAACGACTTCAGGCGAGATACTCACAGTACCAGCACCCTGATTATTGGAACCTTGATCATCACCATAAAAAGGGATCAAATCCATCCCCATAGGAGATTGACCCGGCTTGTCACGACGGTAATTTGGGTCCATTGGCGCCACCCAATATAAAGGCGTTTTTTCATCCTCCGTAACGACTGCGCCCGTATTCATTTCCCCGTTCATGACATTAAATGCTTGAAAACTAAAGTGATAACCCGTAATCGAAAGAACGCCACCTAGTACAAATACACCGATATATCCGATTACTTTCATTTGAGTTTGACTCCTTCACTTTGTGTCATTACATAATTCAATTCGGCTAAGCGCTTGAAGCGCTCGATACTAATATTTAATAATTCAATATGTGCGTTCAACGTTGCGATACGTGCCTGAACCACATCTGAGAAAACACCATCATTACTGGTATATGCATTCAACATGGCTTGCGCACTTTCTCTGTAACTAGGAAGTAACTTGGTTTGATAAAGACGGATTCGTTGATCAAGCAGGTTAATATCAGATGTCAGAACACGATATTTAGCCATGAGTTCCTTCAGAACCAGCTGTTTTTCAGAAATAAAAGATTCGACTTGCAGGGATGCTGCTTTCACTTGAGCATCCTGTCGACGTGACGAAAAAATCGGTACACTGACACTCACCGCAATCGAAGCCAGATCAGCTCGGCTCTTGCCACTTAGATCATCTCCACGATAACCGTAGCCCAAAGTAACACCCCATTCAGGTTTGTATTTTTGCTCAGCAATCACCTTGTCTATCTGTGCTGTATTGGACTGAACATCGACAATACGAACCAATGGATGCTGACTCAAATGAGCCGCTAGGGCATCTGATGTAAGAGTATTCAACGAGGTTCCCGAGATAGGGTCCGCTGCGTTTTTCAGTGTAATGCTTTGATCTGATGCGTCGTGATCGACCATTTTCGGAAAAATATATTGAGACAGCTTTTTAAGGGCATTTTCTTTCTCTTGTCGAAGCTGCGTAAGGCGGTGATCTAGCTTAATCAACTCCAGTTCAGAGCGTACCAAATCTTGTTGCTTGGCTCGCCCATATGCTGAGCTATAACCACTTTCCACAGCTTCATGAAGCTGTTCGAACAAGGTTCTATTTTGCTTCACGAGCTTGATGCTCTCTTCGTAACTGTATGCTGTTAACCAAATATTCGACACTTCCATTGCTAACATTGCACGACGATTATCTCGCATCAACGGCATTTGATCGCCTTGCGTTGCGTACTTTTCCCCGGCTAAACGTAAGGTATCGCCCGCCGGAAACATCTGCGATATCGACACACTAAATTGCGTCATCGCTTCTTGGTTAAAATCAAAACTGTCAGTTGGCATATTCAATAAGCCAACATTGATTTTTGGATCAGGCAATGCTGTCACGCCTTGAGCTAAGGCGCGAATGGCGTTCTCTTTTTGCTGACTGGAAATCAACCAATCATCTTGATTGATGGCTTTGTCTACCGCTTGCTGAAGACTTAGCGCTTCTGCATTCGCAACAAGTGGTAACAACGACAATAAAGAAACGGAGGCAATACGATGCGTTTTACCGATTAAAAATGTACGGTAACAGACACTCTGCAATAGATGGCAGAATGGCAAAAGATTGTTTTTGGCCATTGGCTCGAATACTCATTTTTAAATTCATAAAATCTCAACGTGATCAACATCGTTGATGTGAAGCAGTGAATTTAAGAAATGAATATAGGTGGGAAATAAGGCGTATTTGGGTGGGTAGAAACGTAGAATTCAGACGACAGTGCCGTATGAACACAAGAAACATTGTCGGAAGCAGAATGATAGCTGACAAGTAAGCCTGAAAAGCTACTGCAATGATTGTCCATACAATTTTGATGATTATGCTCAGATGTCAGACTGGAACATTCATCTGCAGAGGCTGAAACACAAGAGTAACCTTCTTCAGAAGACATATGATGAACTGATAATTCAGACATGGTATGCGCTTCCATAGACATCATATTCGGAGAAGGTGATATCATACTGTTCGTTGCCATAGCCATTGAAAATAACGATAGCACAAACAGCAACAAACACACGAAACCGTGTTTTCTCGCTGATATACTGACGCTATTTAAAACAAATGATGGCATTTATAAAACTCTCTACAATTATCCGAAATACTATATGGAAGAAAAAAGCTTAAAGCAACTCAAACTTAAATTTTGAACATCTTCATTTCATCGAGGAGAATATACTGCTCAGACTTATAGAGATTAAGCTTCTTGGTCGTAATGCTTACATTCTTAACTATGAGGATTATCACTGATGAATATGTACAACCCTCCACACCCTGGCGAATTTATTTACGAAGTTTATCTTGAACCTTTGGGTTTTAGCTGCCGATTTCTAGCCAAACAATTGGGTGTTGCTTCGTCCACACTAAGTCGTGTATTGAAAGGGCAAAGTGCGGTTTCACCTGAAATGGCGCTACGCTTGTCTAAAGTGCTTGGCAGAACACCAGAGAGTTGGTTGGCCATGCAGAATGCCTACGATCTTTGGCAGGCCAAGCAGCACCTTAACCTATCAAACGTCCATCCTGTTAATTTTTCAATGGCGTAGGCGATTAAAAAATACCGCACAATTACGCATTGAATTGATGCCAATTTAAAGTCACAGGAAGTTTTTTATCATACTGAAACCTTTGCACTAATCAGCGAGCAATAGACTCACCTTTTTAGGATGAATGCCTACTTATATCCGGCAGCATGATCCCTCGCCTTCTTGTAAGAAGACGAGGGATGGAATAGGTTTGACTGTGCAGAGCTGTATAGACTGGAAGGCCTAAAAGGTGCAGCTCTACTTCACGCTAGTTTATATTGGATAAATACGCTCTCCAGCCACCAAAGATTGTTATGTCTTCCGCGCCTTCTATGCCATAAGCTTCGCAGATAAAACCAGAAACAATGGAGCCGTCGGCCAATTTCACTTTACCAATGCCTAACGGTACAGGAATACCCGCAACAAAGGAGCCAAAGTTTTCAGTTGGCACGGACCAAACTTCTACTTCTATAGCCGCGCCGTTGGCTTCATCCAGCATTAAACCGGGGCGGATATGGTGGCCCACCAGCCAGTGCATACATGCGGTAACAAGGTGCGGTAGTGGTTGTGCTCTTTAGCGTTGCACCGCGTTCAACCAATTGCCAGTTTAATGGCTGGCCTTGAAGGTGTGCAGTGAAACTGTCATCAGGATCATTAGGAAAGAAGCGAGTTCACGCGTTTTAACAGAACAGAAGAAACTGACTGTTTACAACTTCTTAATTCTAGTTTTCTTAGTTAAGATAAAATGGCTTATTTAAATAAGCATGTTTGCTTAAATAAAACCAATAACAAAAAAGCCGAGTTGAAATGTCATTAAAAAAACTAGAAAAACTCTCGCAGGCAGCCAACACTTATAAAGCCATTTTGAATGCGATGGAAGAATGGGTCGTTATTGTCGACCATCAATCAAAGATTTTCTTCATCAACCGACCTTATGCACGCTTTCTTGGTGTGAAGGCGGAGGATGTAAAGGGGAAAAAGGTCACCGACGTCATTGAAAACACTCGGATGCACATTACTGTGCAGACAGGCCAAGCGGAACGATTTTCTTTTCAGAAGATTTTAGGCAGTAAAATGATTGCTAGCCGTCTCCCTATCGTTGATCAAGGCGAGGTCATTGGTGCCGTTGGTACGGTGATTTTTCATGATACTCATGAATGGAAACAAATTAACAGCCATATAAAAGCACTGCTAGCCGAACAAGACTTTCAATACCAAAAAAGCATCGCTTCCGACAAACTCAACACAGGCGCTAATTTTCACCTAAATGACATCATCGGTGACAGTCAGGTGATGAAGTCTTTGAGCGCTAAGGTCACACAAGTGGCTTCTGGTGATGTAACAGTATTAATTCGTGGCGAATCAGGAACCGGCAAAGAATTGTACGCCCACGCCATCCACCAGCTGTCAGATCGAGCGGAATATCCATTTATCAAAGTTAATTGCGCCGCGATACCAGAAAGTTTGCTAGAAAGTGAATTATTTGGCTATGAAGAAGGCGCATTTACAGGTGCCAAAAAAGGCGGCAAGCCGGGTAAATTTCAATTGGCCAATGGCGGCACCTTGTTTCTCGACGAGATCGGCGATTTACCATTATTAATGCAAGCCAAACTACTGCGTGTATTACAAGATCGTGAAGTCGAATCCGTTGGTGGCACGCAACCCATGCCCTTAAACATTCGGCTGATTACCGCCACACATCGTCCATTAGAAAGCCTGATAGAAAGTGGCGCCTTCCGAGGAGACCTTTATTATCGTATTAACGTCGTGGCGATTGATTTGCCACCACTTCGTGAGCGTCGTGGAGACATTGCAAAACTGGCTGATTTTTTCCTGCAAAAACTGTCGAGAAGAACTGGTCGACGTGCGCCAAAGCTCACCGTTCAAGCTTTGACAGCCATGATAGCCTACAACTGGCCGGGTAATATTCGCGAACTCGAAAATGTCATTGAAGCGGCGTTTTACACAAGCCATGATCGAAAAATCCCGCTGTCATTATTGCCAGCGCAACTGTCCCAAACAGATCACAGCACACCTAAAAATCAGACGTCAAAAGGGATCATTCAATCCACAGGCAGCTTAAAAGAACAACTGAACCTAGCAGAGAAAAATATCATTAACGCCGCTTTGATTGAATGTGGCGATAACCGTACCAAAGCCGCCAAAAAGTTGGGCATCAGTAAATCCACTTTTTACGAAAAGCTCGATAAACACGGCATATAGTCCGATTTTTCGGATGATGTCTATTTTCTCGGACTAAGCTTAAGCCAGTAGCGCTTTAATTAGACTAAAAGCGTCCGATTTTTCGGAAAACCACATCATTTTTACGCATAAAAAAAAGCCAAATAATTCTAAACATATGAAAAATATAGAATTTATCAATTTGGCACTTTTCTTGATTTAGCATTCGGCAGCACTATAGCACCATATGGCGTGCATGTAATACATGCAGCTTTCTACAGTTTGAAAAGAACAAACAATAAAAATAAAAGGATTGAAAACATGAAAAATGCTTTGATAACAGCGACTTGTTTAACCACGTTAAGCTTCGCGATGCCATCTTATGCCGACTTCGACAAAGTCCGCTGGCAAGTCCCTATGGCCTTCTCATCCTCTTTAACAGCGCTTGGCGACACCATGCCTGAAGTGTCTAAAATGCTTAGTGATGCCAGTGGCAATAAAGTAAAACTGCAAGTCTTTGAACCCGGTTCACTGGTGCCAGCATTGAGTATTTTCGACAACGTCAGCTCTGGTAATGTCTCGGCGGGTTATTCTTGGATGGGGTATGAGTGGGGGCAAATCCCTGCGGCAGCGTTATTCGGAGCAACACCATTCGGCCTTGAGTCGAATGAATTCACGGCTTGGATGTATTACCATGACGGCGATAAAATGCTTAAAGAACTGTTCAAGCCTTACGATGTTTATCCTATTCTGTGTGGCACCATCAGCCCAGAAGCCGCGGGCTGGTTCCGCAAAGAGATCAAATCTGTTGATGATCTAAATGGCCTTAAATTCCGCGCGGCGGGTCTTGGCGGTGAAATCATGTCTGAATTCGGCATGTCGATTAACGTTTTTCCAGGGGGTGAACTTTATCAAGCGCTCGAAACCGGCGTATTGGATGGCACCGAGTTCTCTATTCCAACCGTGGATGAGCAACTTGGTTTTTATCAAGTCGCCAAGCACTATTACCTTCCAGGCTGGCATCAACCTTCCACTAACCAGTTCCTTTACATCAACCTAAATGACTGGAATAAGCTCAACAAGCAAACGCAATCTTTGATAGAAAACACCTGTGTGGCCGCCAATACCATGTCGTTGGCCAAATCTGAAGCGCTACAAGGTGGCATATTGTCTAAGTTCAAAGAGAAAGGTGTCGAGCTTCACCAGTATTCACCTGAGATTCTCAGCGCCTTCCAAGACGCTACGGATGAAGTGATGGCCCGTCACTCTGCTGAAAATGCGGAATTCGCCAAAATCTATTCGTCGATGAAAGACTTTCAAGAAGAGCACGGCACGTGGAAGAAATTCGGCTATTTGCCTCGCGATTGGAACACGAAATAACTCTATTTGAGCTCTATTAAGTGAGTCGGCATCACACGATGCCGACGTTTTTCACTGGATGCACATCATCCGAAATCAAAGGAGAAATACATGTCCGATCCATCAACTGAGTTAAATTTAGCTGAAATCGAGGCAAAATTATCACACTCCAACATCAACCAGCTGCCTCACACACCAGTCTCGCAATGGCTTGAAAATGCCATCGAAAAGATAGGGCAGTACGTTTCTTGGATTTGGTTGGTATTGATGCTATTGATCGTCAGCAATGCCTTAATGCGTTATTTTTTCAATACCACCTTTGTGGCGTTAGAAGAGTTACAGTGGCACTTGTATGCGGTTGGCTTCATGCTGGGGCTGTCTTACTGCTTTATCCACGACGGTCATGTTCGTGTTGATGCACTGGCGGAACATTGGTCGATGAAAAAACGCATATGGATCGAAACCTTTGGTATCTCGCTCCTACTGCTGCCTTTTTGTTTTGTCATGTTTAACTATGCCCTTCCTTTCGTTGAGCGATCTTATCGAATGAACGAAGTCTCACCTTCATTTGATGGCTTACCTTTTCGCTGGATTCTCAAGTCATTCATTTTAATTGCACTGGCATTATTGGTCATGGCGGCCAGTTCTCGCTGGCTTCGCTGTGTCGCTTTTCTACGTGGCGTTTCTATTCATCAAAGCCACACGAAAAGCTAGTTTCAAGGGAAGATTATGTTCGAAACATACGAATTATTAGTCATTGCCATGCTTGGCAGTTTTATCTTATTGATTTTTTCAGGGTTTCCTGTCGCATGGGTGCTCGCTGGTTTGGCGATTATCTTCAGCGTTGTTGGCGTTTTGTCCTCCCAATTTTTGGATTGGGACACCTACTATATGAACGATTGGCGCATATACGGCACCATAATCCAACGGATTTACGCCCAAATGAGCAACTGGGTGCTTGTCGCCTTACCCATGTTTATTTTTATGGGATTGATGCTAGAACGCTCTGGCGTAGCTGAACGCTTGATGGTGAACTTTGTTAATTTATTTGGTCGATTTCGAGGTGGACTCGGTGTTGCAGTTATCTTAATCGGCATTTTGTTTGCGGCGTCAACAGGCATCGTGGGTGCGTCGGTTGTACTACTCGCCATGCTGTCTATGCCAGTCATGTTAGAACAAAAATATTCGCCTTCGTTTGCCAGCGGTATTGTCGCGTCGTCTGGTACCTTGGGCATTTTGATTCCGCCAAGCATCATGCTAATTATTATGGCGGATCAGCTTTCTCTTTCCGTGGGCAGCTTATTCATGGGCGCGCTGGTTCCCGGTTTGTTACTGGGCGGTTTGTACATTGTGTATGTCATTCTTTCTGCTATTTTCAATCCGAAAGTCTGCCAACCACCACTGAATTTACCACCGGTATCGATGGAGTTAATCTGGTCAACATTAAAAGCCGTTTTTCCTCCACTGGCACTTATTTTGTCTGTATTGGGCTCTATCTTCATGGGGATTGTTTCGCCAACAGAAGCCGCCGGTGTTGGGGCGTTTGGTGCCACTGTTTTGGCGATTTTAAACAAGCGCTTCAATATGAAAATGTTGGCTGAAGTGTGCCGTAAAACCACCATTACGACGTCGTTTGTTTTTGGTATTTTCTTGGGCGCGACGGCTTTCGCCGTGGTGTTACGAACGCTAGGGGGCGATGAATTCATTAGTGATTTGCTGCAAGGTATTCCCTTGTCGCCTGCAGGCATTGTGGCGGTTATTCTGCTCATCGCCTTTGTAGCGGGTTTCTTCTTAGACTGGCTAGAAATTAGCTTGATTTTACTCCCTCTCGTCGGGCCTGTTGTGGTCGCGTTGGAGTTCAATTTGGTGTGGTTTGTAGTGCTGTTTGCTTTGGCACTACAAACCTCTTTTTTAACACCACCTGTTGGCTTTTCGCTCTTCTATTTAAAAGGCGTCGCACCACCTGGGGTGACCACATTACACATCTACAAAGGCGTTATTCCTTTCGTCCTTCTGCAATTATTAGCTGTGCTTCTGGTGTTTTTATTTCCAGACCTAGTGTTATGGTTGCCCGAAGTGATTTACGGTTAACCCGTTTGCTTTCATGTTTGGAGAATAAAAATGAACAATAAAACAGTATTAATTACGGGGGCAGCAAGTGGAATCGGTTTGGAAATTGCTCAGGCATTTCTGAAAGCGGACATGAATGTCGCCATTTTAGATTTCAGCCAAACGGCGATAGAAGAGGCAAAAACACAGCTTTCAGCATTCCATCAGAAATGCACTTTTTTCGCCTGCGATGTGACTAAGGAACCGCAATTTATGGACGCGATAGACGCCGCCATTGCGCAATTTGGCCATATCGATATTCTGATCAACAACGCGGGGGTTCAACATATCGCGCCGATAGAAGAATTCCCCTCAGACACCTACCGGCGTTTAATAGACATTATGTTGATCGCGCCCTTTTTGGCGATCAAAAAAATCCTGCCTTTGATGAAAGAAAAAGGGGATGGACGAATCATTAACATGTCGTCGATTAATGGCTTAATCGGCTTTGCAGGCAAAGCTGGCTACAATTCTGCCAAGCACGGCGTAATTGGCCTAACAAAAGTAGCTGCGCTGGAAGCCGCGCCTTTTGGTGTGACCATCAATGCGCTGTGCCCCGGCTATGTGGACACGCCATTGGTGAGAAATCAGCTGGAGGATTTGGCGAAAACACGCAATGTCTCACTTGATCGTGTGTTGGAGGAGGTCATTTGGCCTCTGGTACCGCAACGCCGCTTCCTCACGGTAGATGAAATTTCAGACTACTGTTTGTTTCTCAGCAGCCCTTCGGCAAAAGGAGTGACAGGACAAGCTATCGTCATCGACGGTGGCTATACCACACAGTAGACACAGTTTCTAAATTTATAAGTATATATAAACGGCTCCCCTAGAAGATTCGAATCTTTACAGGGAAACTAGCAGTAATCAGTAAGGTACATAAAAAAGGACTATAGCTATCTAATTACTGCTATTTAATATCTCTAACGAGTTCAGAATTTTTAAGAACTAAACTTACGGCTCAATCATACTGATAATGAGCCGTTATTTAGTCACATCAGTTACTTACTTTGTAATAGTAGAAAATATTTTTAACTAATCAGAGGTTACTGTACCCCTGAATTCAAGTTCGAAGTGCGACACTTTTCATTTCAAGCCGCTAAGCACATCTCTTTAAATACGACCGCTGGCGGCAAGAAAGTGAACAAAGGATAAAAGGGATCAAGAATTTAACTCGATAAACGGTGCGCCCTTTGGGGCTCGCAGAGAAACAGCCTATCTTCGTTACAAGTGATAGCCTGTTTCTCTGATAAGACTTATGCGTGCCTTCCCCAGCGTCACTGCGTTAAAAACTGGGGGTTAACGATTACGGCAAATAAACACCTACGTTTTCATAACCGCGCCCCAGCAGTTGAGACGCATGTATACGACTCATCACACCTTTACCGCAGTACAGCAAGTGCGTTTTGCTCTTATCGACCTCAGGCCAGCCTGATTCTAGTGTAAAGAACGGCATTTTTATAACCGGACGTCCTGATACTTTTAATGGTTTGCGCTCTGCTTCGTCAGGATGACGAATATCAACAATGACTTCGTCACCAACAGGCATACGCACGACGGGCACTTCCCCTTGATATTGCTTTTCAACATCGTCCATTACATTCTGAATGGAAACAACACGTGCGGAGTTGATCGCTTGCTCTAGTACAGCCATATCAAATTTGCTTTCTTCGCGGTCAATACGGTGCATTTTCGCGCGAGTAGTCGGCTTGACAGAAATGACACCACAATATTCAGGCATACTTGCCGCGAAAGGCTCAGTGCCTATCTCAATCGCTTTGTCGATGATGTCTTGTTTATTCATCGTTACAAGCGGTCGGATTACTAAGTTGTCTGTAACTTGGTCAATCACTTGAAGGTTGATGAGCGTTTGACTAGATACTTGAGCAACGCTTTCTCCCGTTACCAGTGCCTTGGCGTTTAAACCTTCCATCACTTCCGACGCAGCGCGCAACATCATACGCTTCAAGATAACGCCCATTTCAGAGTTGTCGACTTTTGTCAGTATTTCTGCCACAACGTTTTCAAAAGGAACGGTGACAAATTTAACGTTTATATTTGAACCGTATTTATCCCAAAGAAAATGGGACACCTGTTTTACGCCGATCTCGTGCGCATCACCGCCAAGGTTAAAAAAGCAAAAGTGAGTCTTTAGTCCGCGACTCATCGTTAGGTAGGAACTGACAGTTGAGTCAAAGCCACCAGAGATAAGAGACAGCACGGAGTCCTGCGAACCGATAGGATAGCCACCCAAGCCTTCTACTCTCTGCTCGATCATCCAAACGCGGTTATCACGTATGTCGATGGGCACAAGCACTTCGGGATTTTTCAATCGAACCGCCAATGCGCCGCATCGAGCTTTTAGGCAACCACCAATATGACGCTCAGCATCAACAGAGGAGAAGTCATGGGTACCAACGCGTCGAACACGCACCGCAAATACAGAATCTTTAATGGCATCACCATAAGATTTGATGGCTTCTTCCACAATGTCATCGAGCGTCGTTAAAACAAACTCTCTCACGTATTGGAAGTGCGCAATACCGGCGATGTTCGACAAGGCATTGGTGAAGTCTTCTCTCATGTCATCCTTTTCAGAAAGCACTTCGATAAAGTCCCAGTTGCCAGCGACCACAACGTGATCGTCATATTTACGCAACACCAAGCGGATATTGTGTCGAAGTTGCTTAACAAAAGCCTTCCGAACAGGACGGCTCTTAATGGTTATTTCTGGAAAGAATTTAACTATGAATTTCATTTGGCGGTATTTTTAGCAGTTGGTCAAAAAAGGCGCACAGTATAATGAATATCACAAACAGGACAAAACATAATTTACGCCCTTTTTTAGTGCTTACTTCATTTTTTAGCACCAAAACGGATCACAATACAAAGTTAACACTTGATAATCTGCCAAATAACTGTGCATATACTATACAGCACATCCATAAGCCACTGTTTTTAAACACTTTATTTTTATGCCCAAATTTCTGGCACGGCTTGTGCTTCGTTGTTTGGCAATTAATGCTTCTTTTTGAAGCACTCGTACCCAAATCGAAAATTAATTTCGTTTAAACCATTTTGGAGAACAATTATGTCAAACAAGACTCTTGCCTTGATTGCTGAGCACGACGCTAAGTGGGTTGACCTACGTTTCACCGACTTCCGTGGTAAAGAGCAGCACGTTTCTATTCCAGCATCTTCTATTGATGAAGAGTTTTTCGAAAACGGTCAAATGTTTGACGGTTCTTCTATCGCTGGTTGGAAAGGCATCAACGAATCCGACATGATCATGATGCCGCAAGACGAAACGACTATCGTTGACCCATTCACTGAAGAGCCAACTGTTATTGTTCGTTGTAACATCATCGAGCCTTCAACAATGCAAGGTTACGATCGCGACCCACGTTCTGTTGCAGAACGCGCAGAAGAATACTTGAAGTCTACAGGCCTTGGCGACACAGCTTTCTTTGGTCCAGAGCCAGAATTCTTCGTATTTGACGATGTTAAATGGCACGCTGATCTATCTGGTTGTGGTGTTGAAATTAACGCTGAAGAAGCTTGCTGGGCGTCTAACAAGTCGTTCGAAGGCGGCAACATGGGTCACCGCCCATCAGTAAAAGGCGGTTACTTCCCAGTACCACCAGTTGACTCTCATCATGACCTTCGTGCTGCAATGTGTGGCGCAATGGAATCTATGGGTCTTGAAATTGAAGTACATCACCACGAAGTTGCGACTGCTGGTCAAAACGAAATCGGTGCTAAATTCAACACTCTAGTTAAGAAAGCGGACGAAGTTCAAGTTCTTAAGTACTGTGTACACAACGTTGCTCACGCATACGGTAAAACAGCGACGTTCATGCCTAAGCCAATCGTTGGTGACAACGGTTCAGGTATGCACGTTCACCAATCTTTCTGGAAAGACGGTGTTAACCAATTCTCTGGTGATCAATACGCTGGCCTATCTGAAACTGCTCTTTTCTACATTGGCGGTATCATCAAGCACGCTAAAGCATTGAACGCGTTCACTAACGCTTCAACAAACTCTTACAAGCGTCTTGTTCCTGGTTTTGAAGCACCAGTTATGCTTGCATACTCTGCACGTAACCGTTCAGCTTCTATCCGTATCCCTTACGTTGCGAGCCCTAAAGGTAAGCGTATTGAAGCACGTTTCCCTGATCCAACTGCTAACCCTTACCTAGCGTTCGCTGCTATGCTGATGGCTGGCCTTGACGGTATCAAAAACAAGATTCACCCTGGCGATGCTGCAGACAAAGACCTTTACGACCTTCCTGCAGAAGAAGCAGCGGCGATTCCAACGGTTGCTGGTAGCCTAGAAGAAGCGCTTAAGTGCCTAAGCGAAGATCGCGAATTCCTTACACAAGGTGGCGTATTCTCTGATGACATGATCGATGCATACATCGACCTGAAATCTGAAGAAGTTGAACGCGTAAACATGACAACTCACCCAGTTGAGTTTGATCTTTACTACAGCGTTTAATCGATCATTTGAAGCAGTGTTTTAGCTGCTAACAAATACGTCAGTTGACCAAAAAAGTCCTGATCATTATCAGGGCTTTTTTTTGCTCCAAATAAAACACAGCCAAACAAAGCGCACCAATTAAGAGCAATCGTACTATTATCCATATGATAAACCTCTATAATTAGCAGGCTTTCCGTATGCCCAATGTTGGTTCGTTTTTTGCAACCAATATCTATCTGTCTTCCTGAGACTCAAAGTACGACGATGTAAAAGAGGCTAAGTTCCGTGCATAGTTTGTTGATCGACCATCTCTCGACTGCGGTCGTGCAGTTAAATAACGAGATGAAAATTGAATACCTTAACCCTTCTGCAGAAATGTTTTTGCACGTAAGCCGTCGTCGTATTTATGGGCAAGATCTGAGTGCAGCTTTCACAGAAGATGATGAAAGTATTCGAGCACTTAAATCCGCTATCGTCTCTGGACACCCTTTCACCAAACGCGAAGCAAAAATCATATTGACGGACAACCGAACCGTTTTCTGTGATTACACAGTTACGCCAGTGATGGGCTCGATCAATACAACAGAAAGTCTAATCATAGAATTGCACGCTCGCGACAGAGTGAAGCGCATCTCTCAAGAAGATGATTTAATTGCCAGTCACGAAACCAGCAAAGAACTCATCCGCGGCCTAGCACATGAAATCAAAAACCCGTTAGGCGGTATTCGCGGCGCGGCTCAGTTAATTAGCCGAGCATTTAAAGACGAAGACCTTAAAGACTACACTCAAGTTATTATCGAAGAGTCCGATCGCCTCAGAGATTTAGTCGATCGACTGCTTGGCCCACGCCAGTTACCACAGAAAAAAGAACTCAACATTCACCGCGTGATTGAACGAGTCAAACAACTGATCGAAGTGGAATCACACGGTGAGATCGTTATTGATAGAGACTATGATCCCAGTATTCCTGAGATGATTGGTGATGAGTCACAATTGATTCAAGCATTGCTTAATGTGGTTCGAAATGCGATGCAAGCGCTACTGTCTCAAGAATCAAATGACGATAGACGAATCACACTGATCACACGCACATTACGCCAGTTCACAATCGGCGCAAAACGCCACCGCCTTGTTTGTAAAATTAGCATTATCGACAACGGCCCCGGCATACCAGATCACATTATGAAAACGCTCTTTTACCCAATGGTAAGCGGGCGCGCGGACGGAACGGGATTAGGGCTGTCCATAGCTCAATCCTCTATTCATCAGCACAGTGGCATTATTGAGTGTAAAAGCCGTCCACTCTGTACTGAATTCAACATACTTATACCTATTGAGACGCACAGCGTCGAGAAGGAGGAACACTAATGCAGCCACAAGATACCGTATGGATAGTAGACGACGACCGATCGATACGTTGGGTTCTAGAAAAAACACTGGAACAAGAAGGCATTCAATGTCGCTTGTTTGAATCCGCAGAGTCTCTTACCAATCTGCTTGATAAAGAACAACCAAGTGTCATTATCAGTGATATACGAATGCCCGGAATGGACGGCCTGACACTGCTCAATAAACTTCAGAATGATCACCCTTATTTACCCGTGATCATCATGACAGCGCATTCCGATTTGGAAAGCGCAGTAGCTTCCTATCAAGGCGGTGCATTTGAATATCTACCGAAACCTTTTGATGTCGAAGAAGCCGTTAGTCTGGTAAAAAGAGCGATCATTCATCACAAAAAATCAATGCCTGCTGAACTCGAAGTCGCAGAGATTGAAGACGATGAAGAAGTCAGCAAAGAAATTATTGGCGAAGCACCTGCCATGCAGGAAGTCTTTCGTGCTATAGGTCGATTAGCTAACTCAAATATCACCGTGTTGATTAATGGCGAATCCGGTACTGGTAAAGAGCTTGTCGCTCAGGCACTTCATCGCCACAGCCCTCGCGCATCGAATCCTTTTATTGCCCTCAACATGGCGGCCATTCCACACGATCTAATCGAGTCGGAACTTTTTGGTCATGAAAAAGGCGCGTTCACAGGGGCAAATACGCAACGCCGAGGCCGCTTTGAACAAGCAAATGGCGGCACACTGTTTCTGGATGAAATAGGCGACATGCCAGCAGAAACCCAAACGCGACTATTAAGAGTGCTGGCAGATGGCGAGTTCTATCGAGTTGGTGGACATACGCCCGTTAAAGTAGATGTTCGCATCATTGCTGCGACGCACCAGAATCTTGAAGGGTTGGTTGAAAGCGGTTCGTTCCGTGAAGACCTTTTCCACCGCTTAAACGTCATTCGCATACACCTACCAAAACTTGCAGAACGCAGAGAAGACATTCCAAAGCTAGCCCGTCACTTTTTGAGTCGAGCTGCGGAAGAACTCGCTGTTGAACCCAAGATCCTAACGACTGAAACCGAAAACTACCTGAGCCGCCTAGAATGGCCGGGGAACGTTCGACAGTTAGAAAACACCTGTCGTTGGTTAATCGTTATGGCATCTGGCCGCGAAGTACTGATTGAAGACCTTCCACCCGAATTGCTTAACACGACACCAAGCGAGCAGCCATTTGGATCATGGGAAGACGCTCTTAAAAATTGGGTAGATGATGCACTCGCAAGCGGACAGAAAGCCATTCTCGATCAAGTTGTTCCAAAATTTGAACGCATCATGATTGAAACCGCACTAAAACACACAGCAGGTCGCCGCCGTGACGCATCGCTTTTGTTAGGTTGGGGAAGAAATACTCTTACCAGAAAAATCAAAGAATTAGGCATTGATAACAGCGATCAAGATGAAGAATAAACACCTTCATACGCGTCAGAAAAGTGGCGATTGATCAACGAATATACTAAAAAGCACAAGTTAATGGAAAGGTTCCTTTAATTTTGTGCTTTTTTTGCGCCTTATCAACATACTACCTTGCTTTTCCCATTGCCATACCCTACATATTGAGTTTATAGTCGCGTCTCAAAATTGATCACGATTAAACCAGCACTGTCAGAATGTGGAAATTTCAACGAAAGAAGTGAAATAGAGCACACATTAATCGCAGTGCGCTTATTCCACTATATGATAGGTATGAAAATGCATCCGACTTTAGAATCCATGGGGATTACTAGTTTTGACGATATCGATAAGTTCACTTTACGCTACGAAGGCGGCTTCGACGTACTAAAAGTTTACTACCGTCGTGAAAAAGGCTCTCTACTTCCAAAGAGCAAAAAGTTCAAATTTGGCCGTTCTACAAAAACCGTATTGGCTGATGGCGGTCAACAAACTTACCGTCAGGTTCAAGAGCCTTCACTGGTTGTTCTTCGCGCTGTTGAAGAGCTTGGCCAAATCGTTGGCAAAGCGCAAGAAACGAAAATTACCAAAGATGAGCTTGTTAAAGAACTTGAGCATCTAGAACGTGTAATGGCGAGTAAAATTGCAGAAATCAAAGACAAGATTGATTCGTTCCAATAATCTAGAACGCAATAAATCACGTCTACACACTTAAGCCACTATAGCTCAGCTACCTCAAACGTCTGGTAACCCAGTCTTTAGAGTGATCGCTTTTAGCTTATAGTGGCTTTCGTTTATAATGGCTTTTCATCTTTAAATGCCACCTTTCAGAGTTATGTTGATTCCATGATTATTACCTCTTCCATCGCCGAGATTACAGACATCATTCGTCAAGGTGGGGTCGTTGCCTACCCGACAGAAGCGGTATGGGGACTAGGTTGCGACCCATATAATGAGCTCGCTGTCCGCAGAATATTAGCGCTTAAATCTAGACCGGAAGAAAAGGGATTAATACTCATAACAGGGGATAAACAACAACTCTTAAAATGGCAACCGCATTTAAACGCGGAGTCCTTCGAGCGCTTAGTATCAGCGCCGACGCACCCTACTTCTTGGGTTGTTCCCGATACCGAAGTGACGCCAACTTGGGTCCGAGGGAAACATCAAAGTGTCGCTATTCGATTAAGTCAACACCAGCCCGTGGTCGACCTTTGCAATCGCTTAGAACAAGCAATCGTTTCTACGTCTGCAAACCCAGCAGGCGAAGAACCCGCGATGAATATAGACGAACTAAAAGGTTACTTTGGCGAAACATTAGACGGTATCTACGATGCACCGTTGGGCGGAGCAACATCGCCATCGCAAGTAAAAGACATTCTTACAGGGAAGGTTTTTCGGGTTTAATAAGCCGCCGAGACCTAGAGGTTTTCTGTTGGTATTTCGGTTTACTATGTCGTTAATTAACGGACTTTCGAAGGCTAAATAAGACCCCCTCCCAACCTCCCCCTTAAGTAAGGGGGAGGAGCAGGTATCAGATGTTTTGCCCCCTCCCCCTTACTTAAGGGGGAGGAGCAGATATCGGCTGTTTTGTTCCCTCCCCTTACTAAGGGGAGGGTTAGGGAGGGGTCAGTTAAGCGATTTAATGCCCACCTAAGTAAGCTTCACGTACTTCAGGATTTACAAGCAATTCATCACCTGTTCCCGTCATACGAATTTCACCATTCACCATCACATAGCCTCTATCTGCCAGTTTTAGAGCATGGTTCGCATTTTGTTCTACTAAGAAGATAGTCATCCCCGTACTGGCGACATCTTTCAGTATCTCAAAGATCTGCTTAACAATGATTGGAGCAAGTCCTAAACTGGGCTCATCTAAAAGCAGCAGCTTCGGTCGACTCATTAGCGCACGCGCGATTGCGAGCATTTGCTGCTCACCACCCGACATAGTCGAAGCTCGTTGATTGCGTCGCTCTTCAAGGCGAGGAAACAAATCGAACATTTTTCGCATGTCTTCGTCAGCGTGATCCATGCCGATAGGAATCGTGCCCATCAGTAGGTTTTCTTCCACCGTCATACCTGGAAAGATTCGACGTCCCTCTGGAGACTGCGCCAATCCGTTTGATGCAACGTAGTGCGCCGATTTTTTCGAGATATCTTCACCGCGATAGATGATCTGCCCTGCAGACACACGAGGCTGACCGAATATAGACATCAAAAGTGTCGATTTACCCGCGCCGTTTGCGCCGATCATCGTCACGATCTCACCTTCGTTCACTTCAAGCGATACTTTCTTAAGAGCTTGAATCGGCCCGTAGTGAACATCAACCTCTTTAAATTCCATCAAGGATGTCATAATGTCACCTCTTCACCTTCTTCTGCTCCTAGATACGCTGCAATAACTTTCGGATTCGACTTGATATCATCAGGCCCACCTCTGGCGATTACTTCACCATGATCCAACACCACGATATAGTCAGAGATGTTCATAACCATGCCCATATCATGCTCGATCAGCAAGACTGTCGTATTGTGTTCGTCGCGAAGTACCCGAATCATCTTCGTTAGCGCTTCGGTTTCAGAAGGGTTCAAACCTGCCGCAGGTTCATCCAAACACACTATTTCAGGGTTGGTGCACATGGCACGCGCAATCTCAAGACGACGCTGCTGACCATACGACAATTCACCCGCAAGACGGTTTGCAAACTCTTTTAGATCAACCACACCAAGCCAATAAAACGCACGCTCAAGCGCTTCTTCTTCCGACTCTTTAAACGCTTTGGTTTTCAGTATCCCAGCAAACATGCCACGATTTACACGCATATGCTGTGCAACCAGAAGATTCTCGACAACTGACATTTCCTTAAACAGTCGAATATTCTGAAACGTTCTCGCAAGCCCTGCGCGATTCACGAGGTGTGAACCACCGAACATTTTATATTTAAGTCGCTTAATAAACGCGACAGGATTCAGGTAATCGGAAACCTGAAATGGCTCACCTAATACCTCAATCACACTGGTACTCTTGCCACTTGCGTGCAGCATAATGCTACCGCCCGTCGCTTTATAGAAACCAGTCAAACAGTTAAACACGGTCGTTTTACCCGCACCGTTAGGACCAATTAACGCAGAAACAGAACCACGCTTTATCTCAAAGTTCACGTCATTAAGTGCTTTAATACCACCAAAATGCATGACCAGATTTTCAACTTTTAGAATACTATCCTGGCTCATTTCACATTCCCCTCTCGCGATGCAACACCGATTCTGGTCATACGAACAAGTCCGCGAGGTTTCCAGATCATCATCAATACCATCAAAATACCGAAGGCTAGTACACGGTAATCCGCAAACTCCCTAAGCATTTCTGGCGCAACCGTCAGAACGAAGGCAGCAATGACAACACCGAGTGTTGACCCCATCCCCCCGAGAACAACAATCGCGAGAATCAAAGCCGATTCGAAAAACGTAAATGAAGATGGGTTAACGAAACCTTGATAGGTTGCAAAGAAAACACCAGCAAGGCCACCGGTTGATGCCCCAATCATAAACGCAGAAAGCTTAACGAGTACGTGATTAAGACCAAGTGAACGACACGCAATTTCGTCTTCACGCAGTGCTTCCCAAGCACGACCGATTGGCATTTGAGTCAGGCGCTTTTTCACATACAAAACACCCAAAACAACCAACAATAAAATAAGATATATAAAAATATACTTATACGCAGAGCTGTAAGAGAGGCCAAAGAATTCGTGGAATGGCACATGCCCTTCACTGGCTCGACGCTTAAACTCCATTCCAAAGAAGGTTGGTAGCGGCGCGTTCATACCATTTGGCCCGTGAGTTAATTCCGTCCAGTTGGTTAATACCAAACGAATAATCTCACCAAAACCTAAGGTTACAATAGCAAGGTAGTCACCGTGCATCCTTAATACAGGGAAGCCGAGTATGGCACCGAATATCGCCGCAACAATCGCAGCAATAGGCAACATAGACCAGAACCCTAAACCAAGATGTTCATAACCCAGCGCTAAACCATAGGCTCCGATTGCGTAGAAACCAACAAAGCCTAAATCCAGCAAGCCAGCCAAACCAACAACAATGTTCAGTCCAAGCCCAAGCAACACATAAATCAAGCCGAGAATAACGACGGTCAGAATGTATTTCGAAGCGATAAAAGGAACTAAAAACGCAATCACGATAGTGAGAGGAATAATCCATTTCAGTTTCGATTTGTGATCCGGCGATAAAACATGAACACCTTCATCTTTTGATGAGTGTTTATAAAGAAAGTCTTTACCTTTCGTCGACTGAAAGAAACATGACGCGGCGAAACGGCCCGCCATGACAACCGCCACGATCATAAATAAGCGCTTGGGTTCTGCATTAAAGTCAAAGCCATCCAGCACAAGACCGACAATCGGCCCAAAGACAATCAGCGCTAACAACCCAGCCAATACTGAGTCAATTACCGTCTTTTTAAGTTCAATACCTGTAGCAGCTTGACTCATTATACTTTCTCCACTTCAGGTTTGCCCAAAAGGCCACTTGGGCGGAAAATCAGTATCACCACCAACAATGAGAAAGAGAACACGTCTTTATAATCTGAGCTGATGAGTCCGGCAAATAGGGCTTCGGATAGACCCAATATGATCCCACCTAACATTGCTCCAGGAAGAGATCCAATCCCACCTAACACCGCAGCAGTAAAGGCTTTGATACCAATGATGAAGCCAACATAGAAATCAAAACCACCGTAATCAAGCGTTACTAATACGCCAGCCAGCGCCGCCATTGTGGCACCAATGACAAACACGGTAGAAATAATTTTATCTGTATCGATTCCCAAAATGGACGCCATTTTAGGGTCTTGCTGTGTTGCACGACACATACGTCCAAGTTTCGTTTTTTGAATGATGTAGGTTAGTACTGCCATACCAACAAACGACGCAACAAGAATAAACAGTTTCATATAAGTGATTTGCACAAAACCATCGCCTATATCGAAGCGAATAGCGCCGGATAATAAAGTCGGAACGCCTTGCTGTTTCGCCCCCTGACTGAGTTGCACATAGTTTTGCAAAATCAGCGACATACCAATTGCCGAGATCAAAATAGACAGTCGACTGGAGCCTCGCAATGGACGATAAGCAACGCGTTCTATCACCCAACCATACACACCAGTGACAAAAATAGTGAAGATTAACGTACCAAAAATAATAACCGGAAAAGATTCAATTCCGAAAAAAGAAAGTAGAGCGATTGCTACAGCAGTAATATAAGCGGACACCATGTAAACATCGCCATGAGCGAAGTTAATCATGCCTATGATTCCATATACCATGGTGTACCCAATCGCAATAAGTCCGTATACCGAGCCAAGGGAAAGCCCGTTGACTAGTTGCTGGAGAATGATATCCATCAAAAACCTCTTGGGAATAAAAACAGAAATGCACGCGGGTTAGCCTTTTTAAAGACTAACCCGCGGTTGAACAGAATGATCGAGTGTTACATGCCTAGCATGCTGTATTTACCTTGTTTGTCCCACTCGTACATTACGTAGTCAGAAACAAGTAAATCGCCTTTCTCATCGAATGCTTTCGTACCCATTACCGTCTCGACTTTATTTGCATGCAACCAGTCAGACGCTTTAACAGGGTCTAGGTCTGCGTTTTTAAGCGCTTCTGCAACCACTTGCATTGCAGCATACGAATACATTACATAGCCTTCTGGCTCTACACCAGAATCACGGAATTTTTTAACAACCGCTTTACCCGCAGCATAAGAGGTCGGATCAGCACCAAACGTCATAAGCACGCCATCAACGTAATCAGCAGAACCTGCAACAGAGACAAATTCATCAGAGACGATACCGTCACCTGAAATAAATTTCGCGGTTAGACCTTGCTCACGCATTTGACGAACCAAAGGACCCGCTTCTGAGTGAAGACCACCGAAGTAAACTACGTCAGCGTCAACAGAGCGAATCTTAGTTACCAACGCGTTGAAGTCTTTCTCACCACGTGTCAGACCTTCATAAAGTACTTCCTTAACGCCGTACGCATTAAGAGTCGACTTCATTGCATCAGCCAAACCTTTACCATAAGTGTCTTTGTCATGAATAACCGCGACGCGAGTAGCGCCTAATTCGTCAACAATGTAAGACGCAGCAACATCACCTTGCTGATCATCACGTCCACAGACACGGAATACATTTGGCAAACCACGATCAGTATAACCAGGGTTTGTTGATGCAGGAGTTACCTGAAGTACGCCAGCTTCTTCATAAATATTGGAAGCAGGGATAGAAGAGGAAGAACAGAAGTGACCGACAACCGCGACGGCTTCATCAGAATCAACCAAGCGGTTAGCAACAGATACAGCCTGTTTCGGTTCACAAGCATCATCCGCTTTAACGAGCTTGATCATTTCACCATCGATACCACCGGCATCGTTAATCGCTTTGGCTGCAGCAGAAGCTCCGTTCCATAGCTGAGCACCAAAAGCGGCATACGCGCCTGTGTGAGGACCAGCAACACCAATTACCACGTCTGCTTGTGCGGCTGTCATCGCACCAGCGATCGCTAAAGAGACCAGAGTTTTTTTAACAACTGCGTTTGACATTATATAGCTCCTACTCGTTTTTGTGTTTTATCGTTATTCTAAAAAGCAAGAAGCGTTCCAATAAATTTAACCCCCTAATTCAGCAAATAGATTGGAACCTATGCGGCAATCTTTCAAGAAGTGTGCACCACATTAAGACCAAACAATAAGCTTAGTTGAAAAAATGGTCAATAGAAGTGCAAAAATTAGAAGAATAAAATTTTGGAAATTGAGAATTGATCGGAGCATTTAACGCCAATTAAAGAGAAGATCAATTTTTTATACTGATATAATGAGTTTTTGGAATACGAAGCGAAATAAAGACTGCACTAATGCTGTGCAAAAAAGAGAGAGTATATGGACGTAACGACAGTTACTATAGATCTAAAAAAATACTAGCGGATATTGAATTTAAATTATTTCAAAATACTCTTATTTTTTATCAAAATAGTCTGCTTTTTATAAGGTTACTCTTATGAATGACCAAATTACTCTTATCCTTTTGTCTAGGTCTATCAACTATCTCTTTAGGAATACTCTGACAAAATATCAATAGGGAAATTTTTGTAGAACAAGATAGAGGAAAACAACGGTTCAGTCTTTTGAACTTCAGCGTGTAAAGATAAGGTATTTTAGTCAGGATAGGCGCTCGTTAATAGATCTATCAACGAGCGCACTAATCAAAAAAACAGAATGGCAGAAATAAAAGGTCCATAACGCAGAGAAATTATTGCCCCATCAGCTCATCTATAGGGACTAAACGAACCGAGAGCTTGCTAAGGTCGGCAAGGCGTTTAGATAAATAAGCCATGGTTTCAGGGTATGGATGCCCAATTGCAATAGCGTGGCCGTTTTGATGCGCTAACTGGATAAGCTTAAGGAATTGTTGCTCTATCTTCTTTTCACTTCGAATATTATCCAAAAATACATCGCGCTTTGTTGTATTAATACTGTGACGTAGCGCCATCGTATAAGCGACGCTGTCTGCGCTGGTGACGCTGTCCACAAAAAAGAGAGATCGATCTCCAATAACCTGCATAACCCAGTTCATGGCCTGCGAATCCGTGGTTAATAAACTCCCCATGTGATTATTAACACCTTTAATCCCCGGCAAACTCGCTAAGTCATCACGTAAGACAGATTTAAATTCTTCCTCCCCCATTGACGCATAGAGTCCACCTGGCCCTAATTTCAGCTCCCGCTGATTTTCCATGGGAGCATGAAGCAGTGTGACTCGATTCTGCTCAATGGATTTAAGAGCGGTTTTTTTCCCAAACGGCGTATGAGGCAAAATGGCAAGAGCCACTTCAACGGGTAGATTTAAAGACGACTCCATCCCTCGTCGATTGTAGCCCAGATCATCAATAATAATGCTTATCCTCGGAAGCTGCTCGCGAGACTTAACTTTGTCTTTACGTATTACCTCAGAAGGTGGAGTCAGCCTTACCCGCTGATAGAAAGGAGAAAACGGAACAATGAAGGGCTCAAGAGAACCTGAACCTACAGGGGAGCTTGCATCTGCAGGAGCCTCTTCATCAAACAAGCCATCAACATTACTGACATACAAGTCATTAGGTAACCAATCAATCTCAGCAGGAGAGCTTATGGATGTTGTTGCCTTCGGGGCGGTGACGATAGGCCCTAACGACGAGGCATCGTCATGGGCATTCACGAAAACAGAATATACGCTGGCAACAACAGATAAAAATAGAGCCACTACCTTGTATCGGTAGCAGCTCTTTAGAGATTCAGTACGGTTCATTTACAATTTCTTAGTTAACTTAGGAACGCTTTGTAGGATAGTGAGCGCTTGAAATAGCTGAAAATCGGACGCCGCTAATTGGCTAAGCCCTGATTGTACGTCGGAGCTCGTTCTTTCTTCGCCGCCAGTACCATTACTGATGTGTCCCTTTAACTCAGCTTCTTTGATAAAGAAAGCATCGTCAGGCACGGTAATATCGGCTTGCGGAATAATAATGTCGGGGCGAATCCCTTGCGCTTGAATAGAACGCCCTTTTGGCGTGAAATAAAGGGCAGTGGTCAGTTTCACTGCCGCACCGTTGGTCAATGGAACAACCGTTTGCACGGTGCCTTTGCCAAAACTTTCTGTTCCTAAAATAACCGCGCGCTTATGGTCTTGCAGCGCACCTGCAACCACTTCAGAAGCGGACGCTGAGCCTTCATTAATCATCACAACAACAGGCGCATCCGGCAATACCGTCGCTCTTTTAGAGGCTTTAAACTCTGTCTTTGACAACTGATGTCGACCGTCCGTATACACAATCATCCCATTGTCTACCAAGGAATCCACAATCGATACCGCACTCTGAAGCACACCACCGGGGTTATTGCGCAGGTCTAAGATCACCCCTTCGATTGGTTGGTCTTGTTTGAGTTGTTTAATCGCACTTGCGAACTCCTCACCAGAGTCCCCTTGAAACTGACTCAATCGGATATAGGCAATACCGTCGTCTTTATCGAGCCACTTACTGGTGATGCTCGATTCATCAATAAGCCGCCTTTCTATTTCATACTCTTTGATTTGACCGTCACGTTCAACGTCTAAACGCACGCTGGTTCCAACCTCACCACGCATCAGAATGGTCACATCTTGTAAGCTCATACCTGATACAAGCTGACTATCGATTCGTACGACAACGTCGCCAGGTTCTAAGCCCGCTTCTTTAGCAGGCGAGCCGTCTATGGGCGTAACAATGGTCAAAACATTGTCTGCCATTTCAACTTCTACGCCGATACCTGCATAGTTGCCAGACGTTACCTTCTCGAATTCTTTCATCTCTTCGCTGGTAAGGTAATTCGAGTGAGGGTCTAATGCTGCGACCATACCTTTAAGAGCCTTGTCGAGAATTGCTCTGTCATCAAGGTCTTCAACGTATCCTTCACGTATCGTCTCAAAGGTCTCAACGAACGATTGAATCTCTTCTAGTGGAATCGAGGACTTCTCCTCCGCCATGCTTGGCGTTACTGTGAGCACAAGTGCAACGCCACACAGTATGTTATTTATAATTCTCATATTTTTCCTAACCCAATCGTAGTCAAGCATCATAAGCCAACACTACCCTCTTCCTACCCACTTTAATGGAGACAATGGAACACTGTTATGGCGGATGGCAAAAAACAGGCCGGGATCTAAACGTCCACCACTACTGCCAACAGTCGCGATGACTTCATTCGCAGCAACCCACTCACCGACGTCTTTTAATATACTTTGATTATAGCCATACAGTGACATATAACCGTCACCGTGGTCTAAAATAATCAGAAAACCAAAACCTCGCATCCAATCGGCAAAGACGACTCGTCCATGAAATATTGCTCTGACATTATCACCCTCTTTCGCTTTGAGCGTAATGCCTCCTAGATTTATTTGTCCGTTGTCTGGCACTTTCGTCAGCCGCGCAATCGGTTTGACCAATTTTCCTTTCTGGCTGGCGAACGAGACATCTTGATCTGGAATCTGAATATCAACTAACGCTTCTTCTAGACGCTCCAAAAGAGCCGACAGCTGCTTCTGATTCTTGGACAACTGAGCCTGCTTTTGATTCCCCGTTTTTAAATCTTGATTTAACTTAGCCAATAGCGTTTTTCGCTGTAGTCGCTCAGCTTTAAGCGCAGTGCGTTGCTTTTGGAGATTTGTTTGTTCTTGAATTTGCTGAGCGCGATGACTACGAATGCTTTTTTCAACGAGGCTAAGCTCTCTCACTTCATTCACATAACCGTTAATCACCGACTGCCTTGCCTGAGAAAAATAGCGATTATAATGCACCAATCTCATCGCATCGGCACTTTGATTATCACTTAATAAGAGCTTTAGACCGTCTTGTTCTCCAGAACGATAAACCGCCCTAAGTTGGGCGGCTATCTGGTCGTTTTGTTGTTGGATGCTCAATTGGAGATTCCGCTGCTGTTTCGATAACTCCGAAAGCTGCTGCTCACCTTTTTTGAGGCTGAGCTGCAGCTCTTGGATTTTCTTATGCAGCAATTGGATGCTTTGCTCTTTCGATTCCAATTGTTTTTCGACATCGGAACGTTCGGACTTTATCTCTTTGAGCCAACCATTTAGCTTTTTCAGGTCTTTCTGCAAAGTCTCTATCTGTTGTCGAGCTTCCTCTGGTGTCTGTGGTTGGGCGGCAGCAACCCCCAAGGAAGACAAGCATAGCAAACACAAACCAAAGAAAACTCTAAACAACATTTCTAATCCTACTGACTCTGACTTCTAACCTTAGCGTAAACGCCGGGCTTCTAAACAACAATTCAGCTCAACTAGGCCTTATTTCGCACTAGCAAGCTCTCGCCTGTCATTTCATCTGGCTTAACCATTCCCATCATATCCAACAAAGTTGGCGCAATGTCGCATAACGCCCCCTCTTTGATAGACACATTTTCTTCAGGCGTATAAAGCACCAAAGGTACTGGCTCCAAAGTATGGGAAGTAAGAGGTTGGCTGCCGTCATCGCTCAGCATTTGCTCGACGTTACCGTGGTCTGCAGTAATCAAACACTGACCACCGTTTTTCTCAAGTGCTTCGATCACTCGACCAATACAAGCGTCTACCGCTTCTACGGCTTGTACAGCAGCATCAAAAATACCACTGTGGCCGACCATGTCACCATTGGCAAAGTTACAAATGATCGTATCGTATTTACCTGCTTCAATGACTTCCACCAGCTTGTCTGTTACCTCTGGTGCGCTCATTTCAGGTTTCAAATCGTAGGTTGCTACGTCTGGAGAAGGTATCAGTTCACGTTCTTCACCAGCAAAGACAGCTTCTTCGCCACCATTAAAGAAGAAAGTAACGTGTGCGTATTTTTCAGTTTCCGCGATTCTAAGTTGCGTCTTATTCTCTTTCGAAAGAATTTCACCCAATGTGTTAGAAAGCGCGACAGGAGGGAATGCAACCGATGCAGAAATATCAGACGCGTATTCCGTGAAGGTAACAAAGCCCGATAGCGACGGCGTTTCATTACGCTCAAAACCAGAAAAAGACGCATCAGTGAACGCACGAGTCAATTGACGAGCACGGTCAGGACGGAAGTTTGCGAAGACAATCGCGTCGCCGTCATCCACTTTAACCGCGTCACCAATCACCGTTGCTTTAACGAATTCATCGTTTTCGTCTCGCTCATACGCAGCGGCGATGGCTTGCTCAGCCGATTCCGCCTCATATAAACCGTTGCCTGAGACAATCGCATCGTATGCTTGTTGTACTCGTTCCCAACGGTTATCACGATCCATCGCGAAATAACGACCTGTTAAGGTTGCAATTTTGCCCACACCAAGTGCTTTTAATTTAGCATCCAGCTCAGATACGGGACCTTGAGCAGAGCGTGGTGGCGTATCACGACCGTCTGTAAAGCCGTGTACGTAGATCGCTTTAGCGCCACGTTTCACCGCTAACTCAGCCATCGCCATAATATGCTCATGATGACTATGAACACCACCAGCAGAAAGCAGACCAAGAATGTGAACTGCTTTTCCAGCTGCTACCGCTTTGTCTACTGTATTAACCAATTCTGTATTTTCAAAGAAGCTACCATCATCAATGGCTTTACTAATGCGAGTGAAGTTCTGATAAACAACGCGGCCAGCCCCAAGGTTCATATGACCGACTTCGGAGTTCCCCATTTGACCATCAGGTAAACCGACCGCCATTCCAGAGGTTTTGATCAAAGTATGAGGTTTGGACGCCCATAGAGCATCCCAATTTGGCGTAGTCGCGGCAGCAATTGCATTCGATTTGGACGTTTCGCTGTAACCCCAGCCATCCAGAATAAACAAGGCAGTTGTTTTCTTGCTCATTATCTTCATCCCATTAGTATTCTTAACACAATATGATTACGCTTGATCGTCGGCAAAGCCTACACAGCCTTATAGAAAGGCGATAGTCGCATACGAGACGAGCAAACAAGGTAAGTGTTACGTAGATTAGTTGTATTTATTAGTTTGATACTACCACAGCGCTCGGATATTGTGACATTAGCATCCGTGTATAGCAGCTATTAATTTTGCAAATTGGTTAAGACGGTGTGAATGCTTCCGTCAGAAAACGCCCCGTTTTTAACTGGAGCGCATCTTTTCAATTAACCAGTCCCGAAACATAACCACTTGCTCTAAATCCGCTCTGTCGGCAGGGTAGGATAAGAAATACTCATGAGGCGTATCAATCGCGTCGCCAAACGGCGCGATCAACTCCCCTCTTGCCAGACTTTGCTCAGCAATAAAGGTTGGTAAAATGGCCGCGCCCATTGACTGTTTTGCCGCTTCTAAAAGCATATGAAAATGCTCGAACGTTGCTCCTGAAAGCGCGCTTTGTTCCAGTTTATTCGCAGCAAACCAATCTGGCCACGCGTTAACCCTTGCGGATAAATGGATAAGCTCATAGTTTAAAACGTTAGCACTGACTGTTTTATTTTTTAAGTCCACAGAGGATGGCAAGCTACGTCGAGGGCTAGAAAGCCCGATTAACTCAGGTGAACACACCGCAATGACTTGCTCCCCCATCAGATGATGGGAAATCGCTTTCGGCCAATGATCACCGCCATAATGCAAAATAATATCCGTATTGTCGCTCTCTATCTGAGCACCGCTTTCTAATGCACTGACCTTTATCTGAAACTCAGGATGCAACTCCTGAAACTCATTTAATTTCGGTATTAACCAATACGAAGCAAGAGTCGGCAATGATGCAATTCGCAGCGTCGTTTTTTCATCTTCGCGGCGCAACATTCTTAAACTCGCCCCTTCCATTGCATCTAACAACGGCAGTATTTCTTTGTAATACGCGTCTCCCGTACCGGTCAAAACAAGACGTTTGTTTAACCGAATAAACAGCTCACGAGATAGAAACTCTTCGAGATTACGAATTTGACGACTCACCGCACTTTGAGTCAAATGAAGCTCTTCCGCAGCACGGGTAAAACTAAGATGTCGAACAGAGGCTTCGAAGCACTTCAATGCTGTCGAAGACGGGATGTAATGCCGCATGATCCTTCCAATTATGATGCATAAAGCCAAAATTGTATCGTATATTGTCGATAATGGGGAAAATGAAAACCCGAACTTCTCTGGTTCCCTCCCTTTGGTAAGAGGGAGGAGCTAAACGTCATATTAAGCCGCGTGTGCGGCAGCAAACTTATCTTGTTCCCTCCCCTTACCAAGGGGAGGGTTAGGGAGGGGTCTAGATGTTTGTGTAAACCGACAACATCATTTACACAAAAAGCTTACGCCGAATCGAAACAAGATTCAGTTGGTTCCCTCGATAAGACCCCCTCCCAGCCTCCCCCTTGGTAAGGGGGAGGAGCCAAACGTCATACTAAGCTGCGTGTGCGGCAGCGGACGTTATCAAAACGGGTAACGGAAAGCTCTATATTTTCTAAGCTGCGTGTGCGGCAGCGAACGGCTTTCGATTGTCGCAATGGCGCGAATAATGTTTCTAAGCTGCGTGTGCGGCAGCGAACTTGGGACGAGATAAGCACGACGAGATGTGTATTTTCTAAGCTGCGTGTGCGGCAGCGAACGTTCCGATTCTCAAAATCTCGGAGGCATAGAGTTTCTAAGCTGCGTGTGCGGCAGCGAACAGTTTTGATGATTACTATGACTTCATATTCAATTTCTAAGCTGCGTGTGCGGCAGCGAACAGACGTGTTACGGAGGATGGGACACTGGGGGATTTCTAAGCTGCGTGTGCGGCAGCGAACTATGAAGTTTTTTAAAGGTAAAGCGGTCAAGTTTTCTAAGCTGCGTGTGCGGCAGCGAACGCAGAATACGACCTTCTCAGCGCTCGTAGAAATTTCTAAGCTGCGTGTGCGGCAGCGAACCCGATTTAACAACTAAAACCGTGTACACAATCTTTCTAAGCTGCGTGTGCGGCAGCGAACCTGGTCAGTATGTCGAATTAACAAAATACATATTTCTAAGCTGCGTGTGCGGCAGCGAACCCAAAGAATGTTTAAGAGAGTTCATGGTGAATTTTCTAAGCTGCGTGTGCGGCAGCGAACCCTGTTCGTGATTTGTATATGTGTTTTGAACATTTCTAAGCTGCGTGTGCGGCAGCGAACATGATACAAATTCGGAACTTCTAGACATGACATTTCTAAGCTGCGTGTGCGGCAGCGAACCCAGGTGAATGTGTTTAACACGGTGACCGAGATTTCTAAGCTGCGTGTGCGGCAGCGAACATCCGCGCTATCGCGCGGAAATCAAAGGGAAATTTCTAAGCTGCGTGTGCGGCAGCGAACGTAAAAGACGATGACTTAAACGACGATAAAGATTTCTAAGCTGCGTGTGCGGCAGCGAACTTGCACCCGGTACAGCGCGTGTTGTATTACAATTTCTAAGCTGCGTGTGCGGCAGCGAACACGGGGTGTTGTATCAATCACACGCTTAGCAATTTCTAAGCTGCGTGTGCGGCAGCGAACGCGATTAATGGTGCCCACGGAACGATAATAGATTTCTAAGCTGCGTGTGCGGCAGCGAACTTCAAGGTCTTTGCGCTCTCCAGAGGCTATAATTTCTAAGCTGCGTGTGCGGCAGCGAACCTAACGCCTTTTGACTTGGAGTAGTTACCAAATTTCTAAGCTGCGTGTGCGGCAGCGAACAAAAGCCGCGAACGACTTATTTCTAACGAGGTTTTCTAAGCTGCGTGTGCGGCAGCGAACTTTACGTGATGATGCTCGCTCCGGTGTGAAATTTTCTAAGCTGCGTGTGCGGCAGCGAACGATGCCCAGTGCCGTCATGTAGTCTGGGTCGATTTCTAAGCTGCGTGTGCGGCAGCGAACAGACGCTAATTACGTGCTGAGCGAGCTAATGCTTTCTAAGCTGCGTGTGCGGCAGCGAACATTACGTGCAAAGCTCGCTAATGCGTCGATTATTTCTAAGCTGCGTGTGCGGCAGCGAACAAGGGGAAGTCGGTTGCGGATTCGGTAAGTCATTTCTAAGCTGCGTGTGCGGCAGCGAACGAGAATATTCGTCTCGGCGCGATGCTCGGCAATTTCTAAGCTGCGTGTGCGGCAGCGAACGAAAAGACCTGTAATGTTATTTTTTGATAAACTTTCTAAGCTGCGTGTGCGGCAGCGAACCCTCCAATGTACAGTCTAGTTAACAGATTAAATTTCTAAGCTGCGTGTGCGGCAGCGAACAGCATTTCGCTTTTCAATTAGAGTTATATACTTTTCTAAGCTGCGTGTGCGGCAGCGAACTAAACCGAGACGATATCCGAGACGAATTGTTCTTTCTAAGCTGCGTGTGCGGCAGCGAACACGAGTTTTCATGTCCTCGGTGACGTGTTTTATTTCTAAGCTGCGTGTGCGGCAGCGAACTTGTTTTTAAGGCCATTCATTTGCCGCTTGAATTTCTAAGCTGCGTGTGCGGCAGCGAACCATTTTATGTGGCTGTTGGCGGGGCGGTTCTATTTCTAAGCTGCGTGTGCGGCAGCGAACTGCGTCGGGCATGTTTTTTATCAATTCGTAAATTTCTAAGCTGCGTGTGCGGCAGCGAACGATCCCGCAATGGTGGGGTGATTTCCAAGTCTTTTCTAAGCTGCGTGTGCGGCAGCGAACAATAGTGTATCAACAAAAAAACGAGTCACAATATAGAGTTAGGTAAAAATACCTATTTTTACCTATGTTTTTTCCTCACATCGCAAATCGTTGTTTTGTAAGTCATTTTTTAAAGAGCGTTTTTTATTGGTTAAAACTTGGGTCATACGATCTTTCTTGTTTAAGCCATAGGCGGTATAGAAAGTTCATTTAGATAAAGTACGCGTCTGACCAATCACGTCTCAACCTAAATAGTGACTCATTAATAGTAGTACAGTGTTGAGGCGTGTCACAAGCACAGATATGCATTTCACTAAAGGTCGTTATTTGCTGGATACATTATGGATGCTAAGTAAGTAAATGCTTACTTTGTCCTAGGTGATATGCTTTTGCACCGACTTCATAAAAGACTCGTTTTAATTCTCGAAGGGGGGTATCTCGCAATACCGATGTAGGTGCGGATAGGCTCTCAATGTCCCCCGCGAACCAATGCGCAAGTTCTTTGCCCATTACGGTGCCGGGTCCGATTCCTCGACCACTGTAGCCCGCGACACTAAATAGCCCTCGTTGCAATTGCTGGCAATGAGGTAAGTGATCTTCGCTGTAGGCAATCTTCCCTGTCCAACAGTAATCCCATTCAAGGTTGGATAGCGTTGGGAACAGTTCATGTACTCGTTGAGTCGCCCAATTTGTTAGCCTTTGCCCCGTCCCGCCCATTCCACCGAATATTAAACGACCCTGTTGATCTAGCCGAAAAGAGCTCATGACCGTGCAGGTATCCCAACAACCTTCCTTGTTGGGTAAAACACGCTCTAGTTCTTTTTCGGTTAAGGGTTTGGTCGCTAACTGACTGTAAAAGATAGGGACAAATTTTCGCGCTTGTTCCTGAACACCAAATTCGCAATACGCATTGGTCGCTAACACAACTTTCTCAGCGCTGACCGACCCCTTTTCGGTATCAAGTTTCCAACTGTCTTGCTCTGGCACAATTGAGGTCACGGGAGAGTATTCGAAGATGGTTGCTCCCTCTTTTAGAGCGGCATGAGCCAGTCCACGAGCATAAGCTAAAGGTTGGATCGTTCCCGCTCTAGGATCAAATAACGCGCCGCAAAACTTCTCTGAGCCTATTCTAGTCTGCGCATCTGACATGCCAAGTAACTGAACTGGTGCACCACGTTGTTGTAGCTGGTCACACCGTCGTTGCAATTGTGCTAACCCTGCCTTACCTACGCCAGCGTGAAGCGTGCCATGTCGAGTCGCTTCGCATTCGATCTGGTATTCATCAATCAAGCTAAATACCGTATCCGGTGCAACCGATAAGGCGTCATATAAACGCTTTCCATCCTCCAACCCTAACTGTTTATCCAGTTCATCAGGTTCGAGCCATAAACCCGCATTAGCCAAACCGACATTGCGTCCAGACCCACCAAAACCCACTTCTTGAGCTTCGAGTACGACGACAGAAAAGCCTTTTTTTGCAAGATGGAGTGCAGCAGATAACCCGGTAAAACCGGCACCAACAATCGCAACATCGACGACCATATCAGATGAAAGCGATGTGAGTTCAGGTGCGGCAGGCGAACTTGCTCGCCATAGCGAATTACAGTCGGAGTCAATCACAATGCCCCCTAGGCGTTCGAAAATTTAAGCAAGAAAATCGTTTAGAATGGCGCCTAAATGGTAGACGCCATTCTGAGAGCACATTGATCAATGTGCCTTAGTTCAACCGTTGGGGTTATTCGAATACGATACCTTGAGCGAGAGGCAGATCGCCGCCATAGTTGATCGTATTCGTGGTACGACGCATGTAATTACGCCACGCATCGGAACCAGATTCACGACCACCACCAGTCTCTTTTTCGCCTCCAAAGGCACCGCCAATCTCAGCGCCCGAGGTACCGATGTTTACATTCGCAATACCACAGTCAGACCCTGCTGGAGACATAAACAACTCAGCCTCGCGCATGCTTTCTGTGAACACCGCAGAAGACAAACCTTGTGGTACGTTATTTTGAATCTCGATAGCGTCTTCAAATTCGCTGTAAGTCAGGACATACAAAATAGGCGCGAAGGTTTCTTCTTGAACAATTGGCGCGTCATGAGCAATACGAACAATCGCTGGTTTCACATAAAAGCCGCTCGCAGGAACGCCTTCTGTAACACGCTCACCACCGTAAACAACCTCACCACCTTGCTCTTTTGCTGCGGCCAAAGACGCTTGCATACGTCCAAAGCTGCCTTCATCGATAAGCGGCCCAACGAGGTTGCCCTCTTCCATTGGGTTACCAATGCTCAAAGAGGAGTAGGATTTAACAAGGCGCTCAACCAAACCATCCACAACTGATTCATGAGTAATCAAACGTCGAAGTGTCGTACAACGTTGACCTGCGGTACCTGCTGCCGAAAAGACAATGGCTCTAAGTGCCAAGTCTAAGTCGGCTGTTGGAGAAACGATCATGGCATTGTTGCCGCCCAACTCTAAAAGTGATCGACCTAAACGAGCCGCTACCGTTTGAGCGACCGCTTTCCCCATGGCAGTCGAGCCCGTTGCAGAGACGAGAGGGAAAACAGGATTAGAAGCAATCGCTTCACCTAAATCACGCCCACCGATCATGACACTCACGGAGGCCTTTGGAATATCAGGCATGTCTGCAATCACATTCTGTGCGATTTGATACATTGCCAAGGCACACAATGGCGCTTTTTCAGAAGGTTTTAATAAGATCGGATCACCGCACACTAGACCTAGCATGGCGTTCCAAGCCCATACCGCCATCGGGAAGTTAAAGGCCGTGATGACCGCAACAGGACCAAGTGGCTGCCATTGCTCCATCATTCTGTGTCCAGGGCGTTCAGATACAATCGACAAACCGTGTAGCATACGAGACTGACCCACAGCGAAATCGCACACGTCAATCCATTCCTGAACCTCGCCTAATGCCTCTGGTAAGATTTTGCCTGCCTCCAAAGAAATCACCTGTGCGAGTTCTTCTTTGTATTTTCGAGCCTCTTCGCCAATACGACGAACCAACTCACCACGACGCGGCGCAGGAATCACCCGAAGCGCTTTGAAAGCGTCTTGAAGCTCAGACGCGACAGACGAAAGTTGCTCCGGCACGGCATTATTAAACTGAGACAGCACAGCACCATCAATGGGGCTATGCGCAGAGAAAGCGTCGCCTTGGCCCATTTCGCAAACATTGCCAGTTAAGACGCTGAAATAACGATCGCCTTGCTTAAGAGAATTGATACCAAGCGTTTCCAAACACGTTAAAGTCATACCCGACCTCTTACTAAGTAAATTGAGTTTCTGTCACAGTACCGAGCCTTGCTATCGATTTGAAATATTGATTTCCTGCTAGTGATCTAGTTTTTTCCTATAGCAAGAACCATAATGTAATTCCTGTACCATTTTTAGTTAGATGAAAAACGAGGAGAGGCCAAGTGGATATTCGTTCTCTACGATACTTTATCGCCGTATTTGAAGAGCGCAGTTTAAGCGCGGCGGCAAAACGCTGCTTCGTCGCGCAACCGTCTATTTCTGCAACACTGGCCCAATTAGAAGAAGACTTGAGTACAAAACTGTTTGTGCGGCACTCGAAAGGTGTCTCACCGACCGACAGCGGCAGCCAGCTTTACCCTCATGCTTGTCGAATGGTGAACGATCTCAACTCACTTAGGGGGCTTTTTTCTGAAAATACCACGCCTCTGTCTCTTACCATTTCATTAACGCCTTTTTTATCCGGTGCTTTCATCAGTCAGGTGATCAAAAAAATGTTGGATGAAATAAGTGGACTAACCTTGAACTTGATCGACGAGTCGGAAAGCGCGGATTTGCGTTTTACATGCAGCCGCTATACCTCAGAAGACGATGTTTTCTACCCGCTCTGGGAAGACGACTATGTTATTGCAATGCCAGAAGGGCATTGGCTCAGTGAATTTCCTTCTCTTTCTATTAAGCAGATAGACAGACAACCTTTTATTTCTCGTACGCCATGCGACATTCTTGAGTCGTGGAACTACCTTATGCAAAAACAAGGACTTAAGACGGATATTCGTGCCCAAGTAAAAACAGAAGAATATGCGCTCGACCTTGTGGCAGCGGGACTGGGAATTTCACTGATTCCTGAACATTCTTCTAGAGGACGGTCAGACATCTGCATCAGACCTATCAACGATGTCAAACTTAAACGGGTTGTTGGCTTGGCGCATTGTAAAGACAGAAGCTTTCCAGCTCACTTAATTAATACGATCTTATCCTCAAAGCAGCAGCTACTATTGACCTAACTTAGAGGCTTAGCATGACTTTTTCGCATCATTAAATGCTTTTTTACCTTTTGCCTTTTCTACGACGAGTGACATAGAGTTTTCTTATCGGTAAAAATAGACGAACAAAAAGGTAGAGCAATGAACACCAACGATTTTTTCGACTCTCTCTGGTCCAAGTACACTCAGATCACGCCTCAAGCGCAGCGAATTCAATCCCTTTTTCAAGATCAAGGGGAAACGGTATTAAACGATCACGTTGCTTTTAGAACCTTTAACAATTCCCCTATCGAGCTTGAAAAACTTGAGCCTCAGTTGTCCGCACTTGGCTATAAAGCATACGGTGCTTTTCGATTTGAAAACAAACACCTGAAAGCTCGATGCTATAAGCATGAATCCGATACGCTGGCGCCTAAAATCTTTTTGTCGGAACTGATCACCGAAGAGTTACCCGCCGTTTGCCAAGAAATTATCACGAAGCTCACCGAGCAAATCGCACTTAACGCGGTTCAATCTCCTGATATTTTTTGGGCTGGAACGCTATGGGATAAAATATCAGAAGAAGACTACCTCACACTGGCAGAGCATTCTGAATACGCCGCGTGGCTATCGACAATGGGGCTTCAAGCAAACCATTTTACCGTGAGCATCAATCACCTTAAAAAATTCCCGACGATAGAAGAGGTTAATTCGTTGCTACAGAACGAAGGGTATACCCTAAACAGCGTTGGCGGAATCGTAAAAGGGTCACCGCAACTGTATTTAGAGCAATCATCGACCATGGCAGATAAAGTAGAAGTCACATTTGCAAACGATATAAAGCGCACCATCCCAAGCTGCTTCTACGAGTTTGCTAAACGCCACAAACAGCCCGATGGCGTGCTATTTGATAGCTTTATCGAAGGTAACGCAGATAAAATTTTCGACTCAACAAACGCCCAATAAACAAACGCCCAATAAATCGCCTACATTTGGCGCTACTTACGATAGCGTCATTTGATATTTACATCGACGGATAAGAGCAGTGACAGTGCTTTTTGGGCCGTGACGGCGTTCCCATAGTAGAAAAGGTTTGTAATAAACGGCGTGGACGGCATGGCAAGAGACACGTCTGCTGTCTGCTGTCCTTCTAAATAGAGTGGCCCTTGTTCATTCCAAACCACACGCACCGAAAGACGTTCGCCAGCGGGCGAGCTCAATACCCACTCGCTCACATCGCCGCGCCAAACCTCGATTGGGTCTGCGCTAAAGGCCATTTGGTTCTTATCACTCGCCAGCACTAAGGTTAAGCGAATGCGATCTCCCTTCTTACCATCCGATTTGCGGTCAAGCACTCGCTTATTGAGTGACGCCAGCAACCCGTCGGCTAATTGTAAATTCGCGGCATTCTGTTGAAGAATCGCGTTTTGTCCACGTTCTGAATGGCTAACTAACGGTGCACCACGCTGTAAATCAGGAATGATGTGCGCACGCTCCCATAACGACTCTAATTTTTCCGATAGCGCGACTTGAGTTTCTTTTCGCTTCTCTTCGAAATTAGATTTATGAGCACTGGAGGAGCAAGCACTTAAAAGCAAAACAGCCAAAAAGGCAGAAATACATTTTAGCCATTGGCCTTTTGTTACGGCATTTTCATTTGCTTTTCGACCAAAACTAAACATGCTTTTCTCCATTTATACTGTGCGTAGTGAACCTATTAAGGAAGGTACGAATAAGTCTTATGAGCTTCAGTCTTATCAGAGAAACAGTCTATTAAGGCGAGAGTGAGCAGGAATGTTAATACCTTTCAATTACTCTTAACGAAGATAGGCTGTTTCTCTGAAAGACCCAAAGGGCGTGGGCTAAGCTTTCTTTAATTCTTTGTTAACTTTCTTGCCAATATGCTCAATATTGGACAGCGGCATTTGTCTCCAGACACTTGCCTCGAATAAAGAAAAGTTATCCACACGCTGAAGCCAGTGGACTTGTTCGTACCTTCCTTAACTGTCGCACTAATACGAAAAAAATGCGACCTCTTGTATAAAGGTAGCATTCCGAGTCTGTACCCGTCGGACAGCGCGTGTATAATGCTTGACAGATTTTCTTAGGCTTAAGCAAACATCACAGGCTTTTACAATTATGATTGATCAAATTCTCGAATTCTCTACCAACCATTGGGAAATGGTTGCCGTGTTTTTCTTCGTTCTCGCAGCGGTCGTATTCGTTGAGATGCGAGGCAATGCTCGTGGCATCACAACCGCCAGTTTAACCGACTTGGTAAACAACAAAAACGCGGCTGTTATCGACATCCGACCGACTAAGGAATTCAGAGCAGGCCACATCACTGGCGCTATCAATATTCCTGCTAACAAATTAAAAGATAAGAATGCAGAGCTTGAGAAACACAAATCTAACCCTATTATCCTTGTATGTAAGACAGGAATGACGGCTGGATCAAACGCGAAAGAGCTGATCAAAGCGGGATTCGAAGTCTATAAACTACAAGGCGGTATCGCCGAGTGGGAAAATGCAAATCTTCCACTTGTAAAAGCGTAACAATTAGAGGGCATTATGGCTGACGTAACCATCTATTCAAGTGACTACTGTCCGTTCTGCGTGCGCGCAAAGCAATTGCTCGACATGAAGAACGTGAGTTTTAATGAAATTAACGTGGACGGTAACCGCACGCTACGCCAAGAAATGATGGAAAAAAGCGGACGCCATACTGTACCGCAAATTTGGATCGACAATCATCACGTTGGTGGCTGCGACGAACTGTTTGCGCTCGAGCGAGAGCAAAAGTTAGATCCAATGCTTTCTGTTTAGAACTTTCTATTTAGTATAATGAAAAAATAGACAACACAAGGAACCAAAATGGCTGACGAAAATAATCAAGAAGCACAACAAGCTCAAGGCCCTGTGCTTCAAATGCAACGCGTTTTCTTAAAAGACATTTCTTTTGAATCTCCTCGCTCTCCAATGATTTTTCAGGAAGAGTGGAAGCCAGAACTTGGTTTAGAACTCAACACTAAAAGCCGTCAAGTTGGCGAAAACGTATATGAAGTTGTACTTGAAATCACTGTAAACGTTAAGAACGAAGGCGAGCCAGCTTACCTAGTTCAAGTTCAACAAGGTGGTTTGTTTACAATTTCTGGTTTGGAAGAACAACAACTGCACCATGCACTTGGTGCATTCTGTCCAGGTACCTTGTTCCCATACGCTCGTGAAAACATCGACGCTATCGTTGTAAAAGGTAGCTTCAGCCCAGTGATGCTTGCACCGATTAACTTTGACGCGCTTTACTTAGAAAGCCTTCAAAAGCAACAACCTGAAGCTGAAACAACTCAATAAGATTGAGTAATCTGTCGCTAATGTAGAAAGCATTAGGAAGACAACCCAAAAAAGAGGCATCACGCCTCTTTTTTTGTTTCTGAATTTATTTCTTGTTTAACTTCAATGTAAGCCCATCCCTAGCACAGGCCTCTGTATTCGAGTAAGCTTTCTGGAGCTTATGGAATTGGAAGGACTGCAAATTGAAGAAGAAAAAACCGTGCCCTTACTGCATGCGTATGCGCTGGATGATTCTTTATCTTGGTTGTGCTGCACTTGTTGGCGTATTATTTGTCGATCATTTTTTAGGAAAAGGAAGCTAATCAGTGCGGTTTATCGTTGTATGCCTTGTTACTCTTTTTATCAACGGCTGTGCCACTTACCGAAATGACATTGACGAAGGGCTTACCTTAGCACATGAAGGGAATTGGAAAGCCGCAGAAGAATCAATGGATAAAGCATTAGATAGCTCTCAAGACCAATTGCTCTTTTATCTAGAAAAAGGCGCATTGGCTCAATATCAAGGTGATTATCAACGCAGTAACGAGTTACTTGAAGAAGCAGAAAAAATAAGCGACACCTTTTTTTCCTCCACTTATTCGAATCGCGCTTGGGCCTTACTGACTAACCCTCGCCAAAGTGATTACCGAGGCAATGGCCTTGAACGTGTCTACATAAGCTACTTAAAATCCCTCAACTATCTTGCGCTATCTGGACAAGCGACTAACACGTCAAAAAAACAACAATTGATGGACTCGGCTTTAGTCGAAGCGCGCCGTATTGACCTTAAGCTAAATGAAATAGCCGCTCAGTCCACAAGCTATTCCGAACTCAATGCCAAAGAAGACCAAGCTTTCTACATGAAAGCGCTTGAATGGCTCGGTAATTTTTACCAAGGCGGCAGAAGCTCGGAGCAGTACGAATATCGAGAAGATGCATGGGCGCGATACCTCGAGGGCATTCAATACGAGAAAAGCAAAGAGTATGACGACGCGCGTATCAGCTATGAATCTGCCGCACAGCTTTATGAAGCTGGGTATGCTAAGCAATACGACCTAACCCCAGATGCCGCGACACGCGCGTGGCTTGATGCCATTAGAATGATGGACAAAGGCGGATGGAGTAACGCGGAGATAAACGAAGCCATCGACGTACACTTAACGCCAAGCTATAAAACCTTATTAGAAGAATATAACGAGCACGATGCCGAAATTGTCGTTTTAGAGCATCAAGGCTTTGTGCCCGCTAAAAAAGAAATGTCGCTGTTACTGTTAGCCGACCCAGCGGCTTATTCTCTCGTTTTAGAACCCCTTCATGGTGGTGGAAACACTAAAGAGAACGACGCTTTTCGCTGGTTTACCATGGTCTACTCTGATGCAACGCCACTTAGTTTGATTGCCAATTACAAGGCAGGCGGCGCTTGGCGCGCTTTTGATGGCCTTTTCAATAAACGCGTTATTCTAGGTAGACCTGTATGGAGCCAGCTCAGTGCGACAGGGTTAGAAGGCATGTTGATGAACCAGCCTTTAAGAATCACGGTACCTTTTTACCCACGATTTAGCCTAGATCAGTCGAAAACGGACGTCACCGCAGGAACTTTTACCGACAACCTATCTCTTAGAATGACCTCCTTGGCTGATATATCGCTTCAAAATCAACTGAAGACAGCGCAACGAGACATTTACGAAAGTTTAATTCGAGAACTGATTCGAGGCTGGCTAGCGTATCAGGTTCAATCCAATATAGAAGATCAGGGCGCGAGTATGCTTATCGGCTTGGTTAGCCAAGTCGCGGTATTTGCGAGTTCAGCTTCTGATACTCGAAACTGGCTGACCTTGCCCGCGCAAGTTCGTTTGACCCGTATGCCAATCGAATCAGGAAGCTATACTCCAAGCTATAGTGTGGGCAACAAAACGTTTAATATGGCCGAAACATCCATTGAAAAGGATGGTTTGGTGATATGGAATATCCGTAATCCAAATTAGTAATGAACTTTTATTTGGCTAGATTAATTTATAGCTGTACTACTTTCGACTTATTTATAGGGAGACATATCAATGTTTAAGTCGCTTTCAAGATCTATTTTTGTACTTTTTACCGTTTTAACCATTACCGCGTGTTCCAGTGGTGGCGTTAAACGAATCAGTACCGATGAAGAAGTTGCTTTGTCGGACCGCTGGAACGATACAGACTCTCGCCTTGTGGCTGAAGCCATGATGGGCGAAATGCTGACCTTCCCATGGTACCGTCAATATAAGGTCGAACACGATGGCAACCCAACGGTCATCATTCAATCGATTCGCAATAAGAGCCACGAGCACATCCCTGTCGATACTTTTATCAATGACATTAAGCGTAGCTTCCTAAAAGAAGGCAAAGTAGATTTTGTCGTCTCAGGCGAAGAACGTGAAGACATTCGTACAGAACGCGAAGACCAAGAAATGAATGCCGCAGAAGGCACCGCCGCTGAATTTGGACAAGAGCAAGGCGCTCAATTCGCGTTGTCTGGCACGATCAACTCGATTGTCGATTCCAATGGTGATCAGCGCGTTACCTTCTATCAAGTTGACTTAAAGTTGATCAACATGACCACAAACCGTGAAGTATGGAACGGACAGAAGAAAATCAAAAAATTGGCTGACAAAGGATTCTTCTAATGACTTATACAGCCACCTTGTATCATCGTAAACGACTGATTTTGGGTGTTTGTTTGTCTAGTCTGTTAACGGGTTGTATCGGTGCCAGTCACGATAATAGCTCGCAGGAAGCCGCTGCGTCTGCATTGCCCGAATGGATTTCAAACCCACCAAAAGATACACGTTATCTGTATGGTGTTGGCTCTTACAGCAAGATCGACGATCTTGCTGAGGCCTTTAAGCAAGCTGAACAGAATGGCAACGCACAAATTGCTCAGCAGCTTAGAACACAAGTGTCTCAGGTCAATACTCAGGACATACAGGTCACCAAGTCGACGGGGCAACAGGAGCAGGTTCTCAGAGCCCAATCCGCCTATACGAAATCCAAGTCTCTGAATATTGAGTTAGACCAAATACAGAATAAAGAACGCTATCAGGATACTCAGTATGTCTATGCGTTACAGGCTTTTGATCGAAGCAAAGCCGCCTCTCGTCTTAGACAAAAGATTGATGAAATTGATGGTGATATCCGAACTATCGGATCTGGACTCACTCTCCTATCCGAACCGGATAAAAGTGAGTGGCGTACTTACCTCTCTTTGATACCCAAGTTTTCTGAACGACAGCAGCTCGTCGAAAAGCTTGAGCTTTACTCTCAATCGGGCGCTATTTTTCCACCAGACAAAAAAGTGAAAGAGATTCAACGAGCGCTTGGTACAGCGTTAAACACCTTCTCGTTTAACGTGACATCGAGCGAACTCACGAACCCTATCAACAGTCAGCTTACTGAGGTTGGCTTGAGAGCGGGCACCGAAAATGTTGTTTGGAAACTATCAACACAGACTCAATCCCGCTCTGAGCAAAAAGCAGGCAGAACCTACGCCTTCATAGAGGGCACACTTAGCCTCTCTACTCGTGATGGGGAACCATTAGGAAGCTGGTCAGCAAAAGGCAGAGGGATATCCAAACAAGAAGCATCCGCGACGTTAAAGGCACAGCAAGATTGGTCTGAAAAAGCGGTCACTTCGATGTTTCAGTGGATGACGAGTAACTAAACTCTTTGAGAAAATAACAGACTTTTAGTCTCGCTAGACGCGTTTTGTTCGATAACGCTTACTAGTACTAGGAAGGCAGGTTTTCACTTTTAGATTAAGAGCCAGCCCATTGATTTGATCTGGCTCTTATTACGCCTAACACGTCACTTCTTACACTTTACCTCTAAACTCTTAGTGTCTAAACAGGTCACTTCCGAGACCCTTAGTAAATAAAAGCGCAGGTTATCTTATTTCAGATCTTCGTAAGGTAAGCCGACGTACTGCATTGCAACGACTTTTCGACCTTCTTCATTATCGGTATAGAAGTTCAGCTCAGAACTCATAAAGCGATCGAACGTGATCGCATCCGCACCACTGACAGAAACATCGTCAAAGTCATGCATCATATTGGTCATCCACCAAGAGAAACGCTCACCATTCCAGACACGACGCAAACAAATTTCAGAGTACTGATTAATACAGTCTTTATCATTCTCTTTGTAAACACGGGTCATGATTTTATATAAGGTTGCCACATCCGATGCTGCAAGGTTCAAGCCTTTCGCCCCTGTCGGAGGAACGATATGAGCGGCGTCCCCAACCAAGAAAAGGTTCCCATATTGCATCGGCTCACAAACGAACGAGCGCAAAGGGGCAATACTTTTCTCAATACTAGGGCCTGTTTGCATTTTGCTTGCGACATCATCCGGCAAACGTTTTTTCAATTCTTCCCAAAATGCCTCATCACTCCAGTTTTCAACTTTATCGGTCAATGGCACCTGAAGGTAGTATCGAGAACGAGTTTGCGAACGCATACTCGCCAAGGCAAAACCTCGGTCAGTCTTACAGTAAATCAGCTCATCATGAGCAGGCTTAGTATCAGATAGAAGCCCTAACCAACCAAATGGATAAACACGTTCAAACTCTGTTTTAACATCATCAGGAATCGTTTTGCGAGACACGCCGTGGAAACCGTCACAACCCGCAATGTAATCACAGTCTAGGCGAACCTGTTCACCATTCTTTTCAAAAGTAACGTACGGAGTATCCGTATCCGATTTAACGTCATGCAATTTCACGTCACTGGCTTCGTATACCGTCGTATAACCAGCTTTAGCGCGCGCTTCCATTAAGTCTCGCGTTACTTCGGTTTGGCCGTATACCATCACCGTGTCGCCGCCAGTTAGTTCGTCCAACGCAATGCGAACACGCTTATTGTTAAATGCCAGCTCAAAGCCATCATGAACTTCACCTTCTTTGTCCATGCGTTCACTAACACCCGCTTCCCTTAGAAGATTGACCATCCCTTGTTCAAGAACGCCCGCACGAATTCGGCCTAAGATGTACTCGCCCGTAACACGTTCAATAATGACGTTGTCTATGCCCTGTTTGGCTAACAACTGACCTAAAAGCAAGCCTGACGGACCTGCACCAATAATCGCTACTTTTGTTTTCATTATTCTGTACCTGTATTGTTCTTTTTATAGATATGTAACTGCTTATATCTATAGTGGTAGAGAGAGGCGGATTTCGTCAGGTACTATAGGGACAATAAATTGTACTTTTTGGACATGGAAAGCTACCTTTTCATACTAAGTAGATACTTAAGAATGCCTACAACGTCAGTATTGACGTGTAATATGAGATCTTAAGTACCTCTGAAATTTAGTTATAAGATATAACAATACACATTCATTTTTTAGAAAGTAGACGATTGGAAAGCGTATGTCTGATGGCAATATCCCACTCTTTGGCCTGTACGGTGATTCTGAATGGTCGGAAGATCCAGAGTTTCTTCATATCGAAGATATTGAATCTCGCAGTAGTGATCTAGGGTGGAAAATTGACGCACATCGACATGGGAATTTGTTCCAAATCCTGATTTTGAAATCCGGCGATGCGAAAGTTCAACTAGACGATAAAACACGCCGCTTACTTGGTAAGTGGGCCATCATTGTCCCAGCTGGCTGTGTGCACAGTTTTCGATTCGCTCCAGAAACAGACGGAAAGGTATTGTCTATTGCCGCCCCACTTCTAGAAGAAGTGTATCAGGAGAGAGCGGCTAAACTGATCAAACCCCTTCTCCAAACGCCCACCTTCATCGACTTAGGCTTAAATACCAACCAATTTAACGAGTTGTGGCCGATTGTGATGCAGATCGAGCGTGAAACCTCAATTGCTCGGTCTGGTCGGGCTTTAATGGGAGAGTACTTAGTAAAAGCGCTATTGATCATGCTCCACCGTTATGTCGAAGTGAGTGTGTCGACTAATTCAGACAATCATAACCTCCAGCTACTCCAAGATTTGAAAGAATTAATCGAACAGAACTACCTAAAACATTGGTCGACTCCCGAGTACTCCAAGCGACTCAATACATCAGAAAAAACGTTAAACCGCTTAACTAAGTCAGTGTTCAATCAAAGCGTTAAATCCTTATGCCACCAACGCCTGTTTCTTGAAGCAAAGCGTCGTCTGATTTACAGTCGAAAAACCATTGAAGAAATTGCTTATGATTTGGGCTTTATCGACCCCGGCTACTTCTCAAGGTTTTTTAAGCGCCTGAGCCGATATACACCGGGACAGTTTCGCTTGATGAACCAGCAAAACTAACGAAATCAGCTGACGAATAACGTCCGTTATTTGATAGGTTATTTTTTTTCATCTAAGGCCTGAAAATTGATCGTTTGATCAAATTTAATCTGATCGCTATCCTTTGAATCGTTACTAACCAACGGAGGATTCCGACATGAAAAACGACTACAAATACGACCAATTTGGCAACCTAGATACTGACTATTACGTTGAGCGAGCTTACGCAATTCGTCGTGCTTATTTTGCTCAATCGGTTAAGCAAGCTAAAGCAGCGTTCGCTAAATGGTTCGCCTCTTTGATTCCTGCTCGTTCTGGCCATACTGCGCACTAATTTCAACTCGATACACAAACTGCATTTTGATCGTTTCCAATCGCACAGTAAAAATAAAAAGCGATTTTGGAAACCAAATTGTTTCTGAGCAACGTAATCCCTGCTACTCACCTCCTCAATAACATAACTTCTAATTGACCTAAACTAGCCCCAACAAAAGCACTCAATCGCCTTGTTTATATAGCACTCATCCCAAAATCGTCACACGCCTGTAACAAAAACTTCATAACATACTCGTTCTATGCAACTTATCGGAAAGAAGATGCAAGATAACCAAGTACAACTACTGCATAAAACGCTCTCTGAAGGACTCGTAACGCCCTACTTCCAGCCAATTTTTGATTTACGAACTGGCGAGGTTTTTGGTCACGAAGCGCTTTCAAGAGGCCCGATTAGAACGCCTTTATTTGCTCCGGATGTTCTGTTTCCGCTCGCCGAGTCCGAAAACAAACTTCATGAGCTAGAGATACTGTGCCGTTCTAAAGCGCTGTCGCGTTTTGTTGAACTTGATTTGAATGGAAAGCTATTTCTAAATGTCAGCGCCTCTCTTCTAAGCTCACCACATCATCAACGTGGTATGACGCTGTCTATCCTCAGAAACTTAGGATTAGACGAGAAAAAAATTGTCATCGAACTCTCGGAACAGCATCCCTATGATCGTGACGGTTTATCGCATAACAGCGTTAACCATTATCGCGAAATGGGCTTCCAAGTTGCGATCGATGACTTAGGAGCAGGTTACTCTGGTCTGCGCCTTTGGTCTGAACTTCAGCCTGATATTGTTAAAATCGATAAACATTTTATACAAGGAATTGATCAGGACGACGTCAAACAAGAGTTCGTCAGATCAATTATTGCCATTGGCCAACGACTAAAATGTACCTTGATTGCAGAAGGCATTGAAACAAGACAAGAGCTTGATCAAGTTATCGAGCTGGGAATTCCATATGGTCAGGGCTACTTTCTAGGCCGACCGACGCCATCCCCCTCAGACACCACACACTTATATTTAGCTAAACAAGCAAGGAAAAAAGAGCAGTTCGATTCAAATCATGGGGAAACCGTGTGGACGCTCTGCAAACCGTCGCCCAGTGTTAAATTTGATAGCCCTCTTCGCGATGTTGCGAAGCTTTTTAGTCAGCATCACGACTTGTTTGTCGTCCCCGTTTTGGACAATGGCCAACCGATTGGCGTGATTCGACGCCATGCCCTGCATGAGTTATTTTCAACGCCATATGGTCGCGCGCTATACGAACACAAAGCCGCTACTAACTTATTGAGTGAAGACACGATCATCGTTGAAAGCAGTGTGAGCCTTGCTAGCGTATCGACCATGTTAACGGAACAAGAAGCAGACACACTCAACAACGAGATTATTATCGTCAAAGGGGGGCAATATATTGGAACGGGTCATCTGCGAGACTTGCTTAAACGCATCACTGAGCTGAAAATTCAAAACGCCACCTACTCGAACCCTTTGACGCTGTTACCGGGTAATGTCCCGATACATAAAGAAGTAAACCGTCGTTTAACGAATCTGGATAATTTCCACGTTGCCTATTTTGACCTTAACGACTTTAAGCCCTTTAACGATTATTTTGGCTACGCCAAGGGTGACGAAGTCATACAACTGTTAGGCAATATTATTCGCGAAGAAACGCACCCTGAGAGCAATTTCATTGGTCATATCGGAGGTGACGATTTCGTCGTTATTTTCGCAGACGACAACTGGCATGAACAATGTGAAGCCATTTTAACCTCATTCGACCAACGTGTTCGTACCTTCTACGACGCAGACACCTTATTAGCAGGCGGGGTTTGGTCTCCAAATCGGCACGGTGAAACGGTTTTCCATCCCATCTTGAGCTTATCTATTGGTGTTGTGAATCCAGATCCTGCGAAATGCAACAGTCATCATTATGTTGCAGAGCTTGCGGCACAAGCTAAAAAGGCTGCGAAAAAGCAAGGTGGGAATTCCGTTTACCTTCTCACCCCTCATTACACGCAGGCCTCTTTGACGCAAACATCGTCGGCTCAAGCATCTTTGACTCAGAGCTCTTTGACTCAGACCTCTTAGAATCGGGCCTAGAACAGGCTCAAACTTTGATTGTTGAACAACCCTAACAAAAACGACATCAAAACGTCACGTCGCCGTCATATCTCTTTTTTAGCCTAGTTCTTAGATAGAATCATGAGGCCAAACGATGCAAACTCACTTTCGAGCAGTCTTTATTTCCGATGTCCATCTTGGTACAAAAGCGTGCCAAGCGAAACATCTCTTGGACTTTCTCAACCGTATAGAAGTCGATAGCTTATACCTTGTAGGCGACATTATTGACTTACAAGAAATGCGTAAGCGAGCGCACTTTACTCATGAACACCAAGCGGTTATCGAACGTGTCCTGAGCATGGCGAAACAAGGAACGGACGTGATTTACATTCCGGGAAATCACGACGCATTCTTTCGTCAGTTTACAGGACAGCGCCTTTCAGGAATCGATATAAAGCTAAACACCATCCACACCACAGCAGATGGACGACGCTTCCACGTTAGCCACGGCGATGAGTTCGATCAAATGGTGAAAATCAGCCCGCTGATGCTCGCGATCGGCGATAAAGCTCACGGAATCATGCTGCATTTAAATCAATTCACAAACGCCGTTCGACGCTTTTTTGGACTGCCTTATTGGTCCTTAGCAGGTTACATAAAAAGTCACATAGGCAAAGCTCGTGAATTCATCGCTCGCTTTGAGCTCGCCGCGATCAAATCGGCTCGCAGTCAAAATTTAGACGGCTATATTTGCGGCCATATTCACTTTGCCAATTTTCAAATGAACGACGGAATATTGTATTGCAACGATGGCGACTGGGTTGAGCATTGCACAGCCTTAACAGAGTCTTATTCAGGCGAGCTTTCACTCATTCATTGGTCTGACAAACAATCATTAATCGCGGTAGAACCGACTATAGACTCTCAAATTGGCGAACCAACACCCATTTAGTCTCGTCGCACGGGGAAGTGTTACCAGAGATGCAGGAGCCCCTTTTCAAAGGACGGTTGCTATTATTTCGAAGGCCGCGCTTTAATTTAACGTAAGGCGCGCTGTTACTTTATATCGGAGGCTATTGGCTCAACAAAGACAATAAGTCCTCTTCTGGCATAGGCCGCGCTAATCCGTACCCTTGGAATAAATCACAACCTTGGGATTTCAGCCACTCAAATTGACTCTGTTGTTCCACGCCTTCAGCAATTACTTCCATATTTAGGTTATGACCAATGTTAATAATCGACGCAGCAATCGTGGACTCTCTTGATCCTTCCGAGAAAGAAGACACAAACGATTGATCAATCTTGAGCTGATCAATCGGCAATCGTGTAAGATAAGACAAAGAAGAATAGCCCGTTCCAAAATCATCAAGTGAAATAAGCACACCCAATGCTTTCAATGACTGCATTTTTCGGATCACGTCATCTTGATCATTCACCAACATACTTTCTGTTAGTTCAAGTTCAATGGTATTTGGATTAACGCCAGATTGATCAAGGGCGTGTCTGACTTGCTCGACAAAATTATCTTGAGAGAATTGCAGTGCACTGACGTTGATGGACATATTGATGTCCCTGAAAGCATCGTGCTTTAGCCAGTCCGCTTTTACTTGGCAGGCCTTCATCAACACCCATTCGCCAATTTTAATGATGAGCTTGCTTTCTTCTGCAAACGGAATAAATTCACCGGGGGGAACAAGCCCATTCTCAGGATGGTTCCAGCGTATGAGAGCTTCCACACCCACCAGCTTTTTATTCACATCAAATTGCGGTTGGTAATGCAATGAAAACTGTTCTTTTGAAAGTGCCTCGCGCAGGCTCGTTTCAAAGTAAACACGCTGTACAACCCGTTCGTGCATTTTGGGCTGATAAAAACACGACTGCGCTCGACCAGCCTGTTTTGCTTCGTACATCGCCATTTCCGCTTGTTTGACGATATCTTCAGACGTATGTTCTGGTGTATCAGCACCAAACTCAGTCATGCCAATACTCGCCGTTATCACCAACTCGTGCGCGCCTGGAACAAAAGGATGCTTCAATTCATCGAGAATTTTAGTTGCAACATGCTTAGCTCTGTAGGAGGCCCGTTCAGGGTTAACGCTCACATCCGCATCTTCGAGCAAGATAACGAAATTATCGGCACTGAGCCTCGCTACAGTGTCTTGAGGGCGAACAATATCCACTAAGCGTGAGGCAACCTGTTTCAGAAGCAGATCTCCTTGCTTATGACCGTAGTAGTCATTGAGGTCTTTGAAGTTATCCAAATCCAAATACAAAATAGCGCTACGCCGATAGCGGATTTCTGACATAACATCCAGCCGATGCTCCAGCTCTTCTAAAAAGAGCGTCTTATTCGGCAAACGGGTCAGCGCATCGTAATAATTTAACTGCTCTATACGCTGTTGGTTATTTTTGTCTTGAGTGATGTCTCTAAAGGTTGCAACATAATGAAGTAAACGCTCTTCTTCATCTTTAATGGCTGTGATGTAAAGCCACTCAGGAAAAACAGTACCGTCTTTTTTCCGATTCCAGATCTCGCCTTCCCAATGACCAATATTATTTAAAGATTGATACAATTTACGATAGAAGTTTCGATCGTGTCGACCAGAGCTAATAATAGCGGGGTTCTTCCCATATACCTCAGATTCGCTGTAACCCGTAATGGCTTCAAATGCGTTGTTAACTCTGATGATACGATTGTGTTGATCCGTAATTAAAATGGCATCTTGAGTTTCAAAAGCAATCGCGGAGATTCTCAACTCCGCTTCATTTTTGATCCGTTCGGTAACGTCACGAACAAGAAACAGATAAAACGCGGCCCTGCCTTTTAGGTCATCAGGCGCCGTATAAACCGCCGACAGTTCAAACCACTTTTCGTCTTCATCTAGCTCAACTCGAAAGCTCAAGCCGGTTGAAACACCGTCTAAAAAAGCCGTTTTCATTGCTTGCCCCCAAGCCAACATGGACTCTTCGCTCAAACAATCAACAACCCACTCGCCTGGGTGTAGTGGAAGCCACTTCATTAGCTCGCGCTCTGATGAGTAATGGTTTTCAGCCACTACTCCTTCGTCATTTACTTCTACTAAATAGTCTGGAATCGCATCCAATGTATTCGACAACCGTTCGAGCGTGATTTCTGCCTCTTTGGTTTTTTGTTCCACTAAGCTTGCCTGAACAGAGCGTTCAAAAAATTTCCTCGCGATAAGGTAACTAATGCCTGAAAGCAGCATAACAACAAAGGCAACAGCGAAGCCTAAAGAATACGTCGTCTGCTTGGAAACCCATGTTCCTTTTGGAGACACAAACAAAAACCAACGTGTGCCCGGCAACGCAAGTTCAAGCTGTATACTGTTCTCTTTTATAAAGCCATCCGTTTGACTGATAACAACATACCCTTCCTGTTTACGGTACTCGGATAACTGAAACTCAAACCCTTGTTTGGTAAATTCAACAAGCCCTGAGGACTCAATAAGGTGAGTCACCCCCATTGCGGAAGCGACAAAACCCCAAAACACATCCTCTTTCGCTTGGTCTTTAATCATCACAGAGACTCTCGTCCCCATAGCAATAGAGTTGTCGATCACTGGCACCGGCGCCGAAACACTGGGAGTATTTAAGTTATGGTCTATCAATGCCTTCGAGCGAAGCACCTCGTTACCAAACACATTGATGCCAATCGCACTCTCATGCCCTTCTAATGGATGAATGTTTGTGATGACGCCATTTGGAATCAGTACCAACCGATCGACATAAGGGTAACGCCGGAGCACCAAATCAGCGTAGGGTTCAAAGCCATCGCTAGCCCCTCGATTAAAGCGAATAAAATCAGCAATTTGTACCGTCGCGGCTAGGTTCTCAGCGACAATTTCAGATAGTTTTTTCGAATAAAAAAAAGCGTCATACTGAGCGAGGTCTTGAGCATCGTGCTTATAATGAGAAAGAGAAATCTGGAAAAAAATGCCGCCAACAATGGAAAACAAGATAATGCTTAATACGGTAACAAGTTTTACATATGGCGCAGAGCGAACGGGCATAATCATACTTTCCGACAGACTTCCTAAAGTAAAGAGAAGCAAATCCGTCTTTTCCTACGCATCATTCCCAACACGAGTCGCAATGAGTAGTCTTCTTAGTTAGTAAAAATCTTGGCTATTAAAGCCTTAGACAGTAGCAATTATACGCAGTAACAATTTTAGGTAATAAAATAGAGTAGGTAACCTAAATCGTTACACGGCATCTTCAAGTCTCATAATAGACTGAAATGCACTATTTAAGAAAGGGTCACCACTAAAATTCAGTCTTCGACTACAAATTGAATACAAAGCAATAAGCTAAATACAGCACATCGATCTAATTCGGCTTATAGAATCCTTCGCATAAGACGATAATAACTCTTTATTTATCACGTTATGATAGGCAAAATGCGCGTCAAAAATAAGAATAGCGACGAGGGCAAAATACGTTGAATTCGATTCTTAAACGCATTTATGAAAAAGTACTTCCTTTGGTGGGTGAAGGTAATGTTGCCGACTACATTCCTGCGCTAGCCAGTGTTAACCCAAACCAATTTGGCATTGCCATTTACAGCAACAAAGGCGAATGTTACACCATTGGCGACGCGAAAACGCCGTTTTCGATCCAAAGTATTTCTAAAGTATTCAGCCTTACATTAGCCATGAAGCACTACGGTGAAGGCATGTGGAAACGAGTTGGCCGAGAGCCATCTGGGTTACCGTTCAATTCGCTTGTACAGCTTGAATACGAAGGTGGCGTTCCAAGAAACCCTTTTATCAATGCTGGCGCAATTGTCGTAAGTGATATGAACCAAACACGTTTCGCTACGCCACACTATGCTATGCGTGAATTTGTCAGACGACTATCAGGGAACCCCAATATTAAAACCGACAAAGTGGTTGCGGACTCGGAATACGAGCACCGCTCTCGCAATGCGGCAATGGCCTACCTAATGAAATCGTTCGACAACTTCGATAATGACGTGGAAGATGTCCTACATAACTATTTTTCAAACTGTGCACTACGCATGAACTGTGTTGATCTAGCGAAAGCCTTTGGCTTTTTAGCAAACAAAGGCTACTGCATGATCAACAACGAACAAGTGGTCTCGGAACAACAAGCTAGACAAATCAACGCACTGATGGCGACAAGTGGCCTATATGACGAAGCAGGGACGTTTGCTTACATGGTTGGCTTACCCGGAAAAAGTGGTGTAGGTGGTGGTATTGTTGCAATCGTGCCTAACCAGTTCTCTATATGTGTCTGGTCACCTTGCTTAAATAAAGTTGGCAATTCGTTAGCTGGTGTAGCAGCGCTAGAAGCTCTGTCTAGCGAGATAGGCTGGTCAGTCTTTTAATAATTGAAAAACAGATTAACAAGCTAATCTGTTTTTCATCACTCACCGACACGATCGTATTTATAATGAGATCTCTTCGGCGCCCAAAATAGTACGGCCGTACCCATCACCTATACGTTGAGCGTAGAAACGCCAGCGATTGGCAGTGCGAATACCAATAAAAATGGCACGAGAGTTTCCATAGTCAGGACGTCCATATACCTTTAAGTTGGTTCCTAAACGAGCATGAAGCTCATTACCCGTTTCTCCCGTTGGCTGTAAGTGGGCCACTCCAACAACCTCTCCCATCTTCATCATCAACATACAACAACCTGTAAGTTGCGTTGTGATCATAATCCTTGGCCCATTACTCGGTAAAGGGTGAGGAAAGGAAAGCTTGTCGCTACTCTGTACCGGAATATAAACCGCCTGAAAGCTGGTACCAGCCTCAAAATTATCCGCCCGCATTTTAAATCGTTGTCCGTCATTATGCGTTTTCAAATTCCCTAACACCGTTCCAGGACGAGTCACAGTATCATCACTAGAGACCATTCGATATTGCACCGCTCCTGCAGATCGCCCTTGGGCAGCGTATGGCGTTAACGCATTTTTTCTCAAAAACGTCAGCGGATTATTTATTAATGCATTCAATGCTTGCTGCGCAGTCATATTGTCGTCCTTCTATTCCTTTGATTTAAAATTTTGCTCGTAATGATTTACATAATCACATTCTCTTTCGGTCGGTTCGTGACACCCATTCCAGTGCTTCCGACAATTAACGACTGCATGTCCTCAATGAAGTAGGATAACGCTCGTCGCTCAATCGTTCGAACCCCTTCTTTTTGACGCGTGGACAGGTTGTCGTATTTTGACGCCGCGCCAAAATCTCCAAACAATAAATGCCCATCTGGGCGAACAAGCACATTGTGTGCGTATAGATCACCATGACAGACCTGTTTGTCTTCTAGGTGTCGAACAACGCTCTCAATTTGGGAAACAAGGTGATCGACCTCTCCCTTGGTAAACGACTGGCCTTGAGTAAAGGTATCGCGTGTGCAGGTTTGTAGACTTGGCGGTTGGCCGAGGTTTTTATAGTCGCTTGGTATCAGTGTCATCACTAACGCAGACATCTCAGGCTCTTGCACATGAGCAAGGGCATTCACCAAATTAGGATGGGAGCCGACCGATAAACACGCGTCCAATTCATCCGCTGGATACCCATCACTGGTCACTTCCCCGCGAAAGACCTTTACCGCCACATTATCAGGGAAACCTTTGTAGCCAGAGGCACATTGAGCCCTAGAAATAATCCCTGATGCGCCGTTACCAAGTACTTCCTTTAACGCCAAATGTTCTGAAGGTAGCAACGGAAACTCCAAATGAGTCTGTCGCTCAGGGCAAAATGGATTACCTGAAAAAGCCAGCCAAGCGAGTTTAGGCAAGGTAAGTAAAACATCGGGAAAACGAGTCAAACGGTTCGCTGATATTCGGACCAAGGCTAAGTGACGTAACATCGACATGGAATCAGGCAGCGACGTCAACCGATTCCCCGCTAAAGCGAGCTTTTCGAGCCGCGTACACTGGCCAATAGCATCAGGTAAAGAGTCCAACTGGTTGTCAGTCAAAATCAACCAGCGCAATTTTTCTGGTAAGCAATCTTCGGCCATTGACATAATTTGGTTATGCTTAAAACCGATCATTTCAAGTTGTTCGCATTGCCCTAGAACAGGCGGAACGTGTTTAAAGACATTATTGGACGCGAAAAATATTTTAAGGTTTGGTAGGTTTTCTGCCAGATCGGAAGGTAGGTCATCCAATTGATTCGATGATAAGTCTAAAATCTCAAGAGAATCGGATAAACGATAGATCTCTTTCGGAAAAACAGTTAGATTTTCGGACAGCTCAAGGCGCTTTATACCAGCAAGCTCCCCATTTCTTAATTGCTCTAAAGTATGCACAGAATATTCCATTGACTCGTAGGTTTTTGCCAATAATGAACGAAAATTAGCGCAAAAAAAAGCAGCCATTTGGCTGCCTATTTTCTCGTCTTCCTGACGTGCACTCTATCCAACAGTGTTCAATCCTACTCGCCATCCTAGCGACGCTCATTCCAATAAGCGCTTCATTCCTGATTCCTTGTCCAGCAAACGCTGATATCCTTCTCGAGCTTCATGCTCTTAGCATTCCGTTAGCCTATATCCCAAGATCCTATTTTTCCCTGAGAATTAAGGGGGTGACTCACGTCACCCCGTTTCTCGCTTCTTTCCTTAGAAACGACTCTTCCGATGAGTAAAGCTTCCTGCCTTTCTTCCGTTAGAGATCCAACCGCCCTGGTCACATGACGCTTTCCTTCGTCATTCCACTTCCTGTGAGAAAAATCCGTTTAGCTTGAGCATCCTGCTCATTCCTTAGGTATCCGTATCACTTTCCTGTCATACTGCACTTCATGTGCCGTCATCCGTGATGTCCGTTTGGATAAGTTAAATGTACACTATTATTTGGGAATGTAAAAATTCATAAAAAAACAGAAAATATTTATTTTTTCCTTAAATATCAACAATTTAAAATAAAACTACGCACCACACTTCCAGTTTTCTACATGTGATTCAGATATCCCTTACTGAACTGTCAGATTTTCCCTACACGACTTTTAACTAATCGCGGCTCGGCGCGAAAACATTGCCCAAACACCAGCAACGACCATAAAGAATCCGCCAAAGATATCGACTCGACGAGACACCTTTTTAGAGGTAAAAAGACGACGAGCAGAGGACGCCAACAATGCGTAAGCGGCGCAAATGCTGGACGCAATAACCACAAACGTAACCGCCAATATCCATAACTGAGCATAAGTACTGCTCGATTCACCATTTTGAATAACAAACTGCGGCAAAAATGCGATAAAGAAAATAATGCCTTTCGGGTTTAAAGCGGTAATAAAATACGTATTCATGAACAATTTTCGACGAGAGCGTTGGAGTATTGCATCATCGTTTACCCCGCTCGTTCCTCTCGACGTTATCATTCTAAAACCAAGAAACAACAGATAAACCGCCCCAATCACTTTCACAATGGTAAAGAGCATTGCTGAGGTGGAAAGCAGCGCCCCCAGCCCTACCAACGAAGCAAATAAAGCCGTTGCATCACCTAACGCAACCGCACTCACTAAAATTAAACTGACGCGCTTACCGTGCGAGAGAGAGTAACTGACCACTGCCAATATCGTCGGTCCAGGTAATAGTGCCAACGCCAACGATGCAAACGCAAAAGTAAACCATGTATCCAATGCCATCATTCTCTCTCCATAACTGTTTATAACTCGAACAGTTATCCACAAATATATTGATGGATCAATAGCCACACCAAAATAAACGCCTGAATTTAAGCTCGAAGAAAAACAAACACTCGACATGCGTTTAACGCCAAAGAAAATACAGTAATATCACAGGGGCGCTGACTGATATTTCACGGTTGTGCGTTATAGAAAGACAATAGATCGGCTTCTTCTATTAATCGTTTACTAACAAGGTTCAATTAATGATCCTCTTCTACATTAAGAAATTTATTGGGATGATCCTCATGCCCATCCCGCTAACACTTCTTACACTGACATTAGCTCTGTGTCTGTTATCTAGATTCCCTAAATTGAGTAAGTGCTTAATCATTCTGTCTATTTTACTACTCGGTCTGACCAGCTGGTCTCCCGTTGCAAATAGACTGATCGCCACCGTTGAAAGCGAGTATTCCGTGTTCGATATCGCTCAACCCGTTGATGTTGTCATTGTGCTCGGCAGTGGGCACAACGAGTATGTAAATATGCCAGCGGTGATGCAGCTTGGTCGCAGTGCTATTTTCCGCTTAGAAGAAGGCCTTCGTATACTTCGAGCCAACCCAAGCGCTCGCCTTTTTGTATCTGGATATGGTGCTGGCGGAAAAACACCTCATGCGGAGATATTGAAACAAGCGGCCATAGAGTTAGGCATCGCACCAACGAGGATCATAACCTTCCCTCTGGCAAAAGACACGGAAGACGAAGCTCGCATGATGGCCTCATTTTTAAAAGACGACAAAGAACGAACCAACAATAGAATCGCTTTGGTAACGGAAGCGTCGCATTTAAAACGCGCGATGCGCTTTTATCGCAATGAAGACATAAATACCCTACCAGCCCCCGCGTTTAAATTAGGCGCTAGCGAAAGCGACTTAAGAATCACGGCAGCGGCGGCTTATAAAAGCCAACGCGCGTTTTATGAATGGCTTGGTTTGACATGGCAAGCGATTAAAAGCCAGATACTTAACAACTAATCAGCTCAGCCATTAGAAATAAGTCCATTAAAAGCTAATCGCGAGAAATAACCACAAAAAACGCCGTGTAAACACGGCGTTTTTTTCGCTCCTAAGAAGAAAACAACCATTAAGCCTGAAGCAAAAAGTTCTTAATTAAGTCGCGCCCACCTTCGGTTGCAAAAGACTCGGGATGGAATTGAATCCCTTGAATAGGGTATTGCTTGTGCCGCACACCCATGATCTCAAAATCGCCACCTTGATGAATCACATCATGATTGTCGAAGTCTTCTACCGCTAAATGACCAACAGAAGACGTCACTTCCAACACCTCTGGCAGGCTTTCTGATTCCGCAATCAATGAGTGATAACGCATGATCTCTAGCTGATCAGGGATATCATGGAAAATCCCTTCGCCATTGTGCGAGATCGGGCTGGTTTTCCCATGCATAGGAAGAGGCGCTTTAACAACATTACCTCCAAATACATGACAAATACCCTGCATACCAAGACACACTCCCATTAACGGGATGCTTTTACCCAGTTCGCGGATGACTTGCGCGCACACACCAAAATACGCCTCGTTGTCGGGACTGCCCGGACCCGGAGAAATAATAATACGATCAGGCGCAGCCGCTTTTAAATCTTCAAGTGTCACTTCATCATTACGCTTTACCACCACCTCAAAAGATTCAAGATCACCTCTCGACTGTTCACCCATCAATATTTCACCAATATATTGATAAAGGTTATACGTAAAGGAGTCGTAGTTATCGATAATATAGACTTTCACTTTAATTCTCCTTTACTGTTCGTTCTGCGGCGAGAACTGATCAAGCACGCGTTTCGTGCCAGCAAATTTACGTTGAATTTCTTCAAATTCATCGGCGGCATTTGAGTCGTATACGTTTCCACCACAGGTTTGCACGTAAGCCTTTTTACCGTTGGCAAATACCGTACGAATAGGAATAGCGAACATACAATCACCATTAAAAGAAAACTGCCCCACGGCACCGCCATAAGGGCCACGGCCATCACTCTCAAGATCATCAATGATCTTCATCGCTTCAATTTTTGGTGCGCCTGTTAACGTGCCTGCAGGAAAGTTACTCGCAAGCGCAGAGAACATATCGTGCTCATCCGCAATGATACCGACGATCTCACTGGAGATATGCTGAACATGGCTAAAACGCTTAATATCCATCAAGGAACGGACTTTAACCGTACCAAAACGCGCAACACGTCCAATGTCATTTCGATGCAGATCGACGATCATATTATGCTCTGCAATTTCTTTAGGATCGTTCAAAAGAACCCGCGCGAAATCTCTGTCTTCTTTTTCATCAACACCGCGCTTCGCGGTTCCAGCAAGCGGGAAGGTTTCCATTTCACCTTGTCGTAAGCGGAACAACAGCTCTGGACTTGCGCCAATCACCTTTTGCTCGCCAAACTTCACATAATACATTTGCGGCGACGGGTTCACTTCTCGCAACTGCTCATAGATACCGATAGTGTCGCCATCCAACTCGAACCACTTCTTGAAGCCAACCTCGACCTGAAAAATCTTGCCGTCGATAATGTCCTCTTTCACTTTCGCAACCGCGTCAGCATGGTCTCCACGGCTCATAGAATCGCCCGTTGGCGTAATCGTTAACGCGCCATTTTCAGGAATCGGCGCATTCAACATTTCCTCCACTAGCTCAAGACGGTTGTTTTCGTAATAGAAGTAAAAAACTTCTCCCGTCATTTTGTCGAGAATCAAACCGTCGGTATACAAGCCAAAGCGGAAACCATCGAACATATCCGACGTTTGTAGATCCAACGAGGGTTCAAAATAGTTCATACTGTCATAGCCAATATAACCCGTTAAACCACCCGCATAACCACGTGAGATGATGTTTTGCGGCACGATACTGCGCAATAGGTAATAAGGGTTATCCGACTCATAAGACTCCGTCGCTCCATCTCTTTCTTGAATAAACAACTGATTGCCTTCGGCCCATAACTGCTTCTCTGGATCAAAGCCAATAATCGAATGGCGCGAGATGTAACTGTCTTCGCCTAAGGATTCCAGCATAAAACAGTTCTCAAAGCGCTTTTCAACTTTCTTGAAAAGCCCAAAAAAATCACAGTTAGAACTGATCGTCACGTACTTAGGTTTACGCGGCAGCTCTATGCGCGGTGGCACTTTCTTAAACGGAGTCATTTTTTTGTAATTCCTTAAAGGCTCTGGAGCCTCGAGTGACGGTCGCAATACCGACCCCCAATTGTTTAGCTATTTCTCTTTGTGGAATACCTTGTCGCAACAGCTCAAAAATCTGTAAACGATGCTGCATTTCACTCACTTCATTGGGCGTTAACAACGCATTGAGCTTACGCTCCATCTGCGCGTCATTTTCCACTTCGCGTAAAAATTGAATCAATTTTTGCATTCGAGACAGTGCTCATATAATTATTCATGTATCAACGTACTAGTACAATATAGATATGAACTCATTTTGGCAAGTGCATAAGGCTTTGTATTGGCAATAATTGCGAAGTAATGTTTACTAGAAACCTTTACACGACTACTGCGTACTCCAACACGCTGTGCAAAAGTCTCTACTAAGAAGTAAAACGGTAAGGAGTAAAATAAATGCCAAAAGTGATTCGTGTATTTCGTGTCGAAATCGTTCCTGAACTTAGAATCGAATTTGAAGAAAAGTTTCGCCGTATTTCAGTTGGCGCGCTTGACTCGCAGCCGGGTTGCCTTGACATAACCATCGGCTTTCCATCACCTACGACTCCCAATGAATATTCCATGATATCAACATGGGAAAGTCACGAAAAACTGGTCGAGTTTCTTGGTGATAAATGGGATCAAGCCTTGATCCCAGACGGGATGGAACATTTTGCTAAACACTACTCAGTGCATCACTACACAGTCGCCTGAGGCCATGAGCGAAAGGAAGCTGAAGTAGTAAAGAGATAGGCAGATGAGAAAAACGAAAAAGCAATTAACGAATTAGGCCCACCTTTAGGTCTTTTGCTTCATAGATAACCTTATCGTTCAGCAAGACAAAGCCATCGGCGATGCCCATGCCCAATGGCTTTTTAATGATGCGTTTCACATGGATATGGTACTCAATGCGGCTGTCATCGGGGTAAATTTGCCCTGAAAAGCGCACATTACCAACACCTAACGCACGCCCTTTTCCCGGCAAACCTGAACACCCTAAAAACACGCCCAACAACTGCCATAAAGCATCTAACCCCAGACAGCCCGGCATCACGGGGTCACCTTTAAAGTGACACGCGAAAAACCAATGATCAGGGCGAATCGCAAGCTGAGCACTTAAGAAGCCCCGACCATAGTGACCACCAGTGAACCCCAATTGGTCAATGTGATCCACCATAAGCATCAAATCACTGGGTAACTGTGCATTGCCTTCGCCGAAAAAACCGCCTTCAGACATGGCTAAAATATCAGAATGGGAAAATTGCATACTCACCTTACCTCTTAAAAATCAAGGTTACGGGCTTAAAGCCCGATCAATAAAAGAGGCAAAAGTATGCTGTCTAGCGCTTACTTCGCATTGTAAAAACCGGACATAAAATCAGAAGCGGTTGGCGAAAGAGAATGTACACCGTACTTTTTGAACGATTTAATTAAATGGGATTGATCGAAGAATCCTAGATCAATCCCATGATGCAAGGCGGGAAGTACAACGCCCTCTGACCTCTGAGAACGTCGTTTTAAAAAGCAATTCATACGAATGGTCTGGCTAAACGTTTTGACCGAAGCGCCAATGTGCAATTGAAACACTCGATTCAAATGCCTAGCACTGCACCCAACTTGAGCGGCTAACGCATCTACCGATAACGTGCCTTCAGCTCGATTAATCAAATTCAAAGCGTGTGACAAGTAAGCAACAAACTTACTAAAATGACTATTTTTAGAGAGTAATGAAGTCAGTAAGTGTTCACATAGTAACGCTCTACCCTGAAAACTATCTTGCTCATAAATCCTTTCATGCACAAAGCGAAGCTCTGGTGATTTTGGCGATTGCAGATAGTCCAGATCATGAATGCAGCCCTTAGCTTCGGCTAAATCCACATTGAAGACATGACGAATGGCACCGGGGTAAAACCAAATACCAAAATATTCGCCTTTTGGCGTGGCCAGTGGCACTTCCAAAATCTTTGCCTGCGTCCCGCCAAATGACTCCCGACACTTCGAGAAAAACAAGATATTCGTTCCATCGGGGACAATCGGGTAAACCGTCGGCTGATCGACCTTTACCTGCACAAACGCGTAGACAACCCCTTCCAAGGATTCGTTAGGCTTGAGTAACTGAACATCAATACCAAAGTGCGATTGACCTTGAGAAGTTAAGGTCGGCTGAAACGGTTGGTAGAAAGAAGGTAAGGGAACGGTCATCAGCATAAAACCATGAACAGATATTGCTCAATTTTAACACTGGTTTTGGTGGGTGTCAGGTAGATACTATAAACAGTTTGTTAAGTTTCAGTTAACACTAAATGACCACTGTCGGAGACTTTACCTAGGAACTCAGAAATAGACATCGCAGCGCTAGCAACAGGTGTTACGTCTAGACTTTCACCATTCATAGCTCGCGTTATTGCTCTTTGAGAGGCATCTAGCTTCCCTAGCATGCTATTCCATGATTCTTTAAGGTTGGGATCAGCGTTGTATACATGTTTATACTTGTGCTGATTAATAATTGCATCGGCTATGTAAACATCAAGCTTAACACCATTAATATCTTTGGCGAGTAATCGACCGCTCCCGCATAGTCCTGCAAACACTCTTTCTAAACATTTGATATCATCAAGAAGTTGCTTTGACGCACCTCCGATATTTTTGTGTCTGTTAGCTGACTTTACTTTTTCCAGTTCTAAGTCTGCTTTAACTTTTTCCAGTTCCCGCTCTTTCGCTGAAATAATGTCGAGCATCTCTTTTTCTAATGTACCTCTCAGCTCTAATTGTTTCTTCTCATGTTCATTTACAATCTTTTGATACCGTTCTTTCATTTGCATTCTGACAGCGCCATAAGAAACCATCATACAAATGATTACAACTAGCCCAGATAAAGCCGTCAACTCATTCGTATAAGCTAGTTTTAACGAACCTGATGCTACATCTAGTGATAAGCCTCCTGAAGCAAGCATTCCTGCAACACCAATAACACACCCTACAAAGTACTTGACCGGACTTTTTTTAAATAGCCAATCAACAACAGCATAGAATAGGTAGTTTTTTTTACTTTTCATGTATCCTCGAATATTGAATGAAACTTAACGCAGCAAACACCGGAGGCCAAACCAGAGCGGAGCGGTGGTTTGGCCTTCCGCGTGATTTGCCTTGTTATACGTGGTTACACTCCCAGCGAAGTCTTGATTGCAGCTGTAGCCACACCAAGACTAATTTTCGTTGCTGCATCTAGAGTCCATTTTCCCGATTTTGATAGCCAAGACATGGCCTCGGGTCCATCCCCTTCCTTCGCCGCGACCTCAGCGTTTGCAATTGCACCGATAGCAGCGTCGTGTTCAGGCAAAGATACAATGCCACGAAGGTGATCTCGCAATTGGCTTAACTCTATAGCTAGCACTTCTAAATCGATGTCTCCGTTTTTCTCCTGCCACACTTGGTTAAAGTTCATATCATGCGCATGAGCATTTGAACCAACCGCTCCCACCTGACCCTTCGTAATATATTTGTCGCCCATTGTTACCTCCTGAATAATACTGGTGCGAACATCATGTGAATATTCACCAGTAGCAGAGGCCGATAACGCAAGCATATGTGCATACGTATTAGCCTCGCTAGATTTATCAAGCTCTAGAAAATCTTCTTCAAAAAGATTAATTTGTTTTGTCACTACGCTAATACCCTTTTCGTAGTTCTTTGGATCAACCCACCTACGTTGGTACTCGCTTGGTACGCGTTTGTTACGAGGGCTATTCTTTTTACCAGACAGTAAGATAGTTGGCACAAGTGCATCTTGAACCACACCCAATAAATAGCCATCTAAGACTGACTTAGAATCAACACAACAAATAGCTAAGCTGCAATTTGCTATTTCGAAATGAGACTCCCCTGGCTGAACAATCCCTTGTCCTGTATCCGCGAAATAAATAAGCCTATAGCCTCTTGATTGAATTTCATGTTCAATTCCATCCCTATAGTCTTCTGATAGAGCATTCATTCCTATTAAGACACAGGAACGTTGACGCCCCACGCTTTGATATCTTGGTGTCGGACTGCTTCCGACGTAAGACCGAAATAGCTTAATTGCATGTAGATGCTCTCTTACTTCTCGGATATACGATTTAGAACTAAAACGATACTGAAGAATTCGATCTGATATCAATCCATCAGGAATGGTATCCTCTAAAAATACCAGTAGAGGCTTTCTGGCTCTTAGGCACATGGATACTTCATGCAAAATATGAGCTGACGGACCAGTGTCCCGATTGGCAACAACAGCGATTCCACCTGTGGTGTAACCGAGGTGCCGTTCTAACTTGGCCGCATTAACATCTTCTGATGGCGGGTCTAAGCTTGGAAGAAAATTAACCTGTTGCATGAGTGAAGCGAAATGAGCAGCAAAAGGGGCTTCTCGTTCACGGTAGCCGTGCGAAAAATATACTGGATCCATTTATTATTCTTCACCTATATTCACGTTTAACATTTTATCAATAGGCATCTCAACCACACAGATATGATTTTTACCCAACCTCTAACACTTTGATCTAAAAAGAGTTTTAGCCTCTCAGAAAAAACCGTGCCATGTCGACGAGCATGCGTCTATGTATTTATCGGTATGGCACACTATTTCGGCCATCCATTTACTATACGCCTGATATTAGTACACTTTCTGAAAGCATGGTATACGAACCGAGAAAGTGAATTTAATTCACCTCGGAAATAGTGTGCCATTTTTGAGATAAGACAAAAATAGACTGTACATAAGCGCAGTTTTTTTTGATTTTTATAGAGGTTTTGGAAGCTCTTCCTAGGTTGCAGATGCGATCTATGAGTCACAGTAAAAAGAGTACAATGTAAACCAAGGCGAGATATCTTCCCCTCAGTCTAAGGAGCAGTACATTTATGAACTTTCGATTCATTTCGTTTCTACACTGAAAGACCCCCTCTTAATCTCCCCCTTGGTAAGGGGGAGAAACTGTCCGGAGTGATGTGCTTGTAATGTCGTTGAATGACCTCCTTTTAATCTCCCCCTCTAATTTTCTTCTCGATAGCGGGGGAGAAACTGTCCGCAGCGATGTGCTTGTAATGTCGTTGAATAACCTCCTTTTAATCTCCCCCGCTAATTTTCTTCTTGATGAAAGACCCCCTCTTAATCTCCCCCTTGGCAAGGGGGAGAAACTGTTAGCAGTTTTGCGTTGTTACCCTCCTATCGCAGTGCCTTCGCGCCTTGGATCGGCAGCGCCTTCGAGTTGGCCATCATCGGTTATGCGAATAGCATGTAGGCCGGAGTTGAGGTCTCGTACGTTGACTTTAAAGCCCATTGCTTCCAATGCCGCTTTATGACGTTCTGCATCGGTGCCTTTTTCTAAGTCCATTGTTCCGAAACGGTTCAATATGTGCGGTAAGTTGATCGCCGATTGAATATCCATCCCCCATTGCGTATGCGCGATAATGGATTGCGCAACGTAGCCAATAATACGGCTGCCACCCGGTGATCCAATCGCCATGTAGGGTTTTCCATTTTTCATGATAATAGTCGGTGACATGGAAGAACGTGGACGCTTTCCGGGTTCTAAACGGTTGGCAATCGGGTGACCTTCTTTGTCATGACTTTTAAATGAAAAGTCGGTTAGTTCGTTATTTAGTAGAAAACCATTGGTCATTAAACGCGACCCAAAGCCATTTTCGATTGTGGTAGTGATCGAGACGACGTTACCGTCTTTGTCCACGACATTAAAATGGCTGGTAGACGGAAGCTCAATGGCAATATCGTCACCGAGTGTCGTGGCGTATTGCCAAGGTGGGGAACCAGCGTCGACTGAATTCAGAGCGGTTTTTGGTGTAATTAGATTGGCGCGGTTCGCTAAGTAGTTTTTGTCGAGCAAGCCTGCGGTTGGCATGGGCACATAGTCTTCATCTGCCATATAACGACCTCGGTCAGCGAATGCGAGACGCGACGCATCTCCCAATACTTGCCAAGATTCGGCTGCATCTGGCCCCCACTCATTTAAGGGAAACGCAGAAGTTAAGCCTAAAATTTGTCCGACGGTGAGCGCGCCAGAACTAGGAGGTCCCATGCCGCACACATCGTATTGCTGATAGGCAACGCACACAGGGGAGCGCTCTTTTATTTGATAGCTGTCGAAATCGATTTGAGACAATACGCCAGGATTTCCCGGTGCGCCCTGAACGGTCTCGATGATATCTTGTGCAATTTCGCCTTTATAAAACGCATCGGCTCCGTCCGCCGCGATGCGCCTCAAGGTTGCCGCGTAGTCAGGGTTCTTAAGCAATGTACCCTGTTTTTTTGGCTCGCCCTTTTCATCAAAGAAGTAGGCTTTGGTTTCGGGGAAACGAGATAGGCGCTTACTATCTTTAGTAATGAGCGTCGCGAGTCTAGGACTGATTTCGAATCCCGATTCCGCACGTTTCGCAATGGGTTCAATGAGATCCGACCACGCGAGTTTTCCGTACTTTTGGTGAGTGTCCCACAATAACTTTAAGGTACCGGGCGTACCGACTGAACGCCCCCCAACCACTGCATCGTAAAATTTCAACGGTTCGCCATTTTCATTTTGAAAAAGACGCGGCGTCGCGGCCTGAGGTGCGGTTTCCCGCCCATCAAAGGTTGTCAATTTGTTGGCGTTTGCATCCCAGTAGACTAAAAATGCGCCACCACCGATACCAGAAGATTGCGGCTCCACAAGACCGAGCATCAATTGAATTGCCACCATGGCGTCAATCGCACTGCCACCTTTTTGAATAACGTCAGCCCCAGCTTGGCTCGCTGTTGGGTTAGCCGCTGTGACCATCCAGTCATTTGAGATATTAAGTTGCGTTGAATGAAAGCCACTGCTGTGTTCTGGTGCGACAGCATCAGCGGCTTGATTTGCCCAAGCGTCATTATTTACGGCAAACATTGCACACAGTGCGGTAAGTGAACTCGAAAAGGTCTGTCTATTCATCTTCTACTCCCTGATTAACGCCTATTGGTTAAGGTGTCCTATTCTGTTGTAAGAATCGGCTTGAAGGACACACTTAAAGGACCTGTTAGAGGTTTATGTGTAAGTCATGTTATCAGCAAACTCTAGGCCAACTGAGAACAAGATATCTCGGTTGATGTTAGTAACAAATGTAGGCTTGCGCTCGTCAAATGCAAATACATTTATTGTGAGACCTTTGCATGACGTCGCGACTGAAGCGCTCTGTCGTCGGCAAAAGGTCTCATCTTATGAAACTATCTAGGAGCGTTTCTATGGGAATTGTCGTTTGTGTTTGCATGATTCTGATTTTACTTATGTCCATCCGAACACCACTAAAGCGGAAACTCGATCCACACAAAACCGAGTTAGCCGTTATAACCTTGTTAGCGGGTCTATGGAATACAGGCTGGTATGGCTTTCAGAACTTAGGCGACTATTGGGGAAACGCGGCGTTTATTTCGGGTCTTTTAATGATGCTTACCAGTTTGCCATTACTCGAAAACCATCGCATGTTAATGACGCTTTCGAAGCACTATAAAAAGCTGCCGCCGCTTTTTAATCGTATTGCGCTATGTGCATTGTGTGTATGCGCAGCGCTTTACGCTTACGCCTTGATCTTGATGCAATTTGATTGATTGCATCGACAGATTGTAGGTTATTTCGACACATTGACGCTTTAGCCGTCAACTCCTTGTGTTCTTTGCAATCAAGTCGTACTTTTTCGCCCCAAGATTCCCATTCATTCACTCGATGCACAGGCAGTGAATGCAAAAACAGTTGATATGAACACAAAGGTAGATTGATGAAAATAATTCGTTCGAAAGAATTTACAGCCGATAAAGCGTGGAAAGCCATTGATATTGCCAATATGCAAGGTATTACCACTCGCCTTCATTGGACCGATCAAGCTTACAAGTGGCATGTAAACGACGGAGAAGAGGTATTTGTCGTGTTAGATGGGCAGGTAGAAATGCAATACAAAGAAGGGTCAACAATCCAAACGACACAACTGAATACTGGCGATATCTTCTTTGCTTCGGTTGGAACGGAGCATGTTGCTACCCCACTTGGCGAAGCCAGAATATTAGTGGTTGAAAAAGAAGGCAGTGTTTAAGCCAATAAGTACCATGTCGCTCGCGCTAAACACAGGGCATGAACAAAGCACGAAAACCGATACTTAAAGTTTAAGCAGATTAAGCTAAACCCTATCCAATTTGTAAACAAGATGTTAGTAAAACCTAATCAAACTAGGTTTTATTGAAGCACTACTCACATATATACACTTTTATTACTTTATTTTAACCATATTTTAGACACTTCATCCTTTTATGTGTGTTTTTGTATATTTATAAGTTGTTACAAGGCTATTATGAGTAAAATATATACACTAAATTACACTTTGAATTGATAGGGTTATAGCTTTTACGCCTAATGACGTAAATCCATAAGCGAGTACCCAAGGTAAATATGGATGGTCCTTGCTAAATCGCGTCATAAGTTGTTTGTGTTAAGCCAAAAGCTCTACTCTAGAAAATCACTCATAATAATCGTCAGTTGTGCTGTGTCGACGCTCATCACCTTTTCGTTGTCACACTTCATGCTGCAACATTCAGAGAAAAACGGGCTTAACCGTTACTCCAACTCTATCTTACAAAACATTCAATATAAAAAAGACGATATTGGTCAGATACTTAGCAAACCAATCGTATCAATAGACAACCTCTGCTCTGACGATGACATTACATTCCTGCGAGAATACTTGTGGTCACACAAGTACATTAAAGATGTCGGACGCATTGTAAACGACGATGTCGCTTGTACCGCAGGATGGGGCAAGCTAACCACACCAGTCCAACTTCCCACTCCCACTAAAAGCTGGCCGAGTGGCTCCAAACACTGGCGCAACGTCAATGATATGTTTCGTGACAATGTACGAGTCAATTTGCTAGCGTACAAAAACACGATCGTCGTATTAGCGCCGACGTCTTATGAGCAAAATTTACTGAAGCCGCCCCACACGGATTTAGCCATTGCAACAGCAGATGGTCAGTATGTATTTCAAGTTGTCGGAGACCTCAGTTCAAATGAGTTAATGGAAAAAGTGAAATCCACCAACTTCCATCAACTCGCGATACATACCTGCTTAAAAGATAACAGCATCTGCGTTTGGGCCTTCAAAAAGAAAAGTGGCCTGTGGGCGCAAAGTGATTTTTTCCTTGGTTTTCTGAGCGTGATTGCCGTCTTAATTTCAGGCGGGCTATTTCAACTGTTGAACACCATCTACAACACTCGAAACTCGATGCAAAGCCGACTGAAACGAGCTCTTTTACATAAGTCTCTGTTTGTTGTTTTTCAGCCCAAAGTTAACTTACAGGATGAGCGAATCACAGGAATCGAAGCACTGGTACGGTGGCAAGATGAACATTTTGGTACTGTGCCACCGGACGAGTTTGTAACCGTTGCAGAGCAATATCAGTTGATGCCGCTCTTATCTCGCCTCGTTATCGAGAAGTCGCTGCAAGAAGCAGGTGAACTGTTGAAAAATGATTCAAGTTTGCACCTCAGCATTAACTTATCAATGGCCGATTTATCAGATGAAAGTCTTCTGGAGTTCATCGATCTTCAGCGTTCTCAACAAGGCATTGCAAAGCACCGACTAATATTCGAAATAACCGAAAGATCCGCGGTAGGATTCGATCAAATAGAGCAATCCGTAGACCGATTTGTATCTCACGGCTATCGAATCTCCTTAGACGATTTTGGCACTGGCTACGCGAACCTGTCTTGGTTAAGTAAAATAAAAGCCGCGGAGATCAAGGTAGACAAAATATTTACTCAATCAATTGGCAAGAACACCACTAACCAAAACATGCTGAGCGCTATTTTTAAACTGGTTGAAAACCTTGAACTTCAAACAGTTTTTGAAGGGATTGAGAGCAAAGAGCAAGCTGACTACATTGTGTCCCAAAACAAGAACGCCATTGGTCAGGGCTGGCTGTTCGCAAAACCGATGAAAATAGAAGAATTACAGCAATTTATAAAGACTAAAACCAGCTATTCTGAAAGCCAACAGAAGCAGGATGACTTTGCTTTAACGTAGCTTCATTAGACTACGAATGTGCTGAAACGCCGCTCTGCCTAAAGCATCGAGGTGATACCCCCCTTCCAGTACAGAGACAATTTTACCGTCGCAATGTTTGTCTGCCGCGACCACCAGCTGGTCGGTTATCCAAGCATAGTCGTCCGCCCCTAATCGCAACTGCCCCAATGAGTCTTCTTTGTGTGCGTCAAAACCCGCTGAAATCATAATCAACTCGGGACGAAAAGCATCCAATGCAGAAAGCAGCTGATTGCTCATAGCCATACGAAAGGTTTCGCCATTTGTTCCCGCTTCCAGGGGAATGTGGATAATATTATCGTGCGATTCCCCCGGATCACTGTAAGGGTAAAATGGGTGCTGGTAACTAGAAGCGAACAGCACGTTACGATTCCCTTGAAAGATGTCTTCAGTACCATTGCCGTGATGAACATCAAAGTCCACGATCGCGATGCGCTCTAGCCCATGATGTGTGATCGCATATTGCGCCCCGACGGCGACATTATTAAAAAAGCAAAAGCCCATACTTTTAGCGTACTCCGCATGATGACCTGGCGGGCGTACGGCACAGAACGCATTCTCGACTTTTTTATCCATCACTAGATCCACTGCTTGCACAACGGCGCCCGCGGCATAAAGCGCTGCGTTAAGTGAGTGCGGGGTCATGACTGTTTCTGCGTCGAGCTCTATCATGCCTTCCAGTGGCGCACTGCTGATAATGTGGTCGACGTAATTGCGACTGTGCGTGTCGTAAAGGTGTTCTAACTCAACCGCTTGCGCATCAATGAGGGTTAAGTAATCAAGCAGTTGGCCTGAAATAAGCCTGTCTTGAATCGCCCCTAGCCGAAAGGGGGACTCGGGGTGCTCTGGGTCTATTTTGTGTTTTTCACATTTATAATGTGACAGATAAGCCGTGGTCATTACGCGCGTCTCAACCTATTTTGTTGTATTTTTATCGTTATTCTTGCGGTTTATCAAAGCATATTTAGGTGATGCTGTCCTATTCTACTAAAGTCTATTCATTATTATTGTCCGCTTTCTGTATTTTCGTTGCACAATAAACAAACCAAGTTAGCTAACCTGACGGCAAAGAACTCTATGACTCAACATGCGCTACACACACTTTTCTCACCACACTCTGTTATTGCTCTGACGGGAAAGAACCCCAATGATCCGCTAATGCTCGCCTTGCTGTCACACCTTTGTGCGCCGTCAACTGACAAACGAAAATCCTTTAACAAGATTACCCTTGTCGGCTGTCTCCCCAATGGGGATAACCTAACAAGTTATCCCCATTCAGAATCGCTGAGTGCTTTAAGCTCACAAGGCTCTAACACTTCGGACACACTTGCCATCCTGTGCAGCCAACTAGATAAATCGTTAGAAAACACCATAAAGGAATGCAGTGAGGCGGGTATTAACGCACTACTTATGCTCACTTGGGTCCCTGATTCTCCTGCTCATATTCAACGCTTGTTACGACGTTATAACATGCGCCTTCTGGGCCCCAATAGCTTCGGGGTTTGCACGCCTTCGAGAGGCTTTAACGCGTGGCTTGGGCTGACCAGCCCCATCTCTGGAAGGCTCGCACTTCTATCACAATCAGGCACGATAGCCAGCGCTGTGGTGGACTGGGCAACGTGGCAAGGAATTGGCTTTTCACATGTGGTGGCAACGGGGACACCTATTGACGTTATGCCGCATCAAGTCATGGACTACCTTTCCAACGATTTTCAAACGCAATCCATCCTTATGTACATTCAAAATGTCGGGAACCCGACTCGGTTTCTCAGTAGTTTGCGTTCCACCAGCCGCTCAAAGCCCGTCGCTGTTGTAACAGAGCATTCACTCGGTGCAGACGATCGAGTGTTGGATGCCGCACTGAGTCGAACCGGTGCCGTTCGAGGACACCGCCTAAATGACTTAGTCGCCGCTGCGTCGGTTATGACCAACGCCCGCCGCGTTCAAGAAGGCTCTTTGATCATCATAGGTAATGGTGCGGGTCCAGGAGAGCTGGCCGCCCAAAAAGCACAAGAACTGAATGTCGATTTGCTGACGCCCTCTCTTGAGCTACAAACTCGCCTTGAAAGCGTAATGGACAACCGAGGCAGTATTGGCTCTGTCACAACTGTTTGGGCAAGCTGCCCAACGGATCTGTTTATTGACCTTGCAGAGACGGCGTTGTCCGATCATCACTGCGGTGCCGTGTTACTCATGCTCAGTCCAACCGCTTTAATTGACTTACAGTCATTGCAAGAGCAGGTCGTTCAGTTACACAAAAAACAGCGCAAGCTCGTTATGGTCTGTCTTATGGGAGGCGGGCACATCGTTGATCTAAGAACCCGTATTAATGAAGCAAGCATTCCAACCTTTAGAACACCAGAAACCGCAATTGAAGGTTATCAATTTCTTGAGCTCTTTCAACGTAACCAGAAGCTCGCGAAGCAATCTCCAGACAGCCACGCCTTTCGCTTCCAAGTGGATGTCAATCAAGCGCGTCAGCATATTCAAGAAAGGCTTACTCAGGGCATGACCGATTTAAGCCATCGTGACCTAGAGCACTTATTCACGTTGTTCCATATCGCGATATCACCCTCACCTCAGCACAGCCTTCTCAGCACTCCGATTAGCTTACGCGTGTTTCAAGACGCCACTTTTGGTCCTGTTATTGCTCTATCGTTTGGCGGTAGCCATCACTCTTCCAAATACGTTGAAGCCGTCGGTTTACCGCCTTTGAACACCATACTGGCGAAAGACCTCATTGCCAGAGCACTTCCCAATACCGAATGCTTTGAACTGGAAGCCTTACTACGTAACCTCTCCAGCATGGTATGTGAATTACCCGAACTTTTAGAGCTGCATTTGATGGAGGTTGCAATTCACGAAGACGGTAGTATCAGTACTAACGCCAGCGCTTCCATCACACCACGGCCCGACTTACGTCGCTATGAGCATCTAGCTATTCAGCCTTACCCTCGACAATGGCTGTCAGAGGCCAAACTCAATTCAACCACGACCACCACGATTCGTCCTGTGTTACCCAGAGACGCATGGATGATGGCCGAATTTGTTAAGAACTTGTCACACGAAAGTCGCTATTTCCGATTTATTGCCAACATATCCGAACTCACACCTAAAATGTTAGCCAACATGACTCACATTGATTACGACCGAGAAATGGCGTTACTCGCAGTAATAGAGCAAAACAACGAAAGTAAGCTGATTGGCGCCGCACGTTACATTGATAACTTTGACGACAAGAGTTGCGAATTTGCCGTTGTCATCGGCGATGATTATCAAGGGCTAGGCCTCGCTTCTTACCTAATGAGAAAACTCTTTATCATTGCTAACGATAAAGGCTTACGCATTATGAAAGGTATCGTACTCTCCGAAAACGTTCACATGATCGAGTTTTGTAAACGCTTAGGCTTTAGCATACAACGTGACCCTGATGATTACAGTCAGGTGATTGCTACTGTAAAACTAACCGATGAGCTGATTGAAAACTCAACAAACAAACTCAAAAAATTGGATTGAGTTCATTACTCAAAAACTGGCCTGAAGAAGCTGCGCTCATAGCTGATAATACATTTTGTCTTTTCAGCGTATTCAAATGCGGCAATGCACTGCGCATCTTGCATTGAGTCTGTACGGTATCGCTCGTACTCCGCGAGGCTTGGGAAGCTAAACAGCGCCAAAGCAATGTTGCTTGCGCCTTCAGAAGGTAGAAAATAGCCGCTATGATGTCCGCCAAATTTATTCACAAGCGGTATCCACAGTTTTGCATAGGTTTCAAACTCGTCCAGTTTATATGGATCAACGACATACTTTACATAACAAGTAACCATCTACAGTTGCTCCCTTTCGCCCACAAGCGTTAGAATTTTTTTCGCCTTTTCGAAGTGGTCCAACTTATGAGTCTGAATCCACCATGTCGCCGCTTCCATTAATAAAGCGGGATCGTCATTCTTATTCGCAAAGAATGCGTAGAATGACACACCTACCGTCTCTCCTTTTTGTGCGATTTTCTTCTCGCATACTTGTATCACTTTTTCCCTTAATGACGCTCGCATAGCCTTCCTTATTTTCTAACTAGAACTTTGTTCTCGTCTTCATGCCGTAAAGATACAATATTAATGCAGGAAGGTTTTTAAATGCTAGCGACGCCATGAAAGAAATTTACCTAAAGCGCCTAGCAACAATCTCGTTGAATGCGTCATTTATACGGCCATCAAGCTCATGCTGGTAATTATCGATGACACACTCTCCAGCAACATAGACATCTTTAATAACATTTGAGCTAAGCCCAAACAGCCAACGATTCAACAAGTCCTTAGACTGACTTGCACTTACAAATGGCTCCGCTGTCGACCACACCATGAAGTCCGCTCTGGCCCCTATCGAAAGGCCAGTCTGCACTCCACACGCTTGATCGCCACCTCGCTTCGACATAGCAAACAAATGATCGCCGATATAAGGCTGAGATTCGCCATACAAGCGATTGCGTTTTTGATGCTGTAAGCGTTGTCCGTACTCCAGCCATCGCAATTCTTCTTGCAAAGACGTACTCACATGGCTGTCAGACCCGACTCCCCATACGCCACCAGCCGCTTCGTATTCGGTTGCAGGAAAAAAGCCGTCCCCAAGGTTTGCCTCTGTCGTCGTACAGATCCCAACAGAAGCGCCACTGTTCGCTATGCCCTCTACTTCTGTTTCATTAAGGTGGGTCGCATGGATCAAACACCACTGAGCATTTACGTCAAATTCAGATAACAACCACTCAACCGGACGACGACCCGAATAGTCTAAACAGTCTTCAACCTCTTTAGTTTGCTCGGCTATGTGAATATGGATAGGCTGGCCGCCATCTAATGTACCAAGCACTTGCTTCATCGCATTAAAGTTGGTCGCTCGCAAAGAATGAAAGCAAATGCCTAAGCGATGCCTATCCGAATCCTTTATTAAATGCTGGTAAGCTCGGTATTGATCAATATAAGCGTCAGTCGATTGAACAAAGCGCACTTGACCGTCATTAGGAGGCAGCTCACCAAAACCTGCATATTGATATAGCGCTGGCAACAAGGTCACTCCCATCTTAGTACGGTCTCCCGCTCTAAGAATGGCTTCGCCTAAGCAAGTGCTTTCTGGGTAAGCGCCGCCTTCAGGGACATTATGAACATAATGAAACTCACCCACTTGCGTAAAGCCGCCTTTTAGCAATTCGATATAGAGCTTACTGGCGATGACTTCCACCTCTTCTGGCAATAAGGTCGAGACGGTTTTATACATAACATCGCGCCAACTCCAAAAACTGTCCTCTGGATTCAGCGCGACTTCAGCCATTCCGGCCATCAGACGTTGGAAGGCATGGGAATGTAAATTAGAGGCGGTCGGCAAAACCGGCCCCTCTAAAACCTTCATAGAATCGTTTTTTTCTACGTCGACCTCAATAGCGGTTATCTTCCCCTGCTCCACCGTAAAGGCAACGTCATTTTTCCATTGATAAACATCATTGGTATTAGATAGTGAAACATACGCTCTTTTTGCAAAAAACTGTGTCATGGGGCTGCCCTGAAGATACCGATACATTGAAACTAAATTAGGAAAAACGAAACTAAATAAAAACAAAATTTGTATATACAAGTTAAACTTTTTAAATACAAGTGTAAAGGGTATAATTTGCACTTCCCCTGAAACGGCTTACAAGGATACAGCGTGTCTAAAACCATCAACCCGTTACTACATGATCTATTTGCACATATTCCAGATACGCCCCAACCCATCTATGCACGACTAAAACAAGCCATTGCACATAAGATCGCATCAGGTGAGTGGCAGGCAAACCAAAGAGTGCCTTCTGAAGCCGAAATGGTGACCGCTATTGGCGTCAGTCGTATGACCGTCAACCGCGCTCTTAGAGAGTTAACCGCTGAAGGCATCCTAACTCGCCAGCAAGGACTAGGAACCTTTGTCGCTCCTCAAAAAGCACACTCAGCACTGTTTGAAGTACATAACATTTCAGAAGAAGTAGCTTCGAGAGGTGGCGTCTATCGTGCAGAAAAAATTCTTCTTGAACGTCGCAAGGCCACTATGGAAGAAGCCGTAAACCTAGGTATGCGAGCGAACCAAGAGATATTTTGTTCCGTTATCCTACACTTTGAAAACGACCTTCCCATTCAGCTGGAAGAGCGTGTAGTGAATGCTCACTTAGCGCCAGAATACGGAAACCAGGACTATACGAAACAAACACCCTATGTTTACCTTATGAAGGCGGCACCTATGACAGAGGGAGAACATCTTGTTGAAGCCGTGCTACCGACTCAAGAAGAGTGCGAGTTGCTAAACGTCGATGCCACCGAACCCTGCTTACAAATTAAGCGTCGAACGTGGTCATCAGATCAAATCGTTACCACCGCGCGCTTACTGCACCCTGGCAGCCGCTTCCAGCTATTCGGACATTTCTCAAACTAAGAGAAACAAGTCTGATCCAAAGAGAAAGCGGTTAAGCTAGACAGAAAAAGTCTGGATCAATAACGAACCAAACAAACATAAGAACTCAAAAAATGCTTGCACGTTTTGAAAAATCCCATTATGTTTAAATTAAGTTGTATATACATGTTTATATATTTAAGTTTGGAGGTAGTCCCATCATGACTCAAAATCGTTATCGTAAAGGCGAGGTTCGAGCACCTCGTGGCACAGAACTCAACACAAAAAGCTGGTTAACTGAAGCGCCACTGCGCATGCTGATGAACAACCTTGATCCAGATGTTGCGGAGAACCCAGAAGAATTAGTGGTTTATGGTGGGATCGGTCGCGCAGCGCGTGATTGGGAATGCTATGACAAAATCGTCGAAACACTAAAAGAGTTAGAAACAGATGAAACTCTTTTGGTCCAATCAGGTAAACCTGTCGGCGTATTCAAAACTCATGAGAACGCACCTCGAGTGCTCATCGCCAACTCAAACCTTGTACCACATTGGGCTAACTGGGAGCACTTTAATGAGTTAGATGCAAAAGGCTTAGCGATGTACGGCCAAATGACCGCCGGTTCTTGGATCTACATCGGCAGTCAAGGCATTGTTCAAGGTACCTATGAAACGTTTGTTGAAGCAGGTCGCCAACACTACGATGGCAGCTTAACGGGACGTTGGATTTTAACGGCAGGCCTTGGTGGTATGGGCGGCGCGCAGCCGTTAGCAGCAACATTAGCAGGCGCATGTTCCCTAAACATCGAATGTCAGCAAAGCCGTATCGATTTTCGTCTACGCACTGGCTATGTAGACGAGCAAGCAACCAGTATTGATGATGCACTCGAGCGTATTAAGCGTTATACAAGCGAAGGAAAAGCCATTTCTATTGCGTTATGTGGCAACGCGGCTGACATTCTTCCTGAATTGGTTAAACGTGGCGTTCGTCCCGATATGGTCACTGACCAAACCTCTGCTCACGACCCACTAAATGGCTACCTTCCACATGGAATGAGCTGGGAAGAATACAGAGAAAACGCTCAAAACAACCCTGCTCTAACAGTGACAGCAGCGAAAAAAACCATGGCAACCCACGTAGAAGCCATGTTGGCATTCCAGAAAATGGGCGTCCCAACCTTCGATTACGGCAATAATATTCGCCAAATGGCCATGGAAGAAGGGGTCGAAAATGCCTTTGACTTCCCTGGTTTCGTACCAGCTTATATTCGTCCGCTGTTCTGCCGTGGCATTGGTCCTTTCCGCTGGGCTGCGCTCTCTGGTAACCCAGAAGACATTTACAAAACAGATGCCAAAGTAAAAGAGTTGATTCCTGATGATGCTCATCTACATAACTGGTTAGACATGGCTCGTGAGCGTATTCAATTCCAAGGGCTGCCTGCTCGTATTTGTTGGGTTGGCCTTGGACTGCGTGCGAAACTTGGTCTAGCGTTTAATGAGATGGTACGCAGCGGCGAACTGTCTGCTCCAGTTGTGATTGGACGCGACCATTTGGATTCAGGTTCGGTGTCTAGTCCAAACCGCGAAACAGAAGGCATGAAAGACGGCTCTGATGCGGTCTCAGACTGGCCTCTTCTCAATGCTTTGTTAAACACAGCATCAGGCGCGACATGGGTATCGCTTCACCACGGCGGCGGCGTCGGTATGGGGTTCTCACAACACTCTGGTGTCGTTATTGTATGTGACGGCACCGATGAAGCAGCAGAGCGCATTGCGCGCGTTCTTAATAACGATCCAGCGACCGGCGTTATGCGTCACGCTGACGCAGGCTATGACATCGCGATCGATTGCGCGAAAGAGAAAGGCCTACACTTACCCATGTTGACTAAATAATAGAACGGCTAGAGAGACACTATGTTTGAATTCACTTTAAAACCCGGCCAATTGACTCTTTCCGATCTGCGTCAAATTAGTCGTAACGATGTAAAAATTACGTTGGATGAAAGCGCCTTTTCAGGCATCGAAGCCAGTACAAAAGTCGTAGACGATATCATCCGCGAAGACCGCACCGTTTACGGTATCAATACAGGATTTGGCTTGTTGGCGAACACTCGAATCGCTGAAGAAGACCTTGAAGAACTGCAACGCAGCATTGTCCTTTCTCACGCCGCTGGCACTGGAAAGTTAATGGACGATGCGACCGTAAAAATGGTCATGGCTCTGAAAGTAAACAGCCTTGCCCGTGGCTTTTCAGGTATTCGTCTGTACGTTATTCAAGCACTTATTACCTTGATCAACAAAGAAGTCTACCCTTGCATCCCTCAAAAAGGGTCAGTAGGTGCATCCGGTGACCTTGCGCCTCTTGCTCACATGAGTGCGGTATTACTTGGCGAGGGACAAGCCCGCTATAAAGGCGAAATTATTTCGGGCCAAGCGGCACTTGCAGTTGCAGGCTTAGAGCCAATAACGCTTGCGCCAAAAGAAGGACTTGCATTACTAAATGGTACGCAAGCTTCAACTGCGTTCGCTCTAGAAGGCTTATTTGAAGCAGAAGATCTATTTGCTACGGCCATTACCTGTGGTGCGCTGTCTGTCGAAGCTGCGTTAGGTAGCCGACGACCATTTGATGATCGTATTCATCAGGTTCGTGGTCATCAAACACAAATTGACGTTGCCGCCGCGTATCGACATCTTTTAGGGGAAAGCAGCGACATCGGAAACTCCCATGTTGGTTGTGAAAAAGTACAAGATCCGTACTCGCTTCGTTGTCAGCCACAAGTCATGGGGGCATGTCTTGAGCAAATTCGCAATGCTGCAAAAGTACTGCGTGTTGAAGCAAACTCTGTATCCGACAACCCATTGGTCTTTGCAGATGATGGAGACATTATCTCTGGTGGTAACTTCCACGCCGAGCCAGTCGCGATGGTCGCTGACAATCTGGCCATTGCCATTGCTGAAATTGGCAGTCTATCGGAACGTCGTATGGCTTTGCTTATCGACAGCAACTTAAGCAAACTTCCGCCATTTTTGGTGGACAACGGCGGTGTGAACTCTGGTTTCATGATTGCTCAAGTTACATCAGCGGCTTTGGCGAGTGAAAACAAAACCTTCGCGCACCCTGCGTCTGTCGATAGCTTACCAACGTCTGCAAATCAGGAAGACCATGTCTCTATGGCGACCTTCGCAGCGCGTCGCTTGAAAGACATGTCGGAAAATACACGCGGCATATTGGCAGTAGAACTCTTGGCTTCAGCGCAAGGTTTAGACTTCCGCGCGCCACTGAAAACCTCTGAGACGCTTGAGCAAGCAAAAGCAACATTGCGAACTCGTGTTCCTTTTTACGACAAAGACCGTTACTTCGCGGCCGATATCGAAAAAGCAACTAACTTGATCCAAGAAGCCGCTCATAACGACACAATGCCGACAGGATTACTGCCTAGTCTTTAATGGCTGCTCGGTATTTAATAAGCGCTATCCCAGCCAATATTCCATTAGGTAAGAATGTTGGCTGGGCCTGACATCAATACAAAGAAGTGAAATAAAACATGCCAACGAACTCTCTCCAACCGCGCCATTGCGACAGCCTTTGGTATGGGATGAACATCGCTACTATGGAAAACGGTCAATACTCTGTTATCGAAGACGCAGCGATGGCGGTATTGGATGGCAAGATTGATTGGGTTGGCAAGCGCTCTGATTTACCAAACTATCAAGCCGATCAAGAAATGGATCTAGAAGGCGGATGGATTACGCCCGGTCTTGTGGATTGCCATACCCACATCGTTTTTGGTGGTAACAGAGCGAACGAGTTTGAAATGCGCCTAAACGGCGCGAACTATGAAGACATAGCCAAAGCAGGCGGCGGTATCGTTTCTTCTGTCAGAGACACACGAAACGCAACCTTGTCAGAACTAACAGAATCAGCGCAACGTCGCCTTGAAAGTTTAATGGCGGATGGCGTCACCAGCGTAGAGATCAAATCTGGTTATGGTCTCAATACAGCGAGTGAAGTCGCGATGCTTCAAGCAGCAAGATCCCTTGAAGGCTCAAATGCTGTGGACATAAAAACCACCTGTCTCGCAGCACATGCACTTCCTCCTGAATTTAAAGACAATGCAGACGGATACATCGACTATCTATGCGACGAGGTATTACCAGAAATTGCAGAACTCGGTTTGGCCGACGCAGTAGATGCATTTTGCGAGGGCATTGGCTTTTCCCCCGCTCAAGTGACTCGCTATTTTGAGTGTGCAGCGTCATTGGGATTACCTGTTAAATTACACGCGGAGCAACTCTCGTCACTCGGAGGCTCAAGCCTCGCAGCAAAATACAAAGCACTCTCTGCAGACCATCTTGAATACGCGACAGAAGAAGACATCGTGGCAATGAGCGCCTCTGGAACGGTCGCGGTGATCCTACCTGGCGCATTCTATGTGTTGAAAGAAACTCAAAAGCCGCCGATTAATTGGTTCCGTAAACACAATGTACCGATGGCCATCGCAACTGACGCAAACCCCGGTACCTCGCCTGCATTGTCTCTGCGCCTTATGATGAACATGGCATGCACGTTATTCGCCATGACGCCTGAAGAAGCTCTGGCAGGCGTGACGATCCATGCGGCAAAAGCTCTCGATATAGACCACCAAGTCGGATCTATTGAAATTGGAAAACAGGCGAACTTCGTTCATTGGCAAATAGATTCACCTGCAGAGTTAAGTTATTGGTTGGGTGGAAACCTTGTTAAGCATCGAGTTTATAACGGCATTATCAGCTAACATTGATGCATCCTGTCCATTTTGGAACGACACACTATGACACCAAACAACGATCAGACAATGACATCACATAACGATCAAACAATACAAAAAGATCAGCAGTTGCCGCTAAGTGTGCCTGCGTTTGAATTCCGCCAAAGCGACACGCCAATCTTAGTCAGTATGCCTCACTCTGGACTAGCGCTAACATCTGAAGTCGAAGCAGGTTTAACAGAACAAGCACGTAAACTGCCCGACACCGATTGGTATATCCCCGAACTGTACGACTTTTTGGAAACATTAGGAGTCGGTTGCATCAAAGCGAATTATTCACGCTATGTCATCGATTTAAACCGCCCATACGATGACAAACCGCTCTATCAAACCAAAACGACTGGGCTATTCCCTGATATCCTCTTTGAAGACGCGCCCGTTTTTGAACCAAATAAAGCGCTAAATGAGACACAAAAAGCCGCCTACAAAGAACAGATCTGGAAACCATACCACAATACAATTGAGCAAGAACTGAAGCGTCTAAAAGAGAAATTCGGTTACGCTATCCTATTCGATGCTCACAGTATCGCGGCAGAAGTCCCCATGCTATTTGATGGCTTGTTACCAGACTTTAATTGGGGAACAAATGAAGGGCAATCCTGTACTGATTTGATTGCAAATGTCGTCACCCAAATACTGCGACCTAATTACACTCAAGTGCTCAATGGACGCTTTAAAGGGGGTTACATCACCCGACAATTTGGCCAGCCTGAAAAAGGCATCCATGCAATCCAATTAGAGCTTTCTCAAGCAACCTACTTAGATGAAGAAGCGAAAAAAGCTGGCCGCTACCAACTCGATGACAACAAGCTGCCATTTATCAAACAGCAGCTCAAAGAATTGATTGAGGGTTGCTTAGCAGTGAGCCTTAACGAATAAATAAAAGGACTTCATGGGCCAAGGCCCATGAAGTCCTTTGTAGATATCAGCAATATCGGAAAATACAGAAAAGATCAGAGCTAACCAATTTAGTTAGTGTTTTCTGTCGTCTTTTTTATCCTCACAAGCCCTGCTCTAATCAATATAAAATACAATAACTCTGCACCAATGAGCGTTGGCAAAAGAATGCCTACCCAAAAATTATCAGCGCCTCTTTGAGTGACGAAGACTGCTAAAACCGCCACAAGAATAATAACAGCGGCGATACCACCTGTTATTGAATCAACTTTTATTGGTTCTTTGCATTGAGAGCATCGAAGTGAAAAAGGAGTTAACGCACTAAAGACCGTTTTAATTGATACAGGTGTTTGACAACTTCCACATTTGCTCATGATCAGTCTTCCATTTTAGGTTCAAAATAATACTTTGCGTCGCTCATAAAAATAACACCCACTGCCAGCAAGGGAAACAGGAGCGTTTCGGTCACGCCGTTCCACGAGACACCCGTGCCACCATCACTCGCTTCAAGAGCAATATCAGACAGTCTGAATAACACAGGAACAAAGATCGCAGCGAAAAATACAAATGCCGCTTTCTTCCTGCGTTTAAAAACCATGATCATACTCATCAATTGAATCAATGCGGTTACAGAGTAAATAGCCAGCCCAATAACGCCCACTAGCTTTTCTTCACCAAGCATCATAACAATCATCGCCGTTAGTATTGGCCAAATGCCATATGCACAGAAACAGGTAATAAAAATCGCGAAAATATAAAATTTAATCATAAAGTACTATTCGATAACGTGAACCTTAGACCTAAACAATAAGTGACACTCGCTGAAGTCAGTGGGCTTGTTCACACTTTCCTTAGGCGATGGAAACAAATGGCGCCTTATGAACCCAAGTATCGCTATTTACCTGATCAACCATGAACTTAGCCAAATCAGGCAATGTAATCGAGCCGCCTGGCATCTTTTGATCGTCCGCCAGAACATGACCAACAAGCGGTTTTTTTAAAATTAAATTGGCTCTGACACTGATCCAATCAATTTCTTTTTCTTTTAGCAAAATATCCATTTCAGCAATCTTAGCGTCTTTCATGTGCTTCAGGAAGATACCGACAATAGTACTTAACGCTTTACGCTTAAATCCAACATACTCGTTAGGTAAAATAGTACCGGAGCCGTTGATGCTAACCAATTTTTTGATTCCTGCCTTCTTCATCTCAGAAACCAAAATATGAGTAATGGTTTCAAACGCTTTGTACTGGTCAGAACCTTTTACACCGCCTGCAGCACTTACGACTGCAACACAACCTTCCAATGTTTCAGCTACTTTCTCCGCGTTTTCGAGCGTGCCTTGAACCACTTCAAGGTTGCCTGCACTGGTTTTCAATTTTTCAGGTGTTCTTACTAGTGCTTTGACATCATACCCTGCGGCTAATGCTTGCTCTAACACAGCTTGCCCTACAAATCCGGTCGCTCCCAAAATTGCTATTTTCATTTTTACCCTCGCTGAATACGCTTAATTTGCACGCGTGTTAACCAATAAAAATGATTAACCTTTAGCCAAATCATACCCACCGGCTTACATGCATGTAAGTACTGTCGGAAAAATTAATGCGATTTGATGGACAGAGCTTGTCGCTTTGAGTCTGAGACTTACAAGGATTGCGAATCAAGATAGTGTGTCAGTTGAGTGTGTTTCATCTACTATGTATAGACGCTTTCTCATTTTTGACGTTAAGGGCTAAGACGTGCAGACAACCTCAAAACACAATTATTCAAAACACAGCGTTCTGTTTTGGTGCCTAGGTGATAAAAGCGATCATCACGAATATTTTAATCACGCTATTCTTCTCACTATCGCGCTACTCAATTTGATATCTGGCGTATTCAATTATTTTTATCAACATGCAGAAATGTACGTGGTGCTGTCAAAGTTCATTATTTCGACGCTAATGGTATTCGCGTGGTACATCTCTAGATGGCACGAAAAATATAGGTCAGGTTCATTGGCTTTGGTGATTTTAACCATGTCCGCCGTAATACCAATCAATTGGTTTGGCAATGGTGGTTCATCAGGACCAACCTACTTCATGATTTTAGCTATTTTATTTTACTTCTCCTTCGCGTTCAGAGAAACCAAGTGGCTGAGAGCAATAGTCCATGCGGTGGTCATTTTATATGCGATCACGCTAATCTGGATTGAACATACTCAACCTCATTTGGTTTATCACTATCCGACGGAGGTAGCTAGATCTGTCGATTTGACCATTGGTTTTATCTTTGCATCGTTCTACTTCGTCTGGATGCTCAGCGTATACGCAGAACGCTTTAAAGCAGAACGCAACAAAGCTCACTCGTTCTCTGCTCGCCTTAAAGATATGGCAGAACGAGACCCTCTTACTGGCCTTCAAAATCGCCTGGTTCTCGAAAAAGAAATTCGATCTCATATACAGTCAGAAGAACCTTTTAGTCTCGCGTTGATCGACATTGATCGTTTTAAAGCAATCAATGACAACTTCGGCCATAACTATGGCGATCATGTACTCTGTGCGTTTTCGGAATTATTAAAAGATACTGCAAAGAGTTACGCTGGATTAGGAATAAGACAAGGTGGGGAAGAATTTATCTTGTTCATCAGTGGGACTATTGATCCAACCTTTAACGCAACGGTGGAATTGCTCAACAGGCTCGCAAGTGCAAACTTGGAACATGGTCCAATAAGCTTCAGCGCAGGTGTTGTTGAGTGGGATGATCGCGAAGATCAAATCACTCTATTAAAACGGGCCGATGACCTAATGTACGCAGCGAAAGAACAAGGTAGAAACAGAGTATTAAAAGAGTGAAGAAAGTGTCTAACGTTCCTTCCTCACTCTTTTAGTTCGCTCTTGCAAACCTGCCTGCATATTAGAACGTGTGCTCTTTTGCCATTTAGGATATAGGTCATTAATGAGTGTGTTTGGAGACGTAACTAGCCAACTGTATTTAATACTACGTTCGTAACTTATATCATCAAATTGACGTAAGCGGTCGCCTTGCCTATTCGAAAATAAAGGCTGAAGTGTCTCTGTATCAATAAAACGGGGCCAAGACATGACACCCTCTTTGTCTATTACAACACGGTCGACACCAAACTCTAAGGTAGGATCGCTTACTTTGACCATTGCTTTATTCTTGATACTTTGACTTTCAAGGAACGCAACGGCATCGTTGATGGCGTTAACGACTTCTGGTGACGGTTTTTCGATAGACGTAAGGAATTTCACGACTTTGACGCTCTCACCACCGCTGATCGCAGCGAGTTCAAACGAGCGGCCTTTTTCGCAGTTGAGGGTTTCATAATGATACTGTGCACACCAACCCGTTTTTTTACCATTCACAACCACCTGACGATCCAAGATTAATGCAATACCTTTCTCGACGGCGACTTTAGCTTGGTCGGCTAATTGTTTAGAAACAAATTCATAACCCTCTTTTTGGGCAACAACGTCTCTCAATACAGTAAGCGTATTTGATATTACGTCGTCATTAAACGTGATATGTCTGTGATAACCTCGTGTTTGCGGGAAGAATTGAGGCCATCCGCCGTGATCCAATTGGCCTTTTATAAGATACTCGATTCCTCTTAATGCGCTGTCTTTGTAACACTCATCATGTGTTTGAGCATAAACTTTAATAAGCGTCGTAATTTGGACGTAAGTCGCATCGTTGTCTATAGTCGACTTTTGTCGATACGTCGGAAACTTATCTCGATCATAAACCTGTGCAAGACTTGCAGAACTGCCTATTTTGAACCACCCTCCGTCTGGATTTTGATTCTCTATCATTGCATTGGCAACGTGTTTGGCTTCTTTGCTGGCAAACCAATCATCGCCTTTTTCGTATATCGTTTTTAATGAAATTGAACCTTTTTCGTACTCGAACATAGAGTTCTTTGGTCGCAACATGGTTGCAACGGCTCTTTCCCGTTTTCCGTTTCCCGTTTTCCGTTTTCCGTTTTCCGTTTTCCGTTTTCCGTCCCAATGGTATTTGGCCCCTAATTGCTCAAACACAAATTTAAACGGTAAATACAAAGCACCGTTTATTTTCTGAGGTACAACAGGCATATCGATGCTCTTTCCATTAACCAACGCCACCTTGGAATCTATCGACATTTCAATCGTTTGCTCATTCAGTTCAACTTTAACTTGATTGCCATTGGTAATATAAGCGCCATTTAACTCATCTAAGATGTCTTCTAAAGGCGCCATTACTGTATTATTAACGCCGTAGACTGGCTTGAGGTAGTACGCATCTAACAGTTCATGATAGCTTCCATCTACACGCATCATGGGCTCGCTCATCATAATAGCAACATTATGTAAGTCAGCATTTTCCGAAGATACTGTTTCAGATGCCGTTGCATTTGTTCCAACGCACACACCCACAACAAATAGCGTACTTTTTACCCAATTGTGATAATTTTCCATCCGTCGCTCCGCTTTTTTATTTAACTTCCTAAATACAAACTCCTTTAACGAAACTAAATGCTATTGTTTTAAAACAATGTTTCAAATATTTGATTAAAAATCATTTTACGGAACAGCAAAAAAATTCAAAGACAAAGGTGATATAGTAAAAAGAAGGGCTAAAAACGTCAGAAAAAATCAATTGTAGATCAGTGAGTTATATTTTTTATCACCAAGATGGAGACTTTTAATGATGGCTGGAACGATAGAAGTATATGATAACCCTTCTATAGAACATCTTCCTGATAGGGTAAAACTAAATCGAAACTATGATGTGCAGCGTCTGAAAAACGACGTCACGACGATCACCTCTAGCCTCAGACAACAAAGCTACATATATTATATGCCAGTGATGCTCGCAAAAGATGTTCGAGATCCGGTAAATCACAACTGGCTAGCAGAACACATGCTTGAAGGTTGTCCTTATTTGCAATCCATTCTCTCTGAGTTTAAAGCACCTATCGTAAGTGTACGTCTAATGAGACTAGAACCCGGCGCAGAACTAAAAGAACACACTGACCCAACTTTAGATGCAGTGCATAAAGAAGTAGTACGCCTTACTCTTCCGATATTTTCATTTGAAGAAGCACTGTTCTTACTTAACGGCACTAGAGTTGACATGCAACCAGGAGAGCTTTGGTACTTAAAGCTCAGTGAAAAGCATTCAGTCCATAACAATAGTACAGTTGAACGGATTAATATGTCGATTGATCTCGAATGGAATAGTTGGGTCGAAGAGTTACTTATCTCAGGCTTCGACACACTTACCTAGGACGGTCTGTTGCGTCACGGCTTCCTGTTGTTGAGCAGATATTAAAGGGGAGCATACACCAGAGATGATAGTCTTCTGCTCTCCTCCCGGTACTGTCCCAAAAAGTGTGTCTATTCTCTCATTTCATTGCTTCACTCTTTATTTAAACAGGTGGCTTTTCTGGAAACGACTAACCGGGTGACGATAAGTCGAACTATTCATATCTATGGCCACTTTGCTTAAAAGCGTTAATACCGACTCGACACTAGGCATCGAATTTCGGATTTTCAACGTCCGTTTGAAGGCTTTATTTAAACGCTCTATCCAGTTCGTTGTATAAATCATATTACGGATATCATATTCAAAACTAAGATACGTTGCATAATAAGATAACCAATCAGCATCCTCTAGCCGCTTTAGATGCGGATAGTAACGCCGCCACTTTATTGAAATGGCTTTGGCTCTTTTTAAGAGAGCATCTTTTGTATCATCTCGATTCTCTAGCTGAAAAATGTCACTGAGATCCGAGACCATTTCTGGACGATGCTGCTTCTTCGTTTTGTTAAGGATAGAACGCTTGAGGTGTAGAATACACTTTTGAATGGGCGCTTTGAAATGCGTCTCAAGCGTGCTGTCTAATCCGGTCAGGTTATCGATAACAAACAAATCTGATTGTTTAAGACCTCTGTTTTTTAAATCAACGCAGATCTCATTCCACACGCTGGCTGATTCTGTCGGTGCATTGTAGATACCAATTACCTCACGTGTCATATCTGGCAACACCGCGAGGGCAATGTAATACGCTTCGCTGGAAACTCGTTCACGCCTCGTTTTTACAAAGGTTGCATCAAGATAAATGATAGGATAATACTCAGCTAATGGACGCTCTCTAAACGCTTGCATGGCTTCTGATAAGCTGGAAGTGATGCGGGATATTTGGCTTTTTGACAGATGTTGTCCGTATATTGTTTCGGTAATGGACTCAATATCACGGGTGGTCAATCCTTTTGCATAAAGCTCAAAGCAAAGCTCATTGAGTGAGTCTGCTTGATCTTTCATGACCTTAAGTAAGGTTGGTTTAAAGCCTCCCAAGCGATCTCTGGGAATTTGCAAAGATAGTGAGTCGCCCACACCATAGCCACTCACAGAACGGTAACCGTTGGCTTTATTGCCTTTTAGTGCCGCCTCTAAATAGGCGTTACGCTCTGCCTTCATTAGACTGTTCATTGCTATCTCTAGCAACCGGTTCACACCGTCGGGTTGTGATGTGAGTTGATCAACAACGGCTTGTATCTGAGTTTGGTTTAGCTTTAAATGATTCATAGTCTCTCTTTTGTTAAATGGTTTGTTTTTTGGTCGAAACAATGTCATTTAATGAGAGAGAGGCGACTTTTACAACACCTCGTTAGACACACTTATTGGGACGGTATGCTCCTCCCCCTTACTTAAGGGGGAGGTTGGGAGGGGGTCTAGAAGACGTTCGCAGGTAGCTCTTGAGGCGATTAGCAGTGCGCTTCCCAGAATCTTTCAGTATTTGATTTTTTCGGCTAGGTAAACTGGAGGTGTGTAAAGGATGTGGTCGGTTTTGTATGAGCCAGTCCGTATGACCCCTCCCCTTGGTAAGGGGAGGGTATAAGACCTTTCCAGACGTTCATTAGGTTTGGTTCAGTCCAGAAACAGAAAAAGCCCTGACCATTTCTGATCAGGGCTTTCTGTATTAGAAGCTTGACGACGACCTACTCTCACATGGGATCCCCCACACTACCATCGGCGATGGCGCTTTTCACTTCTGAGTTCGGGATGGGATCAGGTGGTTCAACGCCTCTGTGATCGTCAAGCAAACTGGGATGTGTTCGTTCTGGGTGATCGATTGTTTCTCTGATCTCTTCCCAAAACACACAAGTTCGTTACTTGGCTTATCTTACTGATTCTGCTGGCTTTTTCAATCTAATTCATAGATTTAATCGCTCAACGCAATCAGTTGCTTTAACAATGCTTTTTGAAATAACTCTAATCAAACTTCAAACCCACTCTCTTATCAAGAGCGTCGTAAATTCATATGCACTTCGCAGTCTTTCTCAAAACCACTTTGGTGTTATATGGTCAAGCCTCACGAGCAATTAGTATTGGTTAGCTCAAGGCCTCACAACCCTTACACACCCAACCTATCAACGTCCTAGTCTCGAACGGCTCTTTAGGGAACTTAAAGTTCCAGTGAGATCTCATCTTGAGGGAGGCTTCCCGCTTAGATGCTTTCAGCGGTTATCCCGTCCGAACATAGCTACCCGGCAATGCCACTGGCGTGACAACCGGAACACCAGAGGTTCGTCCACTCCGGTCCTCTCGTACTAGGAGCAGCTCCTCTCAAATCTCAAACGTCCACGGCAGATAGGGACCGAACTGTCTCACGACGTTCTAAACCCAGCTCGCGTACCACTTTAAATGGCGAACAGCCATACCCTTGGGACCGGCTTCAGCCCCAGGATGTGATGAGCCGACATCGAGGTGCCAAACACCGCCGTCGATGTGAACTCTTGGGCGGTATCAGCCTGTTATCCCCGGAGTACCTTTTATCCGTTGAGCGATGGCCCTTCCATACAGAACCACCGGATCACTAAGACCTACTTTCGTACCTGCTCGACGTGTCTGTCTCGCAGTTAAGCGCGCTTTTGCCTTTACACTCTATGCATGATTTCCGACCATGCTGAGCGCACCTTCGTGCTCCTCCGTTACTCTTTGGGAGGAGACCGCCCCAGTCAAACTACCCACCACACAGTGTCCTCGATCCCGATAAGGGACCTGAGTTAGAACCTCAAACATACCAGGGTGGTATTTCAAGATTGGCTCCGCTTGAACTGGCGTCCAAGTTTCAAAGCCTCCCACCTATCCTACACAAGTAGGTTCAAAGTTCACTGTGAAGCTATAGTAAAGGTTCACGGGGTCTTTCCGTCTAGCCGCGGATACACAGCATCTTCACTGCGATTTCAATTTCACTGAGTCTCGGGTGGAGACAGTGTGGCCATCGTTACGCCATTCGTGCAGGTCGGAACTTACCCGACAAGGAATTTCGCTACCTTAGGACCGTTATAGTTACGGCCGCCGTTTACTTGGGCTTCGATCAAGAGCTTCGCTTACGCTAACCCCATCAATTAACCTTCAAGCACCGGGCAGGCGTCACACCCTATACGTCCACTTTCGTGTTTGCAGAGTGCTGTGTTTTTAATAAACAGTCGCAGCCACCTGGTATCTTCGACCGATCAAAGCTTAGAGAGCAAGTCTCATCACCCTAACCGGCGCACCTTCTCCCGAAGTTACGGTGCCATTTTGCCTA